>JAEWOP010000059.1 GCA_023399635.1 Pseudomonadota bacterium
TCCCAGAAGCCCTTCTCGGTCATGTGTGCGAGATCGATGAGTATCCCAAGCTGGTTGCAGGCCCGCACCAGCTCGAAACCCTGGTCGGTGAGGCCCGGCCCCGTATCCGGCGACATGGGGAAGGCAAAGGGAACGCCATGACCGAAGATGTTGTGGCGGCTCCAGACCGGACCGAGCGAGCGCAGACCGGCTGCGTAGAAAACTTCCAGATTATCGAGATCCGGGTCGATCGCTTCGCAACCCTCCATGTGCAGGACGGCAGCGAATACGCCGTCCTGCATCGCCCCGCGGATATCCGTTGTCGAGCGGCAGAGGCGCCAGGCCCCTGCGCGATCGAGCCTCAGGGCGATCGCCGCCTTCTCCAGGGCGATCTCCAGCGACGGCTCCAATGTCAGCGGCGCAGCAAGCGGCGTCTCGTAGTGGCCCTGTTCGTCAGGCTCCTTGAGGATCAGGTCGCCGGACGGGACGTAGATCGCGCAGAAGCCGCCAGCGAGACCTCCCTGCCTGGCGCGGAGTGCATCAATGTGACCTTCAGACGTACCGTAAAAGAACTGTGCCGCCGGATCCCCACCCGCCTTCATCCCGCGCCAGAGCCGCAAGAGCACGTCGTTATGGCCGTCGAGCACCAGTTCCATAGGCAGGTCCTAATTGTAGGGAAGGATTTCTGAAATGACGATCTGCATGATCCTAGTCGCCCCGGCCTTCGCTGCAAGAGGCAAATGGAAACTGATCCGGCAAAGCGCGCTCCTGGATCCACTCAATCGAAAGCACTGCAGACAGCGCGGAAGAATGCAAGGTTTGCAAACTTCAGCTCGTCGTCCACCGGGTTGGGCTGGGAGGAGAGCTTGCTGATGGTGACTTCGCGAGACGGATCGACATAGATCCACTGGCCGTGGATCCCGATGGCGCAGAAGGCACCGCTCGCTTCTCCGGTCTGGTACCATTGGCTGCGGTAGCGGCCATCAGGGAAGACGTTTTCGCCGCCTGCTCTCCATGCATCTGGATCGCCGTTGGTCAGCATGTCTGAGACCCAAGCGCCTGGCAGCACTTGTCGGCCGGAACATGCTCCGCCTGTTCTCACCAGTTCCCCCACCCGAGCAAGATCGCGCGCCGTGACGCAGACACCACCGGCAGCACGTGCCGTTCCGACTGCATCCACCGTGACATAGGCATCGCTGCAAGCTTCGATGGGTTGCCAGAGCAACTCCGATACCAGCTCTGCGTAGCGCTTGCCGCTCACCCTCTCCAGGATGATGCCAAGCAGGTCCGAATTGGGCGAAGCGTAGAAGAAGGGGCCGCCATGCGGGCGGTCTGCCTTCTTCAGCGACAACAGCAGAGATCGGAGATCTTCAGCGGACGTCCCCGGCTCCGGCGGGTTCCACAACATGGCGCGGCGGTAGCGGGCAAAGGCCCCATTCTTGTCGAGATACACTTCATTGAAGTCGAGGCTCACTCGCATGTCCAGGACGTCGCGGTAACGGCAGCCGCCATAGGCGCTGCCGACTGCTTCTGGCAGATAGGCGGAGACCGGCTTCTCCGGATCGAGCACACCCTCCGCCTCGAGGATTCCTGAGACCATAGCCGTGATCGACTTGCTGACGGAAAAGATGACGTGTGGCTTCTTGATCCCCGAATGAGCGGCGTAATATTCACCGAAGATTTCCCCGCGCCGCATCAGCACGAAAGCGTCCGTATGCGAGTGTTCGAGATGCTGCGCGACCGTCGACGCACCCCCGGCGCCTTGGGCGATCTTTTGGGAAAGTAGATCGTTCCCCGTGAAAGGCGCCTCACTCCCGGGGGCACCACAGGAGATGTGCGACGTCGGTACTAGCTCTCGCAGATTGTGAAACGACCAGCGGCTATAGGGCGCTTCGCGCCAGTTGCCCAAGGTAACGTCTTGTCGGGAGAAACCGTACGCGCCTTCGAATTCGGTCATCGTCGCTCCGGCTATCTGCATCTGTTACCGCACCCCGTTCGAAACCACCGTCCGCACCCGACATGAAGCGCGGAGGCGAAGATTAGGACCTACCTCGGCCGGGTCAATTGCGCTTTTGTCATCGGTGAGTGACCCAGGCACACTACCAGGCGACGACCTCACCTCGGTAGCGCTCCACCTCTTCCAGCAGCCAGGAGCGGAACGTGACCACTGGACGGAAGTCTGTTTTCGTCAAAGGCGCGACGGCGTAATAAGCACTGGGGGACCTAACCTGGTGCGGATCCGCCTGCACAAGCTGCCCGTTCGCAAGCTCGGAATCGATCAGGAAGAGCGGCATCAGTGCGAGCCCCAAACCCGCGGCACAGGCTTGGGCGACATTCGAGAATTGCTCGAACCGCATCCCTTGCGAGCTGCCGCCGGTTAGACCCCGGCTCTGCAACCAATGGGCCCATGCACCGGGACGCGACGCCATGTGCAGCAGCGGCATCGAAAGAATGTCCTCCGGCCGCTCTATCGGGTGACCGGCGAGGAAGCCGGGGCTGCAGACCGGCGCCACCATTTCGTCCATCAGGAACGTGCACTCGGCGCCCGGCCAATCGGGTTGTCCGATGTGGATTGCCATGTCGATGCCGTCGCGGTCGAAATCGAAGATCCCGATGCGAGTGGCGAAGTTCAGCGTGATCTCGGGGTGGCGGGCAACAAAGCTCGGGATCCGAGGCATGAGCCAGCGCGTCCCAAAGGTCGGCAGGATGGCGAGGTTCAGCGTATCCCCATGCCGTTTGGTCATGGCTTGAAGCGATGCTGAACGGATCTGCGAGAGAGCCGCACCAACCGATTTCGCATATTCCGCGCCGGACGGCGTTAGCACGACACCGCGGCTCGTGCGCTCGAAGAGCACCACGCCCAGGAGCTCTTCCAACCCCGAAACCTGCCGACTGATGGCGCCTTGCGTCAGCGCCAGCTCTTCAGCCGCGACGGAAAAACTACGCAAGCGCGCAACAGATTCAAAGGCTGCCAATGCGGCAGTGGACGGTAGGAGGCGGCGGCTGAGGCTGGTCATAGGCTATTACTATCAGTCATGCGAAAATGAGTAAACGCGGGTTGCCGCTCTCTCCACCGTGACAGATAATCACAGCATCAACTGGAGGCTTAATGGTGAGCGGACGTGTAGGATTTTCCTGGGATGATCCCTTTCTTCTCGAAGAGCAATTGACTGACGAGGAGCGGATGATCCGCGACGCCGCTGCAGCCTTCGGCAAATCCGAACTGCTGCCGCGCGTGCAGGAAGCGTATCTGAACGAGACCACGTCGCCGGAGCTCTTCCGCTTGATGGGTCAGGCAGGTCTGCTGGGTGTCACGCTGCCGGAAAAATACGGTGCAGCCGATGCCGGCTACGTCGCCTATGGCCTCGTCGCTCGGGAAGTCGAACGTATCGATTCCGGCTACCGCTCGATGATGAGTGTGCAGTCATCGCTCGTGATCTACCCGATCTTCGCCTACGGCTCCGAAGAGCAGAAGGACAAGTATCTGCCGGGTCTGGTCTCCGGTGAATTGATCGGCTGCTTCGGCCTGACCGAGCCGGATGCTGGGTCCGACCCGGGTGGGATGAAGACTCGTGCGGAAAAGATCGAAGGCGGGTATCGTCTCAGCGGCGCCAAGACCTGGATCTCCAACGCGCCGATCGCAGATGTGTTTGTCGTCTGGGCAAAATCCGAGGCACACAACAACGAGATCCGCGGCTTCGTCCTCGAGAAGGGCATGAAGGGACTGTCGGCCCCAAAGATCGGCGGCAAGCTGTCGCTGCGCGCCTCTGTCACCGGCGAGATCGTTCTGGAAGGCGTCGAGGTCGGCGAAGAGGCCCTGCTCCCAAACGTGTCCGGCCTCAAGGGGCCATTCGGTTGCCTCAACCGCGCCCGGTACGGCATATCCTGGGGCGTCATGGGAGCGGCTGAAGACTGCTGGTTCCGGGCGCGCCAGTACGGGCTCGACCGCAAGCAGTTCGGCAAGCCGCTGGCCGGAATGCAGCTTTACCAGAAAAAGCTCGCTGACATGCAAACGGAGATCGCGCTCGGCCTGCAGGCGTCGCTCCGCGTCGGCCGGCTGATGGACGAGGAAAAGATGGCGCCGGAGATGATTTCCATCGTCAAGCGCAACAACTGTGGCAAGGCGCTGGACGTGGCCCGCCAGGCCCGCGACATGCACGGCGGCAACGGTATTCAGATCGAGTATCACGTCATGCGCCACGCGCAGAACCTTGAGACAGTCAACACCTATGAGGGAACGCATGACGTTCATGCGTTGATCCTGGGCCGGGCACAGACCGGCCTGCAGGCGTTCTTCTGAGATATCTGAGCTGGCAGCATCGAAGCTGCCGGCTCCCCTTCCGCGCCACGCGCTCTTGGATCGGCGGGCAAGAAAGCCTATGTAAAGGCCGCGGCGAAAACTCTCGTCGCGCAGACTGAGACCATCTCTTGTTTCAGTCGTCCCAACCCTGTCCCTGCCGGCCCATCTCCTCCTCCGCGATATGCCGGCCGCTGATATCTCGTCCGCTCCATTTCAGGCGGCGGCTCCCGATAAAGAAGGCACCGCAATGCATTCCTATCCTGACGTCCAGCTTTTCATCAACGGCACATGGCGCGACGCCATCGGCGGCGAGACGCTGCCGGTTTCTGACCCCGCAACAGAAGAAGTCATCGGCAAGATCGCCCACGCCCGCCCCGCCGATCTAGACCTTGCGCTGGAGGCAGCCGACAAGGGTTTCAAGCTTTGGCGCGAAACGTCTCCGCTTGAACGTTCCAAGATCATGCGCAAGGCTGCCGACCTGCTCCGGGAGCGTTCCGATGCGGTTGCCTACATGATGACCCGTGAACAGGGTAAGCCGCTGGCGCAATCGAAGGCCGAGATCCAAGGCGCCGCCGACACCATCGATTGGTTCGCTGAAGAAGGACGTCGCACCTATGGGCAGATCATTCCTTCGCGCTTCAGCGGCGTATCGCAGATGACGGTGAAGCTGCCGGTGGGTCCGGTCGCCGCCTTCACGCCTTGGAATTTCCCGATCAACCAGATCGTGCGCAAGCTTTCAGCAGCCCTCTGCACCGGTTGCTCGATCATCGTCAAGGGACCGGAAGAAACCCCGGCATCGCCGGCAGAGTTGATCCGTGTCTTCGCCGATGCCGGTGTCCCCGCAGGCGTGGTGAATCTCGTTTACGGCATTCCGGCCGAAATCTCCGAGTACCTGATCCCGCATCCGGTAATCCGCAAGATCTCCTTCACCGGCTCGACCCCGATCGGCAAGCATCTCGCGGCACTCGCCGGCCAGCATATGAAGCGCGCGACCATGGAGTTGGGTGGCCATGCGCCGGCCATCATCTTCAACGATGCCGATCTGGAGAAGGCAATCGAAGTGACCGCGGCTGCCAAGTTCCGCAACGCCGGTCAGGTCTGTGTGGCACCAACCCGTTTCCTGGTCCAGGATGGCGTCGCCGATCGCTTTGTCGAAGGCTTCGTGAAGGCTTCCCAGGCAATCAAAGTAGGCAACGGTCTTGAAGATGGGGTGACCATGGGACCGCTCGCCAACGAGCGTCGCATTCCGGCAATGGAAGACATGATTCACGATGCCGTATCCCAGGGTGCTGAATTGCGCACCGGCGGCAAGCGGATCGGCAACAAGGGTTACTTCTTCGAGCCCACCGTGCTGACGGAGGTGCCTACTTCAGCCAAGATGATGAACGAGGAGCCGTTTGGTCCACTCGCCATCATCAATCGTTTCTCCCATTTTGACGATGCCTTGGAGGAAGCAAACCGCCTGCCCTTCGGGCTGGCATCCTACGCCTTCACTGGTTCGGTCAAGACCGCGCATGCGCTCAGCCGTCACATGGAGGCGGGCATGCTGACGATCAACCATAACGGTCTGTCTATCCCGGAAGTCCCCTTTGGCGGCATCAAGGATTCGGGCTACGGCACCGAAGGCGGTTCGGAAGCGGTGGAAGGATATCTCGAAACCCGCTTCGTTACCCAGATGAACTGAAGCGGGAAGACCAGGAACGCAAAAAGCCGGCGGAGCAATCCTGCCGGCTTTTTTTTCGAGCTCAACTGAGGTTCAGCCGACGGCAAAGACCTGGGCACGCCGGAGCGTCACATATCCTTGCTGCCCGGCCCGCACGGCAAGCTCAGGCTCCACGTCGAATTCGAGATGCTCGCCCGCGGTGGTGATAGCGATGACGCGCCGTCCGCCCGGGCGGTCCATGACACGGGTCACCGAAGCAGCAACTCCCGGGCCCGTCGCCGACCAGTCAAGATCGCCTGGTCGCGCATAGATTTCCGCCGCCCCGTTCGCAACACCATCGGCTGCGATCGCCGCGCCTTCGGCATAGGCTACGCCACCCCGGACCTCGGCCGACAGGCGGTTCGCGTCGCCCAGAAACCTTGTGACGAAAGCGGACTTCGGATCCCGGCACACCTGCTCCGGCGTCCCCTGCTGCACGATCTCGCCTTCGTTCAGGATCACCACCCGATCGGCGAGATCAAGTGCTTCCTCCTGATCATGGGTAACAAAGAGCGTTGTGATGCCGAGTTCGTCATGGATCTCCCGCAGCCAGCGGCGCAGGTCTCGTCGAACGGCGGCGTCGAGTGCGCCAAAGGGCTCGTCGAGCAGCAGAACCTTGGGGTCAACCGCAAGCGCCCGCGCGAGTGCCACGCGCTGACGCTGTCCCCCAGAAATCTGCGCCGGAAAGCGGTCGCCCAGACCTTCAAGCCGAACCAGTTGCAGCAACTCATCCACGCGGTTGGCAATCGCCGCCTTCTCACGCTTCACCTTCGATACCTTCATGCCGAAGGCGATGTTCTCGGCCACTGTCATGTGCGGGAAGAGCGCATAATGCTGGAACACGAAGCCGACGCCCCGATCGCGTACCGGGATGTCCGTGGCATCCTGTTCGCCGAAATAGATGTGTCCCCCATCGGCATATTCGAGACCAGCCACCATGCGCAGGATCGTCGTCTTGCCTGAACCGGAGGGACCAAGCAGCGCGACAAGCTCGCCACTCTCGATTTCTAGCGAGACATCGCGGACGGCACGAAATGTACTGAAGGTTTTGACCACGTGGTCGAGACGGATCTTCATGACTTGAGCTCCACGGCAGGGACGGCCGGCGTTGACAAGGCTGGACGGCGGACGCGCCCGGCCCCCTGCCGCTCGAGCGCCACCTTGGCAATGATGGTGAGGACGGCCAGAACCGCCAGGATTGAGGCTGAGGCGAAGGCACCGGCGGCTTGGTAGTCGTGATAAAGAAGCTCGATATGCAGCGGCAGGGTATTTGTTTGCCCCCGGATGTTGCCGGAAACAACTGAAACCGCGCCGAACTCCCCCATCACCCGCGCATTGCAGAGCACCACGCCGTAAAGCAGAGCCCACTTGATGTTCGGCAGCGTCACCGAAAAGAAGGTGCGCCAGCCCGACGCGCCAAGCGATGTGGCTGCCTCCTCCAAATCCCGCCCCTGCGCCTGCATCAGGGGGATCAGTTCGCGCGCGACGAAGGGAGCCGTGACGAACATGGACGCCAGAATGATGCCCGGCAGTGCGAAGAGCACCTTGATCTCATAGGCATCAAGCAGCGGGCCGAAGAAACCCTGGAGACCATAGACGAAGAGATAGGCGACGCCGGCGACGATTGGCGAGATCGAGAAGGGGATCTCGATCACCACCAGCAGGAAGCGGCGTCCCGGAAAGTCGAACTTGGTGATCGCCCAGGCTGCGGCAATGCCGAAGATGGTGTTGACTGGTACGGCCACCAGCGCCGTCACGACCGTGAGGAAGATCGCGTGGCGCGTGTCCGGATGCGCGAGCGTCGAGGCGTAAACACGCCACCCTTCTGAAAAGGCCTCGAAACCGATGACGACCAACGGCGCCAGAATGAGGAGCGCCCCGAGGATGAGCACGATGCCGATGAGCAGGCGCCGGAAGAACGGCTGGTCACCGACCCGCGGCGGCTTTCGGCCGGAATGAGTAGCAGACATCCTCAACTCCTCGCCGTGTAGCGCAGGGCACGCGCCTGCATCAGGTTCGTGATCGCCAGCATGAGGAAGGCCGTGATCAACAGAACGGACGCGATCGCAGCGGCGGCTTGGTAGTCATATTCTTCCAACCGTATGAAGACGAGGAGCGCCGTTATCTCCGTCGACATCGGCTGATTGCCGGCAATGAAGATGATGGCGCCAAACTCGCCAAGCGAACGGGCAAACGACAGCGACAGGCCCGCCAGCAGTGCCGGCGTCAGGAGTGGCAGGATCACCTTGCGAAAAATCGTCCAGTCGGAACCACCGAGCGATTGGGCCGCCTCCTCCAGCGCAGGATCGAGATCCTCCAGCACCGGCTGCACCGTCCGCACGATGAAGGGCAGGCTCGTGAAGCACATGGCGACCATGATGCCGAGCGGCGTATAGGCAACCTTGATGCCGAGATCGGACAGGACTGAACCGAACCAGCCATTATTGGCGAAGAGTGCCGTCAGTGAAATGCCCGCAACGGCGGTCGGCAGGGCGAAGGGAAGATCGACCATCGCGTCGACGAGCCGCCAGCCGGGGAAGCGATAACGGGTCAAGACCCAGGCAAGCGCCAATCCGAAGACAAGGTTGAAGGCTGTTGCTGCCAATGCAGAAAGCACTGTGACGCGGTAACTGGCCACGGCGCGGGGCGACGAGATGATCGACCAGTAATCGGCCGGTCCGAGGCTGGCCGCCTTGAAGATCAGCGCTGCCAGGGGCAGCACCACGATCAAGCCCACGTAAAAGAGCGTAACGCCGAGAGACAGCGACAACCCCGGCAGAACATTGCGTTTCAAGCGAGTTCCCTTGTCCAGCTGAACAGAAAAGCCCGGCGGCCTGGCGACCGCCGGGAAGTCGTCCTGGGAGACGGATTAGCGATTGCCGTAGAGTTGGTCCAGCGTTGCGCCGGACGCGAAATGTTCTTCCTGGATCTTGCTCCAGCCGCCGAACACGTCATCGACGTTAACGAGGCGGATCTCGGGAAACTGATCCTTGAACTCCGCTGCAACCTTTTCGTTGTGTACGCGATGTCCAAACTCTGCAGCCACCCGTTGCCCTTCCTCCGTATAAAGGAAGTCGAGGTAGGTCTTCGCGAGTTCGCGCGAGCCGCGCTTGTCGGCGACCTTGTCGACGATTGCGACAGGGAACTCCGCCAGCAGACTGACCGAGGGGACGACGCTCTCGAACTTGTCCTCACCATACTGCTTGGCGATCTGTCGCGTCTCGGCTTCGAACGTGATGATCACGTCGCCAAGCTCGCGCTCCACGAAGGTTGTCGTGGCAGCCCGGCCACCGGTGTCGAACACCGGAACATTGTCGAAGATCTTGCTGATGAATTCCTCAACCTTCTCCTCGTCGTTGTTGAAGGCTTCCTTCGCATAAGCGACCGCCGCGAGGTAGGTATAGCGCGCATTGCCGGAGGTCTTGGGATTGGGGAAGATCACCTGCACGTCGTCACGGGCGAGGTCGTTCCAATCCTTGATGTTCTTGGGATTGCCGGCACGCACGAGGAACGAGGGGAAGGAATAGAAGGGAGACGCATTGTTCGCGAAGTCCTGCTGCCAGTCCTCCGACACGAAGCCCTGCTTCACCAGGAAATCGATATCGGTGACCTGGTTGAAGGTGACAACGTCCGCTTCGAGGCCTTCGACGATCGCGCGCGCCTGCTTGGAAGTACCGGCATGGGATTGGTCGATAGTGACGCCGGGATGCTGCTTTACGAAAGCCTCGTTCTCGGCCGCGAAGATCTCGCGTGCGATGTCATAGGAGGCGTTGAGAAGCGTGTTCGGTGACTGCGCAAAGGCAGGGGCTGCGAACAGCGCGGTGATGGCTGTGCCAATCAGGAGGAGGCGGTTCATCGATGTCTCCGGTATTTCGTTCGATGTCGAAACGTACCGGGGGTCGGTGACGAGGACGAGAAAGCCGGAACCTTGTAGACACTCGATGGTAGAATTTCTGTTCCTTTTCGGCGAAGTTTGGCAACGGATTGTCCGTGGCGTTTCGTGGTGATCCGCCACTGCCGACAACTAGAGCCGATGGTCGGGGAAGACCGCCCCGTGACGCCCGCCAAGATAAGGCTCGATGCTGCGCGAACTCACTTCAGCCAATCTTGCCGGCGCCCATCGCGGATTACGATCCTTGTCGATGATGGCTGCCCGTACCCCTTCGTAGAAATCATGGTGACGAAGGACTTCTCTCCCAGCACCAAACTCTCGTTCCAAGCACTCCACCAGACCGGAGCTTGACCGCCCCGCGCGCAGCAGACGCAAGGTGAGCTTGAGGCTCGTCGGCGAGCGGCTTTGAAGGGTCTGGCGGCTATGGGTGGCAAAGGGCTCATCCTCTGCGTCCAATGCGGCAATGATCTGTTCCACGCTATCGTGTCCGAAGCATCTGTCGATCAAATCCCGGTTTTTCTGCAGCTGTCCCTCTTCCGGCATAGCCATGAATTCTTCAAGAACAGCCTTCACCGCCTCATCATCCGCACCGGCAGCCAATCCTCCAAGCGCATGGACGAGATCCGGCAGCCGACCGGAAGGGACAAAACAGTCTGCGAGCCCTGCGAAGATTGCATCGGCAGCATTGACCTCCAGACCCGTCAGGCCCATCCACGTCCCCGTCTCGCCTGGCGCCTGCGGCAGAAGCCAACTCGCACCGACATCTGGAAAATAGCCGATCCCTGTTTCGGGCATGGCCAAGCGCGTTCGTTCCGTCACGACCCGATGGCTGCCATGCGAGGACAAACCCACGCCTCCACCCATAGTGATCCCGTCCATCAAGGCAATGTAGGGCTTGGTGAAGTGCGCGATGGCGTAGTTTAGCGGAAACTCCTCCTGCCAGAAAAGCGTCGCCTGCGGGTCACCCGCACGTCCCATTTCATAGAGCGCCCGGATGTCGCCGCCGGCGCAGAGGCCTCGGTCGCCCTCGCCCGCCAGCACTACCACCGACACGGCGGGATCAGCCGCGAAGTCCTGCAGCGCCGCGCGCATCTTTCGCACCATGTTGAGGTTCAGGCTGTTGAGCGCCTTCGGCCGGTTAAGCCGGATGATCGCCGCCGATCCTGTTCGATCCATAATGATCTCGTCGTTTGGGCTGGTCTCCGTCATGCTACCTCTTCGTCACCTGTTGTCGGCGAGGATCATTTCTGCTGCCTTCTCGGCAATCATGACTGTGGGAGAATTCGTGTTACCCGACACGATGCTTGGCATAACGGAAGCATCCGCCACCCGAAGACGCCCCAGTGCCCGAAGCCTCAGTCGCGGATCGACTACGCTTTCGGGATCGGAGCCCATGCGAACGGTACCGACGGGATGAAAGATAGTGGTTCCAATGTCGCCCGCCGCCTTCTCCAAGTCCTCCTCAGTCTCATAACAAGGGCCTGGCTTGTATTCCTCAGGATGATACCGGGCGAACGAGGGCTCCGACACGATCTTTCGCGTCAGCCGGATCGCCCGGACCGCAACCTCTCGGTCCGCCGGGGTAGATAGGTAGTTTGGTTTTATTGCAGGTGCCGCTGCGAAATCGCTGTTTCTGACATGTACCGAGCCGCGGCTTTCCGGGCGCAGGTTGCAGACGCTTGCCGTCATCGCCGGGAAACCGTGCAAGGGATCGCCAAACTTATCAAGGGAGACCGGCTGAACATGGTACTGCAGGTCCGGTGTCTCCTTGTCGGGACCTGACCGCGTGAAGATGCCGAGCTGGCTTGGCGCCATCGACATCGGCCCTGAGCGCCGGAAAATATATTCCAGGCCAATCGCCGCCTTCCCGATCATCCGGGAGGCCTTCTCGTTGAGTGTCGGCACGCCGGTGACCTTGTAGACCATGCGCAGTTGCAGGTGATCCTGCAGGTTCTCTCCAACGCCTTTGACTTCCTTGACGAGCTCGATTCCCGCCTGCTGCAAGACGTCGCCGCGACCAATGCCGGAAAGCTCAAGGATATGCGGAGAACCGATTGCTCCGGCGCTGAGGATTGTTTCTCGAGACGCGAGAGCACGCTTGGCAGTCCCATCATGCTGGAACTCGACACCCCTCACCTCCCCCTCTTCCACAATAAGCCGCCGTGCATGCGCCTTTGTCAGAACCGTGAGGTTGTTACGGTTCCTGGCGGGTCGCAGGAAGGCTTTGGCAGTATTCCAACGGATACCCGAACGCTGGTTGACGTCGAAATAGCCGGAACCCTCGTTGGTGCCGCGGTTGAAGTCCTCGGTGATCGGGATGCCCGCTTCCTCGGCGGCTTTCTGGAAAGCATCCAGCACCGCCCAGCGAACCCGCGACTTCTCCACCCGCCATTCGCCACCGCTGCCGTGCAACTCATCGCCACCTTGGTAATGGTCCTCAGACTTCTTGAAGTAGGGCAGCACGTCGTCCCACCCCCAGCCGTCGCAGCCCATCTGTCGCCACAGATCGTAATCACGCGCCTGACCGCGCATATAGATCATGCCGTTGATCGAGGAGCAGCCACCCAAGAGCTTGCCACGAGGGTAAGAAAGCGAGCGGCCGTTCAGCCCCTCTTCCTTTTCCGTCGTGAAGCACCAGTCCGTGCGGGGATTGTTGATGCAGTAGAGATAGCCGACGGGGATATGAACCCAGTGGTAGTTGTCGGTACCTCCGGCCTCCAGGAGGAGGACACGGTTGCGGCTATCGGCCGACAGACGGTTGGCAATCACGCAGCCGGCGCTGCCTGCCCCCACGACGATATAATCGTACCGCTCCATGACGTACTCCGAAAACTGCCGTCCAGGCGCTCGCTCCCGCGGGGCTGGCCTCCCTGACGAATGTCTTTATGGCGTGCTACGCCCCGCTAATGGCGATGCTCGAAGCCAAGCTTGCGACCAAGCCGTGAGGCGTAGAATTCGCCAATGATGCCGCGCCGGAACAAGAGGACGCAGACCATGAAGACGACGCCGGTGATGATGGTGACCGGGAAATCCGATGTCGCCAGGTAGTTCTGCAGTGTCACCACGAGGCCTGCCCCAAAGATCGGGCCAATCAACGTGCCAATGCCGCCAAGCAACGTCATCAGGATCACCTCACCCGACATCTGCCACGCGACGTCGGTCAATGTCGCAAACTGGAAGACCAGGGACTTCAATCCGCCAGCCAGCCCCGCGAGCGCCGCTGACATAACGAATGCCCCCAGCTTGTAATGGGCCACCGAATAGCCAAGCGATGTCGCTCTCGCCTCGTTTTCCCGGATCGATTTGAGAATCATCCCGAAGGGCGAATTGATGAAGCGCCAGATGATCAGCATTCCAATCACGAAGACCGCCAGCACGAAGTAGTACATGTTGGTCGACACATTGAGGTCGATGATGCCGAACAGGAAGCCCCGCGGCACCTGCTGGATACCGTCCTCGCCCCGTGTGAATCCGGCCTGCAGGCAGAAGAAGAAGAACATCTGCGACAGCGCCAGCGTGATCATCGCGAAATAGATGCCTTGGCGGCGGATGGCGACGAAGCCCATGATCAGCCCGAGCGCCGCCGCGCCGGCAACGCCGAGCAGGATGCCGAGTTCGGGTGTCCAGCCCCACTCCTTGACCGCATGGGCAGTGAAATACGCCGCACCGCCGAAGAAGGTGGCATGGCCAAAAGACAGGAGCCCCGTATAGCCAAGCAGGAGGTTGAAGGCGCAGGCGAAGAGGGCAAAACACAGGAGCTTCATGAGGAAGATTGGGTAGAAGAACAGCGGCGCAACCAGCAGAAGCACCAGCCCCACAGTGAGGAAGATGGCATAGCTGCGAGACGCGGTGACCGAGCGTTGTGGCCTAAAGCTCAGTTGCGATTGATGGGTAATCTCATTCATGTCACGCATCCCGTCCAAAAAGTCCGGCCGGCCGGATCAGCAGCACGATTGCCATGATGACGAAGATGACGATATTGGAAGCTTCCGGATAGAACACCTTTGTCAGCCCCTCTGCGATGCCAAGCATGTAGCCGGTGATGATGGCGCCCATGATCGAGCCCATGCCCCCGACAACCACAACCGCAAAAACGACGATGATGAGATTGGTGCCCATCAGCGGCGACACCTGATAGATCGGCGCAGCAAGAACGCCGGCAAAGGCCGCGAGCGCTGCGCCCAGGCCATAGGTAAGCGTCAGCAGCAGCGGCACGTTCACGCCGAAGGCCTGAACCAACACCGCGTTCTCCGTCGCCGCGCGCAGATAGGAGCCGAGCTTCGTCTTCTCGATCAAAAGCCAGGTGCCGATACAGACGAGGAGCGAGATCACCACCACCCAACCGCGGTAAATCGGCAGGAACATGAAGCCGAGATTGGTGCCGCCGGCGAGAAGCGAGGGGACCGAATAGGGTTGCCCGGAAGAGCCGTAGAGGTAGCGGAATGTGCCTTCGATGGCCAGGGCAAGGCCGAAGGTGAAGAGCAGTCCGTAGAGCGCGTCGAGCTTGTAGAGACGGCTCAGCATGGTCCGCTCGATGACAGCACCGAAGACGCCGACGACGACCGGCGCGACAAAGAGTGCCAGCCAGTAGCTGATCCCGAAATACTGCAGCAGCAGCAGCGCGACGAAGGCGCCGAGCATGTACTGCGCGCCATGGGCGAAATTGATAACGCGCAAGAGGCCGAAGATAACGGCGAGGCCGAGGCTCAGCAGGGCATAGAAGGAGCCGTTGATCAGGCCGATGAGCAACTGTCCCAGGAATGCCTGGATGGGGATGCCGAAAATCATCGTCATCGTCAAACTCCCAGCACGCGATGCAGCATGTCCATCCGTTCCGGCAGTTCGCCAACGGGAAAGTCCGCCACCATCTGCCCATGCTCCATCAGATAGAAACGATCGGCAACACGGCTGGCAAAGCGGAAATTCTGCTCCACCAGAAGAACCGTCATACCGCGTTCCTTGAGCTTCTTCAGCACCTCGCCAATGCGCTGCACGATAACTGGCGCCAGCCCTTCCGTCGGCTCATCAAGGATCAGAAGCCGCACGCCGGTACGCAAGATACGCGCGATCGCCAGCATCTGCTGCTCGCCGCCCGAGAGTTTCGTGCCGGGGCTGTGGCGCCGCTCATGAAGATTTGGGAAAAGGTCATAGATCTCCTCCAACGGCATGCCAGCTTCCGCAACGACGGGCGGCAGCATGAGGTTTTCTTCAACCGTCAGCGTGGCGAAGATTCCCCGCTCCTCCGGCACGAAACCGATCCCGGCATGAGCGGTGCGGTGCAGAGGCACAGACATCATGTCCTTGCCGTCGAAGATGATCTGACCCTTCCGCTCACGCAGGATCCCCATGATCGTCCGCAGCGTCGTCGTTTTGCCAACACCATTGCGGCCGAGAATGGTGATCATCTCGCCTTCGCCGACCATCATGTCGACACCGTGCAGAACATGGCTCTCGCCGTACCAGGCGTTGAGGCCCGAGACCTGAAGCAGCGCCTTCATCTACGCGTCCTCCGTGCCCATGTAGGCGGTGCGAACGCGCGGGTCCTGGCTCACCGTCGCGTAATCGCCCTCTGCAAGGATCTCCCCCCTCTGCAGCACCGTCACGTGATGGCAGATATCGGCCACCACCGAAAGATTATGCTCCACCATCAGAACGGCACGCTGTTTGGCGACTTCGCGAATGATGCCGGATACGGTCCCGATGTCTTCCTGCCCCATCCCGGCCATCGGCTCGTCGAGCAACAGCACCTTTGGATCGAGGGCAAGCGTGGTGGCAATCTCGAGCACCCTCTTGCGGCCATAGGAAAGGTCGGCGGCGAGCGCGTTTCGCTCTTTGCTCAGACCGACAGCTTCCAGCAGCTCCTCCGCACGCGCATTCAGCCGGTCAAGGGACGACATCGGCAGCCAGAATTGTGTTGCAAGGTTGTTGGGGCGCTGCAGCGCCACTCGTACATTGTCGAGCACCGTGAGATGGGGAAAGACCGCTGAGATCTGGAATGACCGAACAAGACCCATGCGGGCAACCCGGTCCGGCGCCGTCTTGGTGATATCGGTTCCAAGAAGGTTGATGCTTCCAGCTGAGGGCTGCAGGAACTTCGTCAAAAGATTGAAGACGGTGGTCTTGCCCGCGCCGTTCGGTCCAATCAGCGCATGCACCTGTCCGTCGCGGACATCGAGATCCACGTCCTTGACCGCTGCGAATGCTCCAAAGGTCTTGGTGAGACCGCGGGCGGAAAGCACCACCCGCGGCTCATCATGCTTGTCCAGTGCAGGCTGAGCCATAGCGGCTTACTGCACCAGCTCGCAGCCGCTCTTGGCTGGATCGATATAGGCTTCGTCACCTGGGATGGTCGACAACACGTTGAAGTAATCCCACGGCTCGTCGCTCTCACCGGGCTTCTTCACCTGCAGTAGGTACATGTCGTGGATCATGCGGCCATTGGCGCCAACCTTGCCGTTCCTCGCAAAGAAGTCCTCCACCGGCATTTCGTGCAGTGCCTTGGCCACAGCTTCGGTCTCGTCCGTACCTGCCTTCTCGATTGCCTTCAGATACTGCATCACTGCCGAGTAAGTGCCGGCATGGATCATGTTGGGCATTGACCCGGTCCGTTCAAAGAACCGCTTGCCAAACTCGCGGCTCTGGTCGTCGAGGTTCCAGTAATACCCCTCCGTCAGCGTCAAGCCCTGCGCCGCTTCGACACCAAGACCGTGCACTTCAGCCAGGGTGAAGAGCAGAGCCGCCAGGTTTTGACCACCGGCAGTGATACCAAACTCTGCCGCCTGCTTGATGGCGTTGGCGGTATCCAGCCCGGCGTTTGCCAGACCGATGACCTTTGCTCCGGAAGATTGGGCCTGGAGCAGGAAGGACGAGAAGTCGTTGCTAGAGAGCGGATGGCGCACCGAGCCGACCACGTTACCGCCAGCCGATTTCACATAGGTGCTCGTCTGCTCTTCCAGCGAATAGCCGAACGCATAATCGGCAGTCAGGAAGAACCAGCTGTCACCGCCCTGCTTCACAAGCGCACCGCCGGTACCAACGGCGAGCGCGTGTGTGTCATAGGCCCAGTGGAAGCCGTAGGGGCTGCACTGTTTGCCAGTCAGGTCTGTCGTTGCAGCACCCGTGACGATATTGATCTTCTGCTTTTCCCGGCTGAGCGCCTGGACGGCGAGAGCCACTGACGACGTCGTCAGCTCCATGATCGCATCGACCTGCTCGGTGTCGTACCATTGACGTGCGATGTTGGACGCGATGTCCGGCTTGTTCTGGTGGTCAGCGTCCACGATCTCGATGGAAGCGTCCAATACCTTGCCGCCGAAATCCTCGACCGCCATCTTGGCAGCCTCGACGGACGACTTTCCGCCGAAGTCGGCATAGACGCCCGACTGGTCGTTCAGGATGCCGATCTTGACCTTTCCGTCCGAAGCGCTTTGCGCCAGCGCGGCCGTGCTTCCCGCCAGCAAAATTGCAAGCGAGGCAATCAGGTTCTTTCGCATGATTTCTCCTCCCAGAGAATGTCAGAGTGCGAGTCTGTTCAAAATTGGGAGGTCGCCCTCCTCAAGGCGACCGTTCCAGCCGCATCGTTTCGGAATTCGGCAGTTGACGCAAGGCAAATCACACAGCTAATTGCAAACAGCTCCTGTGCATTTTTGAACAGATGAAACCATGACGGCACACCCCAATTTCAGCTGGGACGATCTGCAATATTTTCTAGCAGTTGCCCGCACCGGACAGTTGTCTACCGCTGCGCGTCACCTGCGCACGAGCCACGCAACAGTTTCCCGACGCATCGATCGGCTGGAATTCGCGCTGAAGGTGAGGCTCTTCGAGCGCAATCCGCGTGGCTATGTTCTGACGGGGGTAGGTCAGCGCTTCATCGAGACGGCGGAGAAGATCGAGGCTGAGACGGACCGTCTTCAAGCGGACGTCGCAACCGGAGCGACTGCACAACGCGGCGTCGTCAGGCTCAACGCGCCCGAAGGCTTTGCCAACTTCTTCTTCAGCGACCGGCTCGGCGCCTTTCAGACGCAACATCCTAACATCTCGTTGGAGCTCGTCACCATCCAGCAGATCATGTCCCTTTCCCGCAAGGAGGCAGACCTGGCAGTGACCCTCGACCCTCCCAAGGGCGGCCCCTATAAAACCGAGAAGATCAGCGACTACGTTCTGAACGTCTATGCCTCCAAAAGGTACCTAGAAAAGGCCGCTCCTATCAAACACCGAGAGGACCTGCTGGATCATCCCTTCATTGGCTATATCGAGGACATGATCTTCGCGCCGGGGCTCGATTACCTTGGCGACGTTCATCCAGGCATCAAGCCGCGGTTTCAGAGCTCGAGCATCTTCGCGCAGCTAGCTGCGGCGAAAAACGGGCTTGGACTCTGCGTGCTGCCGCATTTCATTGCACGAGCGCAGCCCGATCTGCAGATCTTGCTGGCCGACGAGGTCACCTTAACGCGCAATTACTGGCTCGTTTGCCATCGGGACTTGAGCAGCGTACCAAGGGTTCGCCTTGTTGCTGATTTCATCTTTGCCGCCGTGCATGAAAACAAGGACGCGTTCATTCGTCGAAACGATCTTGAACCGGATGCGATTGACGAAAAATGGCAAGCTTTGGAACAAAATCCCCGGTCGCGTATTAAGCGGGGTTAACTGCCTAATCTGGGCAGGGGGGACATGCATTGACGGATCATCCTGAACAGGGCACACCGACTGACGAAGAGCGGTATCGCCTGCTCATCGACGCGATCACGGACTACGCGATCTATATGCTTGATCCGGATGGAAGGGTCAGCAGCTGGAATCGGGGCGCGCAACGCTTCAAGGGTTACGAGCCTCATGAAATTTTGGGTGAACACTTCTCCCGGTTTTACACGCAGGAGGATCGGGCGACCAATCTGCCTGCCGAGGCACTGAGGATTGCACGCACAGAGGGGCGTTTCGAGAAAGAGGGTTGGCGGCTACGAAAAGACGGCAGCCGCTTCTGGGCCCACGTCATCATTGACCCGATCTGGAGCAGCTCACAGGAACTGATCGGCTTTGCCAAGATCACACGTGATCTGACGGAGCGAAAGAAAGCGGAACAGGAGCTCATAACAAGCGAGCAGCAGTTCCAGCTGCTCGTTCAAGGCGTATCCGACTATGCCATCTACATGCTCAACCCGGAAGGCTACGTCTCCAGCTGGAATTCGGGAGCGCAGCGGATAAAGGGATATCGCGCCGAAGAGATTGTGGGAGCGCATTTCTCGAGGTTCTACACAGAAGAGGATCGCGCAGCCGGGCTACCCGAGAAAAGTCTGGAGACGGCACGAACAGTGGGCAGGTTCGAAAAGGAGGGCGTCCGCCAGCGTAAAGACGGCTCGCATTTCTGGGCTCATGTCGTGATCGATACTATTCGTGATGAAACCGGAGCGGTCATTGGCTTTGCCAAGGTTACCCGTGACATCACGGAGAAAATAGAGGCCCAGAAGGCGCTGAACCAGGCCCGGGAAGATCTTTTCCAAGCGCAAAAGATGGAAGCTATCGGTCAGTTGACGGGTGGCATCGCGCACGACTTCAACAACCTGCTGATGGCGGTCCTGGGCAGCCTCGAAATCCTCAAGAAACGAATACCCGAGGATCCCGCCTTGGTCCCGCTGCTCGACAACGCGATCCTCGGCGCCGAGCGGGGCGTAGCACTTGTCCAGCGGATGTTGACCTATTCCCGCAAGCAGAACCTCAACATGATGGCGGTAGACGTGCCGCAGGTTGTCGCAAACATCACGGAACTGGTGCCCAGCTCGATCCGACCGATGATCAACCTGAGGACTGATCTTCCAGCGAACCTTCCGCCGGTACTGACCGATCAGGTTCAGTTGGAAACAGCGATCCTCAACCTGATCGTCAACGCTCGCGACGCCATGCCGGAGGGGGGGAGCATCATCATCGGAGCTGAGCTTGTTCGCGACCTGCCAGGCGGCGATCCGGGAACTACCATGGTTCGCTTGTCAGTGACCGATACCGGGGAAGGAATGGATGCGGAAACGCTTGAGCAGGCAACGACACCCTTCTTCACCACCAAGGGCGTTGGCAAGGGTACGGGCCTTGGCCTTTCGATGGTCCAGGGGCTGGCAGAACAGTCAGGCGGGAAGATGAAGATCGAAAGCAGCAAGGGGAAAGGCACGACCGTGGCGCTTCTGCTCCCCGTAGCGGAAACACAAAAGTCTGAGAGCGCAGTCGTTCCAGCCGCTCATGGATCCCAGCCTGACTTCGCCCATGCTCCGTTGACTGTGCTCGCGGTTGACGATGATGCGCTTGTGCTGATGAACACCACGCTGATGCTGGAAGATCTCGGCCACACCGTGATTGAAGCCTTCAATGGGCAACAGGCATTGGACTTTCTACACGAGAATAGCGGCATCGACCTCGTTCTAACCGATCACTCCATGCCAAAAATGACCGGTGCGGAACTGGCGACGCGGATCAATGAAACCTGGCCCGCATTGCCGGTACTCCTGGCGACCGGGTATGCTGAACTGCCATCGGCGGAAGGCAATCACTGGCCGATTTTGACCAAGCCCTTCTCGCAAGAGAAGTTGCAAAGCGCCATCCGAACCACCTTCGGCGACCATCTTGAACAAAAGGCCATGGCCGCGCGTTGAACGACACGTTCAGTTCGGAGGATAGATCATGGTTTTCAAGCATCAGAGCTTCCACGAGGAGCCACCGGTCGTTGAGAAGGAATTTCCGCCGGACGCAAAGCTCGAAGGCGCAGTTTCGGACGCGCTCAGCTCCGCCGGCGGCATCGACGCGACCACCGTCCACGTTGTCGCACAGGGCACCACGATCGTCCTGACCGGAACAGTCATGTACGAAAGTGAAGTTCAACGTGCTGAAGAAGTGGCGCGAAGCGTGCCGGGCGTAACAGATGTTCGCAATGAAGTTACGATCGGCAAAATCGCCTGAGCGTTTAGCCTTAAGGTAAAAGAGCCGGGAACATCGTTCCCGGCTCTTCTTTTATTGTCATTCGCGCGGCAGGGCGTAGGCGATGACATAGTCCCCAGGCTTGGTTCCCACCGAGCCATGACCGCCTGCGACCATCACCACAAACTGGCGCCCGTCCTCGACGGTATACGTCATCGGCGTCGCCTGCCCACCAGCAGGCAAGCGTGCTTCCCATAGCTGTTCACCCGTGGTGAGGTTGTAGGCGCGAAGATAGTTGTCAACTGCAGCACCCAGGAAAGCCACGCCGCCCTTGGTTATCATGGGACCCCCGATGCCCGGCACGCCCAGCTTGAAGGGAAGTGGAAGCGGCGTCATGTCATACACCGTGCCGTTCTTCTGCTTATAGGCGATATCGCCTGTGCGAAGATCGGCTCCGGCAACGTAACCCCAGGGCGGTGCCTGGCAAGGGATCTGCAGGGGACCCAGGAACGGCCCCATCTTGACTGCATAAGGCGCGCCTTCGTTTTGGTTTATCCCCTGTTCAGAGCCGGTCTGGCCCGGCTGACGCTCCGGTACCTGGTCGCGGGGAATAAGCTGCGAGGTGAACGCCAGGTAGGTCGGCATCCCGAACATCACCATGCGCTCAGGGTCGACAGCGACAGAACCCCAGTTGAACGTGCCGAAGTTACCGGGGTAAACAAGGGTACCCTCAACCGACGGCGGCGTATACATGCCGTCGTATCGCAGTTGCTTCAACCTGATACGGCAGACCATCTGGTCGAACATGGTCAGGCCCCACATGTTGCGACCCTCAAGTCGCTCAGGCCGGAAGGTCAGCTCCGTGATTGGCTGTGTCG
>JAEWOP010000086.1 GCA_023399635.1 Pseudomonadota bacterium
GTCATGTCCAACAACGTGATGCTGGCGGGGCATGTGAAGGTGGGCGACAATGCCATCCTCGGCGGAGGTTCCGCGGTTCACCAGTTTGGCCGCATCGGCCGCAATGCATTTATCGGCGGACTGTCTGCCGTCAGCTACGACGTGATCCCCTATGGGATGCTGAACGGCAACCCCGGTATTCTGGCTGGCCTCAATATTGTCGGCATGACGCGCGCCGGCATCGAGCGCGCCACGATCCATCGGGTACGCCGCGCCTTCAAGCAGATCTTCGAAGGCGAAGGCAACATCCGGGCGAACGCGGCTGCCATCCGTGACGAATATGCCGACTGTACGGAAGTCGTGGAAATCCTGGATTTCATCGCGGCAGAGAGCGACCGCGCTCTTTCCTCGCCCTTCCGCAGCAAAACCTGACGCCATGGCCAGCCTCGTGCGGCCGGGCGGGACAGGGCGGCTGGCAATCGTTGCCGGCTGGGGCCAGTTGCCGCTCTACCTTGCCGAAGCCGCTCGCTCTGCCGGCGAAGACCCTGTGGTCGTGGCCTTGGCCAACGAGGCGGATCGAAGCTTCGCAAGCTTTGAAACCTTGAACACGGGCGTCGGCGATCTGGCAGGCATCGAACGGTTCCTCCGGGAAAAGGGAGTGGGGCGCGTGGTGATGTCCGGTGCGGTGCGCCGGCGGCCGGAATGGCGCGAGATACGCCCGACGCTCAAGACACTTGTCCGGGTACCGGCAGTCGTTCGGACACTGCTCTCTGGTGGCGACGACGCCGTCCTCCAGATGGTGATCCGGCTCTTTGAAGGTATGGGATGCCAGGTGCTTGGCGCGCAGGAGATAGCTCCAAATCTTCTCGCGCGGACCGGCACCTTGACGACCGTGGCGCCATCTGCCGAAGACCTGACGGACATCGCCAAAGGAATGGAGGCCGCGCTTGCTCTTGGGACGCTGGACGTCGGCCAGGGAGCTGTCTGCGTCGGCGGACGTGTTGTCGCTCTCGAAGGCGTTGAGGGTACGGACGGGATGCTGGAGCGCGTAGCGACCCTGAGGGACGAGGGGCGGATCTCGCGCCGTCGTCGCGGCGTTTTGGTCAAGCTCTGCAAGCCACAGCAGGATATTCGCGCGGATCTGCCGGCAATCGGGATATCTACCGTCACGAATGCAGCCCGCGCCGGTCTCGCCGGCATTGCTGTAGAGGCGGGCCGGGCGCTTGTTCTCGATGAGCAGGCGGTGATCGCTGCCGCCGAGGATGCTGGGCTTTTTGTCTGCGGTATTGATACCGCTCTTCCAAGAGGAGGCCTCTGATGACTAGACGGGTCAGGGTCGCGGTGGTAGCGGGTGAGGTGTCCGGCGCCCTTCTTGGCGCAGATCTCGTCTCTGCGCTGAAAGCGGCGCATGCTGGACCCGTAGAACTGATCGGCGTCGGCGGCGAGGCACTGCAGGCGGAAGGTCTTCAGTCCCTGTTTGACTTCTCGGAATTGTCAATCATGGGCCTGACGCAGGTCCTTCAGCGTCTGCCACAACTGGTATCCCGCATCCGGCAGACTGCGAACGCCGTTATTGCTGCACGTCCGGACGTACTTATCATCATCGACAGCCCGGACTTCACTCATCGCGTTGCAAAGCGGGTGCGCGCGGCATTGCCGGACTTGCCGATCGTCGATTATGTCTGCCCAAGCGTGTGGGCGTGGAAAGAGTATCGCGCGCGGGCGATGGTGCCTTACGTCGACCACGTACTGGCGATCCTGCCATTTGAGCCGCTGGCGATGGAACGTCTGGGCGGGCCTCCGACCACCTTCGTCGGCCACCGCTTGACCAATGATGCCGATCTCCTGAAGGTGAGGAAACTCCGCGCCGAGGAACCGGTCAAACAGCCAGGCGAGGGCCGCACGATCATGCTGCTTCCCGGCTCGCGTTCAGCGGAAATCCGCCAGCTGCTCCCGATCTTCGGCGAAACAGCTGCAGCCTTTGTCGAGCGCAACGGACCGACCCGTTTCCTGCTGCCGACGGTGCCGCGGCAGGAGGTTTTGGTTCGCGACATTGCGAAGTCGCTGCCAATCGTTCCAGAGATCAGTGTCTCTGCAGAAGGGAAGTGGGGGGCGTTTGCCGAAGCGGATGCCGCGCTTGCAGCGTCGGGTACCGTCATTCTCGAACTGGCCTTGGCGGGCGTGCCTGTCATCTCTGCCTACAAGGCGGACTGGCTGATCACGATGATGTCGAAGCGTATCAAGATCTGGACTGCGGCTCTGCCGAACCTCATCGCCGATTATCCTGTCATCCCCGAATACATCAACGAGATGGTGCGCCCCGGCAGCCTCTGCCGTTGGCTGGAGCGTCTGTCTACCGACAGTTTGCAGCGGCAGGCCATGATGGAGGGGTTCGATCTGACATGGCAGCGTTTGCAGACTCAGGTTCCGCCGGGCGAAGCGGCGGCAGGAATTGTCGTCGACGTCATGGAAAAGAAAAAGCCCGGCTGAGACCGGGCTTTTTTTATGGGTGTCTTCCAGCCTTACCGCTTGGAGACCGGTACATAGTCGCGCTGCGGCGCGCCGGTGTAGAGCTGACGCGGGCGACCGATACGCTGCTGCGGGTCTTCGATCATCTCCGCCCACTGCGCAATCCAGCCAACGGTGCGGGCCAGCGCGAAAAGCACGGTGAACATCGTCGTGGGGAAGCCCATCGCCTTCAGCGTGATGCCCGAGTAGAAGTCGATATTCGGATAGAGCTTCTTCTCGATGAAGTACTCGTCGGTCAGCGCAATGCGTTCCAGTTCCATGGCGACCTGCAACAGCGGATCGTCCTTGTGGCCGAGCTCTCCCAGAACCTCATGCGTGGTCTTCTGCATGATCTTGGCGCGCGGGTCGTAGTTCTTGTAGACGCGGTGGCCAAAGCCCATCAGGCGGAAGGGATCGTTCTTGTCCTTGGCACGGGCGATGTATTCCGGGATGCGGTCAACGCTGCCGATCTCCGAAAGCATGTTGAGCGCGGCCTCGTTTGCGCCGCCATGTGCGGGGCCCCAGAGGCAGGCAATACCGGCTGCAATGCAGGCAAACGGATTGGCACCCGAGGAGCCGGCGAGGCGAACCGTCGAGGTGGACGCGTTCTGCTCGTGGTCGGCATGCAGAATGAAGATGCGGTCCATCGCGCGCGACAGAACCGGATTGACCTTGTACTCCTCGCAAGGAACCGCAAAGCACATGCGCAGGAAGTTCGAGGCGTAATCGAGGTCGTTCTGAGGATACACGAACGGCTGGCCGATATGGTACTTGTAAGCCATGGCTGCGATCGTCGGCATCTTTGCGATCATGCGCAGCGACGCGACCATGCGCTGGTGCGGATCGGTGATGTCGGTGGAGTCGTGGTAAAAGGCTGAAAGCGCGCCAACGCAGCCGCACATCACGGCCATCGGGTGCGCATCGCGGCGGAAGCCCGTGAAGAAGCGCGTCATCTGTTCATGCACCATGGTGTGGTGCGTCACGCGGTAGTCGAAGTCTTTCTTCTGCGCCGCGGTTGGCAGTTCGCCGTAAAGCAGCAGGTAGCAGGTCTCAAGGAAGTCACCGTGCTCGGCCAGTTGCTCGATGGGGTAGCCGCGGTGCAGCAGAATGCCTTCGTCGCCATCGATGAAGGTGATCTTGGACTCGCAGGAAGCCGTCGATGTGAAACCCGGGTCGTAGGTGAAGGCTCCAGTCTGCTTGTAAAGGCTGCCGATATCGATGACGTCTGGGCCGATCGTTCCCGACTTG
>JAEWOP010000098.1 GCA_023399635.1 Pseudomonadota bacterium
ACCTTCGCTCCTATCCGATGCCGCCCGCAGACGAACCGCTGATTCCCTTCCTGCAGGATCTGCTTTGAGGCAACACTTGCGGCACGAATTGAAACGACGTTAACAGATCGTTTATCCAAATCTCCTAAGCTCCGCTTTTACCAAGTCAGTGTACGCGTTTGACGAGGCTTTGAGATGATGGACGATGAGGTCTGGAAGACCGTACGCACGCGCAAGCGGGCCACGTACCGGTCGGGCAAGACGGGCGCCCTGAACATAGCGCTGCTGTTCGGTACGGCGGCCGTCGCACTTTCGCTGATCGTGACCCCCATGCTTGCAGAGCAGCGCGATCACCGAAATCTGGCGCAGGTGCAGGAAGAGTTTGACCGTATAACAACCGGCTCGATAGGCTCAGGGGACAGGAGCACCAAGCACTACACGATTCGCCGTAGTGTCCTGCAGACGACGCCTGGATCAGTCTGCATCATTCAGCCTTACGACGTCGACAACCGTTGCTGAGCACGGAAGAGGTTCAGCGAAAGGATATCGGCATGCATCTCTTCCGGTCATTGTCACGGTCGAACGAGGGTGCCACGGCCATCGAGTACGGCCTCATTGCCGCGCTCATCGCCGTCGCGCTCATCGTTGCGCTTGGCGGATTTTCCGACGCGCTCTTGAACGTATTCAACACCGTCGAGGGCCATCTGAGGAATGCGATCGGCTAGTCCGCGCCGCCGCTGCCGTTCTCGGTTCCCACCTTCAATGCGTCTGCCAGTCGCATCTTCGCCGATCCCGGCTTGAGCGGCTGCTGCTGGCTTTCGTGAGGTGCCCATCCGGAAGCATAGATGATCGAGAAGCTTGCCCTGATGCGCCCATCCGCGTCCGAGTATCGCTCTGCATAAAGCTCCGCGGCCCGAAGGAACAAGGCCCTGGGAACGGGTCTCCGGCTGCGGCCGGTAAGGGGATTGGCCATCCCCATGGCACGGATGTCGCGCATCAGCGGAAAGAGCGAGTCATAGCGAACGGTGTAGGTTTCCACATCGACCACCGGCAAGGCGAAGCCAGCTCTTTGCAGCAATGCCCCAATATCTCGGACATCCGCGAAGGGGATGACGCGCGGGCTTGCGCCGCCCATCAGTTCCGCCTCCGCCGCGAGCAGCACGTCACGAAGTTCGGCTAAAGTGCCTGCCCCGGGAATGGCAGCAAGAAAGAGGCCGTCCGGCTTGAGGGCGCGGCGGATGCGCACGAGGGTGCCAGGGGTATCGTTGACGAGGTGAAGCGACAGCGGTGATAGAACGAGGTTCACGGATGCCGGCTGAAGCGGCACGTCTTCAAGAGAAGCGACCGTGACGGCTTGTCCCGAACCAGCGAAGGCCTGACTGGTCTCCACCCGCTCCAGGCTGCCGACCTTGCCGCTTTCCAGAGTAAGGCGAGCGGTGATGCCGGTTCCGCCATGCAGCTCTACCGCTGTGTCGAACCGACGTTCAACCACCGAAAGCCGTTCGGCAAGTTCGCGGGCTGCAATGTCGAGCAGGAAGCCGGCGCCTGTATTGGCGTTCGCCGCAGCGCGTTCCCGCCGCTTCGCCACCAGTGCCTGATCGAAAATGATCTCCATCTTGCTTTCGTCCTCAAGATTTTCTTGCGCAATGGCGCGGGCCGATCGCTAATGTCAATCCATGACGGCAGAACAGGTTCAAACAAGTCGCCAGCCTTGGAACAGAGCTCCCGCGTTATTGCGATGGATCGGCGACCTTGTTTATCCGCCTGTCTGTCCCGCATGTGGTGTACGCACGGGGCGACATGCAAGCTATTGTCCAACCTGCTGGGGCGAGATCCGGTTCATCGAGCGACCCTATTGCGACATTCTCGGCATTCCCTTCAGCTATGACCCGGGTGACGGGATGGTGTCGGCCGAGGCGATCGCGGATCCGCCCGTGTTCGATCGACTGCGCAGCGTTGCGATCCACCAGGGTCCCGTCCGCCATCTGGTGCATGGGCTGAAGTACCGGGACCGCACCGATCTTGCACCGATGATGGCACTCTGGATGCTGAGGGCGTCCGAAGGCTTTGTGCAGCGGTGTGATGGCATCGTGCCGGTGCCGCTCCATCGATGGCGTTTCGTCAGCCGCAAGTTCAACCAGTCTGCCGAACTTGCCCGGCACCTGGCGCGGCATTCTGGCCGGCCCTTCCTGCCGTGGACGCTGGTGCGGGTGAAGAACACCAGTCGACAGGTGGGGCTGACGGCGCGGGGTCGAGAAGACAATGTACGCGCCGCCTTCAGGGTGGTGCCAGGACGTGAGACGGATGTGGCGGGAAAGCATATCCTGCTGGTCGATGACGTCTTTACCACCGGTGCGACGGTGTCGTCAGCAACGCGCGCTTTGAAGAAAGCAGGGGCGGCCGAGGTCACCGTTTTGACCTTTGCAATGGCCATCTCCGGGCCTATATGAACTCGACGAATTCAACATCCGCGGCCTTGCTTTCGCCTCAGGCCGCGTCCGGAGAAGCACATGGCAGACGTCACGATCTATACCCGCCAGGGCTGCGGCTACTGTTCCCGCGCAAAGTCACTCCTAGCGTCGAAGCAGGTCAGTTTTACCGAACATGATGCCACCTATTCCCAGGAACTGCGTCAGGAAATGATCGGCAAGGCGAATGGCCGATCCACTTTCCCGCAGATCTTCATCAACGGCGAGCATGTCGGTGGCTGCGATGAACTCCATGCGCTGGATCGGGCAGGCAAGCTCGATCCTATGCTGGCCAACTGACGGAGAGAGATGATGGCGTTCAAGGTTGCCGCGATCCAGATGTGCTCTGGCGTCGATCCGCAGAAAAACGCGGCCGACATGGCGCGGCTCGTGCGTGATGCTGCCGCCCAGGGTGCGGTTTACGTCCAGACGCCGGAGATGACCGGTGCGGTTCAGAAGGACCGCAAGGGGCTGATGGCGGTGCTGAAGGACGAGGCAAACGACGTCATCGTCTCCACGGCACAAGAGCTTGCACGCGAGCTCAATATCCACGTGCATGTCGGATCGACGGCGATTGCACTCGACGACGGCAAGATCGCCAATCGTGGCTTCCTGTTTGCGCCCGGTGGCAGCCGCATCTGCACCTATGACAAGATCCACATGTTCGACGTCGACCTCGACAACGGCGAGAGCTGGCGCGAAAGCGCTGTTTATCGCCCGGGCGGCGAAGCACGGGTGGCCGATCTTCCCTTCGCCAAGCTTGGCTTTGCCATCTGCTACGATGTCCGCTTCCCGACCTTGTTTCGTACCGAAGCAGTGGCCGGGGCTGAGGTACTGACAGTCCCCGCCGCCTTCACCCGCCAGACGGGAGAGGCGCATTGGGAAGTGCTTCTGAGGGCGCGAGCCATCGAGAACGGTGCTTTCCTTGTTGCCGCAGCGCAGGCCGGGGTGCACGAGGACGGCCGCGAGACGTTTGGTCATTCGATGATCGTCGATCCCTGGGGCAAGGTCCTCGCATCGGCTGGCAGCAGCGGCGAGCAGATCGTCACGGCCGAGATCGATGTGGAGCAGGTCAAGGTTGCCCGATCCAAGATTCCGAACCTCAAGAATGCCCGCGACTTCACGCTTGATACCGTGGCGGCGGAGGCCAAAGAGGCCGCCGCGTGATCCGATACTCCCTTATCTGCGACAATGCGCATAAATTCGAAGGCTGGTTTTCGGGTAGTGCCGATTACGAGCGCCAAGTCGAGGCAGGCTTTCTGACCTGTCCGGTCTGCAGTTCAGCGGCTATCTCCAAGTCGCTGATGGCTCCTTCGGTTTCCACAGCGCGGAAGCAGGAGCAGAAGCAGGCGGTCGCAATGGACCTGGCGCAGAGGCAGATGATGGCGAAGCTGAAGGAAGCGGTCGCCACCATCAAGGCGAATGCCGAGGACGTCGGCGAGAAATTTCCCGAAGAGGCGCGCAAGATCCACTACGGCGAGACTGACGCTCGAGGCATCATCGGCAAGGCGAGCTTCGAAGAGGTGCGCTCCCTGGTCGACGAGGGCATCGAGATCGCGCCGCTTCCGGTGCTGCCGGAGGATGCCAACTGAGCGTCAGGCCGGCTTCCTTGCCAGCAGCATGTAGTTCACGTCCATGTCCGGCGACAGATTCCAGCGGTCCTGGAGCGGGTTGAAGAAGACCCCGGTGCGGTGGACGATTTCAAGTCCACTCGCGGTCAATGGCGCTTCCAGTTCCTGAGGCTGGACCAGTTTCTCGTACTGATGCGTGCCTTTGGGCAGCCAGCGGAGAATGTTCTCGGCGGCGAAGATGGCAAGCGCGCGGGCCTTCAATGTGCGGTTGATGGTGGCGACGAACATCAGGCCGCCGGGCTTCACCATGGAAGCACAGGTACGCATGAAGAAATCGACGTCTGCGACATGTTCGACCACTTCCATGTTGAGGACCACGTCGAACATCTCTCCTGCTTCGGCAAGATGTTCAGCGGTGACGGCACGATACTCGACGTTGACGCCGGTTTCGGAAGCATGCGTTTGGGCGATCTTGATATTCTTTTCCGATGGGTCGGCGCCGACGACGGTTGCGCCCATGCGCGCGACCGGTTCGGAGAGAAGACCCCCGCCGCAGCCGATGTCGAGGACCCGCAGGCCCGATAGCGGCAGATGCGCCTTCGGGTCCCGGCCGAAATTCTCCGACACCCTGTCGCGGATATAGCTGAGGCGCACCGGATTGAACTTGTGCAGAGGCTTGAACTTGCCGGTGGGATCCCACCATTCCGCGGCCATGGCAGAGAAGCGATCTACTTCGCTCTGGTCGATGGTGGTCTTTGCAGCATCGGTCATGGATGGGCACCTCCGGGATCTGAGCCTGAGGTCGGATGATTGGCGGCAGAAGTCAAGGGGCGTCGGCGCCGCCGGGATACTGCCGAAAAGATGGCGCGCCACCGAATTTCAGGAGACGGCGTCATGTCCCGCTCCAGCTCCTCCTTCGCCCGCTTGAATGCCTCGTAGAATCTCGGGTCCAGATTGGCGGTACAAAGCGGGAGCTGTGCGCAGGCCAAACCGCTTAGCCCCAGCATTCGCTGCGCCTCCACCTGCCCTGCCTGATGCGGCGAGGGCGCCATCTGTCCACTGCAGATGCCTCTTCGACGGCACGCCCGTAAGCGGCAGATCTTGCGCCGGATGTGAACAAGAGTTGCGGTCTGGCGGCAAAGCTCCTCATGGAGTTGAGCACGCATCTGTTCGTATTCCGTCATGTCCGAAGCCATCTCACTCTCCTTTCTGGTGCGTCATGTTCGGCGCTCTTCTCATGCAGTCGGTGGCGCGCCGACTTCAGACAGACTCCTCCCTTGGCGATGCACGGGTCTCACTGCGTTCGCCCCAGGAGGACGAGCGCCGTTTTCTTCTTCGTCATACACGGGCGGGGG
>JAEWOP010000106.1 GCA_023399635.1 Pseudomonadota bacterium
GTTCATAACTGGACTCTGTTCTCCATGTGGTCCTGTCTGGACCGGGTTGCAAACTCGTTTGGGGTGAGGCCGCGCAGGCTCGTGTGTGGCCGATGCTCGTTGTAGTCGATCCTCCATTCTTCGATGATGCGGCGCGCTGCTGCCATGCCGCGGAACAGGTGCTCGTTGAGGCATTCGTTGTGATTTTTCATGGAATGAGGACCCCGTTTGAGGGGTGATTTTCGTCCAAACGGGACCCCCTTAACGTGGGGTCATCAAGATGCCTCCGGTTTGATCGGAGGCATTTGTGTTTTGGATGTTGGTTGTGGAGACGATTGCAAAGATACGTCGGCTGTCGCTGGTGCAGGGGAAGTCGATCAAGGCGATCTGCCGGGAGTTGAAGATCTCCCGGAAGGTGGTGCGCAAGGTGCTGCGATCGGACGAGACGGAGTTCCGCTACGAGCGCAAGCATCAGCCGTATCCCCGCATGGGAGCCTGGCGTGAGAAGCTGAATCTGCTGCTGTCGGCAAACGCGGCCAAGCCGCAGCGTGAGCGGCTGACGCTGATCCGGATCTTCGAGGAGCTTCGCGGCCTCGGCTATAACGGCAGCTACAGTTCGGTGTGGCGGCACGCGCAGGATTGGGATGAGCACCGCGGCAGCGCCGCGGCCGAAGCCTACATTCCGCTGAGCTTCGCGCCTGGCGAGGCCTACCAATTCGACTGGAGCCACGAGGTCGTCCTGCTGGACGGTGTGACGGTGACCGTGAAGGTTGCACACATGCGGCTCTGTCACAGCCGCATGTTCTTCATTCGGGCCTATCCCCGCGAGACGCAGGAGATGGTGTTCGACGCCCATGATCGGGCGTTCGCCTTCTTCCGCGGAGTGTGCACGCGTGGCATCTACGATAATATGAAGACGGCGGTGGACGCGATCTTCATCGGCAGGGATCGCCGCTATAACCGTCGCTTTGCGCAGATGTGCGGGCATTACCTTGTCGAGCCGGAGGCCTGCACGCCGGCGTCGGGTTGGGAGAAGGGGCAAGTTGAGAACCAGGTCGGGCTGGTGCGGGAGCGCTTCTTTACGCCGAGGCTGCGCTTCAAGACGTTGGAGGACCTGAACGGCTGGCTGGCCGACAAGTGCGTCGCTTACGCCAAGGCACACCGGCATCCCGAACAGAGCGAACGCACGGTCTGGGAGGTGTTCGAAGAGGAGCGGGCCAGCTTCATTCCCTATGCCGGACGCTTCGACGGCTTCCACTGCATTCCGGCTTCCGTGTCGAAGACCTGCACGGTGCGCTTCGACAACAACAAATACTCGGTGCTCTCGAGCGCCGTCGGCCGGCCGGTCGAGATCCATGCCTATGCCGATCGGATCGTCATCCGTCAGGACGGCGCGGTCGTTGGAGAACATGCTCGCTGCTTCGGCCGCAACGAGGTGATCTACGATCCCTGGCACTACGTGCCGGTTCTGGCCCGCAAGCCCGGTGGATTGCGCAACGGCGCGCCGTTCCGCGGCTGGGTTCTGCCGTCTGCCATGGAGAAGGTGCGCCGCAAGCTCAAGGCTGCCGATGACGGCGACCGGCAGATGGTGTCAATCCTCACTTGCGTGCTGAGTGACGGATTGAACGCGGTCGAGGCGGCCTGTCAGGAGGCCCTCGATCATGGTGTCTCATCGGCGGCGGTGATCCTCAACATCCTGGCCCGTAGCCGAGATCCTGCGCCGGGCACGATCCTTTCCATTCCCCACGCGCTGAAGCTGGCTCATGAGCCGATCGCCGACTGCGCCCGCTATGACAGTCTCAGGAGGACGAACAGCCATGGAACGCACCGAAGTGCTGGACCTGATGGGAGTGCTGAAGCTCTACGGGATGCGCTCGGCCTATGACGAGATCATGGGCGTTGCCATAAAGCGGCAGCACGAGCCGCCGAGGATCGTCGGCGATCTGCTCCAGGCCGAGATATCGGAGAAGCAGGCCCGCTCCATCAAATACCAGCTCACCGTCGCCAAGCTACCGCTGGCGAAAGACATCGACGACTTCGACTTCACCGGCACGCCGGTCAATGAGAGCCTGATCCGTGATCTCGCCGGCGGCGCCTTCGTCGCCGATCAGCGCAATGTTGTCCTGGTCGGTGGAACCGGCACGGGCAAGTCGCATCTCGCCATCGCCATTGCCCGATCGTTGATCCGCAATGGTGCGCGTGGGCGCTTCTTCAATGTCGTCGACCTGGTCAACAGGCTCGAAACCGAAACCCGTGCCGGCCGGCAGGGACGCATTGCCGATCATCTTACCCGGATCGACTTCGTCGCGCTCGATGAACTTGGATATCTCCCCTTCGCTCAGGCTGGCGGGCAGTTGCTCTTCCACCTCGTCTCGAAGCTCTACGAGCGCACCAGCGTCATCATCACCACCAATCTGGCATTCGGCGAATGGCCCACCGTCTTTGGCGATGCCAAGATGACCACCGCCCTGCTCGATCGCCTTACGCATCATTGCGAGATCGTCGAGACCGGAAACGACTCCTGGCGCTTCAAAAGCCGATCACAAAGCTGAAGTCGAAAGCCAATCAGCCGCACCCGATCAGGCTGTGCAACCCCGACCAGCTTCGCCTGATCGGGCGCTCACCGGCGTGCCCTTCATCACTCCAAACCGGGGTCCCTTTTACGCGAAAATGCGGGGTCCGGATTCCACGGTCATTGACACATGGGCAATACGGAGACGGTTGCGGCGCTCGTGCGCGACGGCGCGGCCAATCTCGGCTTTGTCGAAGGCGAGATCGACGAACCGAGCCTGTCGGTCGTGCCGGTCGGCGAAGACGAGATGATCCTGATCGCACCGCCCGGTCATCCATGGTGCGGCAGGCCGGCCGAAACGCCATTCGACGCGCGAGAGGTCCGCTGGGTGGTGCGTGAACCGGGTTCCGGGACACGCTCGATTCTGACCGAGTTGCTGGAGCAGCAGGGCATACGAC
>JAEWOP010000161.1 GCA_023399635.1 Pseudomonadota bacterium
GCATTGTTGTTGATGACGGTCAGGTTCTTCGGCCTCCTGTCTATCAGCGCGTGGATGAGTTCGATCGGTGCGCCGGACCCACCAAAACCTCCAATCATGACTGTAGCGCCATCCAGGATAGCGGATACCGCCTCCCCCGCACTGGCGACTGTCTTATCCATGCCTCAGCTCCTCCAGAAATGCTTGCCTGCCATCTAGAGGCGTCCGATGCGATGCCGTCAACATGTATGTTCGTTATTTGACATTTGTTCATATGGCGCACAAGTTAGTCTCTGGAGGCTTCATGAAAGAGCCGGACGTGTTGGGTAGTTTTGCAAAGGGTCTGAAGGTCATCGAAGCGTTCGGCGAGGAATGCCCGCGTTTGTCGATTGCCGATGTCTCCCGCCGGACGGGCTTGGACCGCGCGACAGCACGGCGATGTCTCCTGACCTTGGCGGAGTTCGGATACGCGGATTACGACGGCAAGTTCTTCAGCTTGACGCCGCGGATTCTGAGGCTAGGCCATGCCTATCTCTCGGCAACGCCGCTGCCCAACATCGTTCAGCCTTTTCTGGACGGTCTCTCTCAAACACTCGGACAAAGCGTGTCTGCCAGCCTCTTGGACGGGACTGACATCGTCTACATTGCCCGCGCATCCCAACGACGGGTGATGTCGATCAGCCTGATGGCAGGCAGCCGCCTTCCAGCCTATTGTTCTTCCATGGGTCGCGTCCTCCTGGCGGCGCTCCCGGAACAGGAGGCAGGCGAACGCCTGCGTCAATGCGACCTTCGTCCTCTGACCCGGTTCACGAAATTCGAGAGGGAACTGCTGGTAGAGGAACTAAGGACAGTGCGCGAACAAGGCTTCGCTGTCATTGATCAGGAGCTTGAGATCGGCCTTTGCTCCATCGCCGTTCCTCTTACGAACAATCGCGATGTAACCGTCGCCGCTCTCAACATTGGTGCACCGGCAGCTCAAATCTCTGCAGACGAACTCCGGCAGCGGTTCTTGAAGCCTTTGCGGGACGTTGCAGCATCCATCCGTCCAATGCTGCCGTAGTCGCTGTCAGCAGCTTCCCTCCAAACCCACCGTGATCACGCTTTGGTGAGGAGCCGTGAGTTGTAACGAGGGACCTGGACTGGCAATGACCACCGCTTGCCAACACCATAACGGAAGATCGCGGGCTTGCCGCACTTCCGGATAATCTGGATCCAATCCCTTGAATTTCACCCGCCGAAGTTTCCTTCTCACTCTTCCATTCGTCACTGCCGGATGCACCACCGTCGCCCGCGAACCTAAGGTGGTAAAGCCGCAGATTCCTGCAGAGTACCAGGCCATGTACGCGGCGATCGAAGGAGAGCCCTTCCCGATCGCCGCTGCAGACTTGACGCGTGTCGATCCGCAATTCTATCGGCGGGAGGTCGAGTACCCGACCCAGGAGCGCACAGGCACGATCATCATCGATACCTCTGCTCGCTTTCTTTACCTCATAGGAGAGAACGGTCTCGCCTTGCGCTATGGCATAGGGGTCGGCAAGGCGGGGCTTGAGTTCGAAGGCAACGCCGTGGTCCAGTACAAGCGCGAATGGCCGCGCTGGACACCGACCCAGAGCATGATCCAGCGTGAACCGGAGCGCTATGGGCCATTGGCGGGAGGAATGGAACCGGGTGTCCTCAACCCGCTCGGTCCGCGCGCGCTCTATCTCTTTAAGGACGGGCAAGACACGCTCTACCGCATCCACGGAACCACAGAAGACTGGACGATCGGCCGGGCCGTCTCCAGCGGATGCATTCGCCTGCTCAACCAGGACATAATCGACCTTTATCGACGCGTGCCCAACGGTACCAAAGTTGTGGTTCTACAGGGGGCAGTGCAACCGCCTGCTTCAACCCTACCCTCAGCTTAATCCCAGCTACGTGACCCGTCAGTGAAGGCCGCCGACCCCAAGCAGGCGGTCTACCGTTTCATGATCGCCCGCAAGCGCAGCGGGCGTTCCACGCCAGGCGATCCGCCCGCGCTCCATGATGATCACCTGATCAGCAAAATCCAAGGCGCTTTGGATGCGTTGCTCCACCAGAAGGATCGTCATCTCGCCGGACTGCGCCAGTTGCGAGAAGGCCGCCATCAGTTCCTCGCAAATTACCGGCGCCAGCCCTTCCAGTGGCTCATCGAGCAGCAGCACCGTCGGCCGTCCAAGAATGCTGCGCGCCGTTGATAGCATCTGCTGCTCCCCGCCCGAAAGTTGGCTTCCGAGATTGCGCCGCCGCTCCTTCAGCCGCGGAAACATCGCGTAAGCCTCCTCAACAGAGCTTTTCGGCCTGCCCTTGAGCCCGACCAAAAGGCTTTCTTCCACGGTGAGACTGGGAAATACGTCGCGCGTCTGCGGCACATACCCGAGCCCCAGCGCTGCGCGTGAGGCACTGCCTTCGCGTGTGATATCGCGATCTCCGAGGCGGATCTCCCCGCTGTAACGGCGCGTCTGGCCAACGAGAGTGGCAAACAGGCTGGTCTTTCCCATCCCGTTACGGCCGAGCACCGCAAGCCGAGATCCCGCTGGAACGGAGAAGGAGACTTCTTCGATCACCCGCGTCGGCCCATACCCGGCTGACAGCTCCTTGATCTCAAGCCGCACTGCCGGCATTGGCATAGCTCCCCAAATAAGCTTCCCGCACCCGGGCATCCTGCGTCACATCCTGCGGTGATCCATCAAAGATGACAGTACCGGCAGCAAGGACGATCACGCGCTTGGCAAAACGAAAGACAAGGTCCATGTCATGCTCGATCATCAATACTGCCAGATCCGGCGGGAGCTTATCCAAGGCATGTTCAATTCGCGCCGTCTCGCTCTGAGGCACGCCCGCAGCGGGTTCATCAAGCAGCAAGACCTTGGGTCGCAACGCCAAGGCAAGAGCGATTTCCAGCAACCTCTGTTGCCCATAGGCGATCTCGCGCACCCTGAGGGAAGAAAGATCCAGCAGACCAAGCATGTTGAGGATTTCGCGGACCTCATCCATCACTTCCGGCATGCTGTGGTAGTTGCCGATGACTCGCCCGGACTTGCCTTCACGCTGAAGAACGGCCAGCGCCACATGCTCTTCTGGCGTCATCTCGTAGAAAAGCCGTGTCACCTGGAAAGATCGGACGAGACCGAGACGAACGCGGCGCATCGCATTCAGTTTCGTGACATCCCGTCCGGCAAGCTCCACCGTCCCTGAACTAGGTGCGAGATTGCCGGTCACGAGGTTGACGAATGTTGTCTTGCCCGCACCGTTGGGTCCGATGAGCGCGACGCGGTCGCCCGGATGCAGAGACAACGAAACATTGTTCGTGACGGTGAGACCACCAAAATTCTTATTCAGACTGCGAACGTCAAGCAAAGCGCTCATCGGCGCGCGCTCCTCATCCGTGCAACCAGGACAGAAGCTGTGCCGTAGAGGCCCTTTGGCGCAAACAGCACCACGGCGATCAAAAGAACACCCACCATGGTCAACCAATGGAAGGGATTGGCAGACGACACCACATCTTCGAACCACATGAAGGCGACGGTGCCGATCAACGCGCCGTACAGGCTCCCGGTACCACCCAGGACAAGCATGACCAGCGATTCAGCTGACAGCGTGAAGGAGAGGCTGTCGAGACCGACCACCTGGGTCGATATCGCATTCAGCGCGCCGCCGATCCCCGCAACAACACCCGAGATTACATACATGCGCAACAGCACCGATTGAACCGAAGCACCCATGGCCGCAACCCGCAGTGGATCCTCCCGCACACCACGAGCAAGCATGCCAAAGGGCGAGCGCACTATGAATTGAAGCAGAACGAACACCACGAGGAGTAGGCTGACGCCGTAGACATAGGCGGTACGGCCCCAAAGGTCGAACTGGAACATCCCCAGCAGAGCTGATGTCGATATTCCCGACAGGCCATCGCTACCCCCCGTCCACGCGGAAGCCTTGTTGGCAGCTTCATGGAAAAGATGGACGACAGCAATCGACAGAACCAACTGCGGCAACCCGTGTGCGCGAAGAATCACCAGCCCCGAGAGCAGGCCGGCGATCGCGCCCGCCACCGCACCTACCAGGGTCATGAGGAGCGGGTCGGAGATGCCGTAATGCGCAGACGCAATACCCGCAGCATAAGCTCCCGCACCAAAAAGCGCAGCATGGCCCAGCGTCGCCACGCCGCAATAGCCTGTTACAAGATCGACAGACAGCACCAGGAAGGCGATGGCGATGATGCGGGTCAGAAGCGCGAGATTGTTGGGAAAAAGGTAGTAGCCGATCATCGCGACAATGATGATGGATGCGATCCCGATCACGCCGCCGACAATGCTGCGGCGGGCTGCGCTCACGGCAACGCCGGTATCATTCAAGTTGACTGCCATTGCTACTTGAACCTCCCGGCAAGGCCGCGCGGGAAGACAATCACGATGACGATCACCGCAAGATAGAAGAAGAACTCGCCGTATTCAGGTGCAAGATATCGTCCCGTCGTGTCGATCGTCCCGAGCAGCAGAGAGGCCAGCAGCGCCCCAGGTATGGAGCCGGCGCCGCCAATCGACACGACGACCAGGAATGTCACCATGTAGCGTAGCGCGTAGTAGGGCTCGACTGGAAGAAGCTCCGCCCCGACAACGCCTCCGAAAGCGGCAAGCCCGATGGCGACCGCAAAGCTTATGGCGTAGACAATCTCGGTTCGCACACCCAATGCCGCAGCCATGGCAGCATTATCGACGGCGGCCCGCAGCTTGATGCCAAAGTCGGTTCGTTCGATCAGGAACCAGAGAGCACCGGCAACGGCCAAACCACAGCCGATTGCGAATATCCGATGCGTAGCAATCGAGCGAAAGCCAAGATCGGCAGATCCCTGCAGCGTTTCCGGCAGCGGGATTGTCTTCAGCGTCGGCCCGAATACGAAGTTCGCAATGCCGATGATGCAGAACGTAATGCCGATCGTCATCAGGACCTGCGTCAGTTCCGGCGCCCCGTATATACGCCGATAAAGGAAGCGCTCGATCGGGACTGCGATGACTACTGTACCGGCAACAGCAAGCAGGACGGCGGCGGCATAGCCCAGGCCGAGATCACGGGCCGCATAAGAGGCGATATAGCCGCCAATCATCGCGAAAGCACCGTGCGCAAGGTTGACGACCCGCATCAATCCCATCGTCACCGAAAGCCCGATTGAAATGACGAAGAGCACCATGCCGTAAGCCAGCGCATCGACGGCTATGCTGAACATGGTCTGCATCAGCGCCATTTTCTCCTTTTTGACATCGGACGCGACACCGGTCTCCCGGTCCCGCGCCCGATCGAGTTCAGCAGAGGCTTACTGTGCAGCGAGGCCCGGATCGCC
>JAEWOP010000068.1 GCA_023399635.1 Pseudomonadota bacterium
GAACATAAGCGGCTCACTCTGGTCACGGGCAAACCAGGCATTCGGCGTTCGCCCCCCTTCCACCTTGCTTGCAGGGTCGGGTTCGGCAAAGCGCGTGAAGGGGACTACGCAACGGTTCTCGATCCCCGTCCAACGAAGCCAGTGTTTGCTGGACGTGTTGCGGATGTTGGTTGTCCCGCCATCCGGCTCCATCTTCAGCAGTTCCTGGAAGTCGACGTCCTTCCCCTTCGCCCGTAGCTTATCGGCCCGCTTCGTTGCGGCCTGGTAGAGTGCCTGCTGCGAACTCGGCATGCCCCAGCGCACCCATGTCATCTCGCGGATGCCGTCAATGTTCCGCACGATGGGAGCCATCTGGTCCGGATAGATGTCGAGCGATGGCTGAAGGTTGCCTAGTCGGTCGAACGCTTTGGTGATCGTCCGGATCGCTTCCTGATTGGTGGTGACGTTGAAAAGATTGCACATCTACAGCTCATCCTCATATTTGCTGACGCTGAGATTGTGGGAGCCGAATGAATGGTGATTGGTCTGGCTGAGCACGATCTTGCGTATGTCTACGACGAACTTCCGCATCAGCGCCCGCACGATGTCACGTGTGGCTTCTGCCTTGGCCGCGTCCCATTCGGTTTTGTGGCTCCACCGCCGGGCATCTTCATCGTCAATATCGAACAAGGCTGTTAACACCGTCAAGTAGACGTCGTTGTGGGTGGCGGGCTCACGGTTGCCGTGACCCCAATGAAACGAGAAAGGGCCAAGCCCCTCTTCAACGATTCGCCTGGAGATGGTGTGGGTGGCCTGCATATCTCGTCTTCTTGATCTACCAGTTCCGGCAAGGCGTTGATGGTCGGTTTGTCGATGCATGCGATGCGATGCGCGATTGCCTCTTTGAGCTTCTCGGCCGCATCCCCCGTCATACTTCAGCCCTGTCAGGAGCGGGTCGCCATCCGCGCGCTAAAGCCTCGGCTCATCCCAGCTTCCGTCAATGCCAGTTGACGCCGCAAGTGTCGGCAGTCATCGACTGCAGGGTGGCGATAGCGGCACGAGCATCTCCATCGTGCCATGCAAGAGCAGCCTCTACTTCATCGTTGGGGTCTTCTTCTGTCGACGGCTCTGCGGGTAATGCGGACACGGGTTCTCCTTCGCGCCAAAGCGCGTCTCTTCAGGTTCACAACGGGTGGGAGCGCCGCCGCCATGCGGCTCCTGAGTTCTCATTATGTTCTCGATCCGCGCTGAGCCAATGCGATACCTTGTTAAGCATTTCCTGTTGCAATGCCTGAATGACGAAGCCGCCTCGCAAACCTGTTGCGCCACTGCTCCACGAGCAGGAACCGCCGCTGAAAAGCGGGCGCGTAAGAAAACGCGATCCAAGGCAGCCTGAGCTTCCGTTCGATCCAATGCCGGAACGAGTTGAGCCATGTCTTGCTAAGCTCGTCAGCACCCCACCGCATGGAGAGGAGTGGTCCTACGAGCTGAAGTGGGACGGTTACCGCCTTGCGGTTCACATTGAGCCCGGCCGCGTCCGGATCATCACACGCGGTGGTCACGACTGGACGCATCGCTTCCCGAGCATAGAACAAGAAGCGAGGCGGTTCTCACCCTCGACGATGATACTCGACGGTGAAGCCGTGGTTTTCAACGAGCGCGGCATTCCCGACTTCGGCATGCTGCAAAACTCGCTCGGTGGCAGGGGAGGAAAACTACCGTCGCGTAACTCCGTCCTTCTTGCATTTGACCTTCTCTATCTCGACGGTCATGACCTAACGCGAATGGAGTACAGTGACCGACGGAACCTCCTTGAGGACGTGCTGGGGGAAAAGACCGGTGCCATCCGCTTATCTGAAGAATTTGATGAAGACCCTGATGAATTACTGCGACATGCGTGTGTCCATGAGCTTGAAGGCATCATAGCCAAACATAGAGACAAGCCCTACCGCTCTGGTCGCACGGGCGACTGGCTCAAGATCAAGTGCGTCCAGAGGGATACCTTCGCCATCATCGGCTATGAACCTTCCAAGGCGGTTGCGGGCGCTATCGGTAGCCTTCTTCTGGCGGGTCTCAAGGGAGCTGACTTCGTCTACGTCGGCAGTGTCGGGACGGGCTTTAGTCACGACCAGGCGAGGTCACTGAGGAAGCAGCTTGATAAGCTGAAGACGAGTGTTCCGCCTGTGCGTCTGCCAGGCAAAAACCTCGTGCTGACGTCCCCGTCTCTGATGGCAGAGGTGGAGTACCGCGCCTGGACTCATACTGGAACGCTTCGACATCCGTCATTCAAGGGGATTCGGGAGGCTGAGGATTGGGCCGAAATCTTCCGAATGCTGTAGTGAGGCTTCATGTTTTCGCTCAGTGTTCAGGGTAACGGATTTGCGGCGCTGATGACGCCGATGCGCCAATTGCAGTCATTGCATGCTCCTAATTTGGTATGAATGGCGGGCAGATCAGCCTGGCCCTCAACTAGGTGAAGCGGCGGAACCTGCCAGCAGCCCGCCGTCGATGCTCACCTCCGTCCCGGTGACGTAGGTTGCTTCGTCCGAGGCGAGCATCACGGCAATGGCCGCAACCTCATCAGGCATTCCAAACCGCTTGAGCGGCGTATCTGCGACGAGCGCCTGCATCTTGGCATCTCGATCGGAACCGCTACCCAGCATCGGCTCCCAGATCGGCGTGAGGATTGCAGCAGGATGGATCGAGTTGCAGCGTATCCGCCAGCCCTGCTGTGCGCAGTAGAGTGCAACCGTCTTGCTGTGGTTGCGAATCGCGGCCTTGGAAGAGGCATAAGCTGCCGCACCTGGGATGCCGACTAGCCCCGAGCGCGAGGATATGTTGATTATCGAGCCTGTCCCCGCACCCTTCATCGCACCTATCGCGTAGCGGCAGCCGAGGAACGTCCCATCTAGGTTGACCCGGTGAACCTCACGCCAATCCGCAAGGCTGGCGTGTTCTGGGTCGTGAGGTGTCATGCGTTCTTCGAAGCCAGTCACCCCAGCATTGTTGACCACTACGTCGGCCACAGGAACGAGCCGGGCTAGGCGCGACCAAGCGGCCTCCTCACGCACATCAAGAGGTTCGAATCGACAGCCGATTTCGGCTGCCGTCGCCGCTCCTGTAGCTTCATCAATATCGGTGATGACGACGATGGCCCCTTCGTCATGGAAGCGAGCCGCGATGGCGCGACCGATGCCCCGCGCAGCGCCAGTGACGACGCACGTCTTGTTGTTCAGTCTTTGCATGATGTCCTCGAAAATACAGTTCTGTCGGCGGATCACTCCGCTGGCGTATGCCTTGCCGCGTTAACGGTGACGCTGGATCATTTCGAATACTCCAAAAACACGAGGGTTCCACGCCATAGAGCCGTAGGCTGCAATTTCTCAAACTCGATCTTTCGAGAAGACGATCATGGCAGCCACCGGCAGTAATTTCTTGTCCTGCCCCTGTGACAAACCCACCCATATTAGGAAGCGAACGCCCTCTATTGACAGCTTGGGGCCGACTGGCGTCAAGGCGCAGAAGCGCCAACAGCGGACATCCGTCTTCCTCGGTGATCTCTACTTTCAGACTTCCGTTCAAAGAAGCAGGACAAGGCAGAAAGGTTGACTCCATTATCCTATCCGTTATTCTGGATATATGGAAAGCTCACTCGCGATCACGGCGCTCGGCGCATTGGCACAACCAACGAGGCTTGAGACGTTTCGCGCCCTGGTGAGGCACGAGCCGGAGGGCGTCCCGGCAGGGGAGTTGGCGCGGATGCTCGATGTCCCGCAAAACACGATGTCAGCGCATCTCGCCACACTCTCGCGAGCTGGATTGGTGACGAGCGAGAGGCAGAGCCGTTCAATCATCTACAGGGCTGACCTGGATGGCCTTCGAGAGCTGACGTTGTTCCTGCTGAAAGACTGTTGCGGAGGCTCCAACGAGCTATGCGCGCCTTTGATCGCCGAGTTGACGCCCTGTTGCGCGCCCGCGGTGGAGGCATCATGACCATACGCCTGGAAACGATCGAAGGCTGCGATCGCGGTCTCCGAAAGGCGCTCGTGGAAGCCGCCCTTCCGGTTGAGGACCTTGAGGACGAAGGACGCTCATTTTTCAGGGTCGTCGGCGGGAACGGGGAAACGCTCGGCTACACGGGGATCGAGCATTGCGGCGATAGCGTCCTCCTAAGATCGGTGGTCGTTCTCCCTGAATACCGTGGCAGAGGCCTTGCCAAGGCGCTGGTGGGCGAGACCCTCAAGCAGGCTCCAGAAACCGCGGCTGTTTTCCTCGCGACGACAACCGCATCCCCGATCTTCGAGCGAATGGATTTCGTCCCGGTCAATCGGAGCAACGCCCCTCCGGCCATTCTATCCACCCGCCAGCTCTCCGGCATCTGCCCGGCCTCGGCGACGATCATGAAACTCAATAGACCTCCGACCTGACACGGACAACGACCATGACCGACAAGACCTACAACGTGCTCTTCCTGTGCACGGGCAATTCCGCTCGTTCTATTCTCGCCGAGTCTATCCTGAACGAGGAGGGCAAAGGTCGCTTCCGCGCGTTCTCTGCCGGCAGCCAGCCAAGAGGCGAGGTCAATCCGCATGCCCTCAAGGAACTGGATGCGCTCGGCTATCCCTCGACGGGCTTCTCTTCGAAAAGCTGGGATGTCTTCGCCAAGGAGGGCGCTCCCGAAATGGACTTCATCTTCACGGTCTGCGATAGCGCGGCAGGTGAGGCCTGCCCGGTCTGGATCGGACATCCGATGACCGCTCACTGGGGTGTCGAAGACCCTGCCGCCGTAGAAGGCTCGGAAGTTGAAGTACAGCGCGCCTTTGCCCAGGCCGCAAGATTCCTGAAGAACCGTATCATCGCGTTCCTGAGCCTTCCGCTCGAGTCCATCGATCGCATGGCGCTTCAAACCCGTCTCCGCCAGATTGGCGCGATGGAAGGCTCTTCTGCCGCCGGGGAGACCGCCTGATGTCCGCATTTGAACGCTATCTCACCATCTGGGTCTTCCTCTGCATCGTCGTCGGCGTGGCCCTTGGACATCTCATTCCGGGGCTATTCCAGACAATTGGTGCGGTCGAGGTCGCAAAGGTGAACATCCCCGTAGCCGTCCTCATCTGGTTGATGATCATCCCGATGCTTTTGAAGATCGACTTCCGCTCCCTTGCGAAGGTCGGCACGTACTGGCGCGGGATCGGCGTAACGCTGTTCATCAACTGGGCCGTCAAGCCGTTCTCGATGGCGATCCTCGGATGGCTCTTCATCGGATACCTGTTCAGGCCTTACCTGCCAGCGGACCAGATCGACTCCTACATCGCGGGCCTGATCATCCTTGCGGCCGCCCCATGCACGGCCATGGTTTTCGTCTGGTCCAACCTGACGCGCGGAGAACCGTTGTTCACGCTGTCGCAGGTAGCTCTCAACGACGCGATCATGATCGTCGCCTTCGCGCCGATCGTGGGCCTGCTTCTCGGGCTGTCCGCAATCACCGTCCCGTGGGATACGCTGGTCATCTCGGTTGGTCTTTACATCGTCATACCCGTTATCATCGCGCAGGTTCTAAGAAGCAGGCTCACTGTCGACGGCACGACCTCCGGGTTAGACAGGATGCTGGAAAGGCTGCAGCCGATCTCGCTTGTTTCCCTGCTGGCCACGCTTGTCCTGCTGTTCGGATTCCAGGGTGAGCAGATCATCGCCCAGCCGACGATCATCGCCCTGCTGGCGGTCCCGATCCTGATCCAGGTCTACTTCAACTCGGGTCTGGCCTACATCCTCAACCGCATGTCCGGCGAGCGACACTGCGTGGCCGGACCCTCGGCACTGATCGGGGCGTCCAACTTCTTTGAGCTAGCCGTCGCCGCAGCCATCAGCCTCTTTGGATTCCATTCCGGCGCGGCGCTGGCGACGGTCGTCGGCGTCCTCATCGAGGTACCGGTCATGCTCTCGGTCGTCTGGATCGTGAACCGTTCGAAGGGCTGGTACGAGGCCGCGCCGGCCGTATCTCGAAACACCGTCTCCGGAAGGACCTGACCATGGACGTCACGATCTATCACAACCCCGCCTGCGGGACTTCACGGAACACGCTCGACCTGATCCGGCATGCAGGGAGCGAGCCCACGATCATCGAGTATCTCGAGACGCCGCCAACCCGCGAGCAGCTCGCGACGATGATTGCCAATGCTGGTCTTACAATTCGTCAGGCCATCCGTGAAAAGGGCACGCCCTATGCCGAACTGGGTCTCGATAATCCGGACCTCACCGACGACCAGCTTCTTGATGCCATGCTCAAGGACCCAATCCTTATCAACCGTCCGTTCGTAATCACGCCGATGGGGACGCGCCTCGCGCGCCCGTCGGAGGCCGTACTCGACATCCTCCCGGCCCACGCATTCAATGGCCCCTTTACCAAGGAGGAT
>JAEWOP010000073.1 GCA_023399635.1 Pseudomonadota bacterium
GCTCCTATGGCATCGGCCCGACACGCCTTGTTCCCGCCATCATCGAAGCCTCGCATGACGAGAACGGCATCATCTGGCCGGCATCGGTTGCACCGTTCGATGTCGTGCTGATCAACATGAAGCCGGGTGACGAAGCGTGCGACCGTGTCTGCGGCCAGCTTTATCAGGAACTCGGGAAGTCCGGCAGTGAGGTTTTATACGACGATACCGACGACCGGGCGGGCACGAAGTTCGCGACGGCTGATCTGATCGGGGTTCCGGTGCAGGTAATTGTCGGACCTCGGTCTGCGGCGGCCGGCGAGGTTGAGGTGAAGGATCGCAAGACGGGCGCACGCGAGGTCATGACGATCGAAGCTGCTATGAACAAGCTCGCCGGCTGAGTCGGCGGGAAATCGCGGTCGATCGAACAAGGTGGAACTGCAATGGCAAGCGTGGCAGCGGATGGGCAGACGGAAGCGGTAAGCTATGGTCGCTCGGCCAGACCGTTTTCCGGCTTCGAGCGTATGGTCGCCTGGCGTTACCTCCGCTCACGCCGCAAGGAAGCCTTCATCTCCGTCATCGCCGGCTTTTCGTTCATCGGCATCATGTTGGGCGTCGCCACGCTGATCATCGTCATGGCGGTGATGAACGGGTTCCGGACGGAACTGATATCCCGCATTCTCGGGATCAACGGACATATGATTGTCCAGCCGATTGACGGACCACTCAACGACTATCCCGATCTTGCCGTGAAGTTCCAGGCCGTTCCCGGAGTTCGCATGGCCCTGCCGCTTGTTGAGGGTCAGACGCTGGCATCCGGGCGCGGAGGAGCCGGGTCTGGTGCTCTGGTAAGGGGGGTGCGCCCCGAAGATCTTGAAAAGCTGCAAGAGGTGGCAGGAAACGTTCGCCAGGGTGATATCGTCGGCTTCGCGTCGGGGCAGGGCGTCCTCGTGGGTTCGCGTCTGGCCGCTTCGCTCGGCATCAGCGCCGGCGACGATATTACGCTGATTTCACCCGAGGGTGATGTCACGCCGATGGGCGTCAATCCGCGCGTCAAATCCTATCCTGTCTCGGGCGTCTTCGAGATCGGCATGTCCGAATACGACGCGACCATGATCTTCATGCCGCTGGAAGAGGCCCAGCTTTATTTCAACGCCGAAGGTCTTGTGCAATCCATCGAGCTCTTCGTCGATCACCCTGAAGGGGTGGACGGATTGCGTCCGCTCATTGAGGCTGCGGCGGGCCGTCAGATCCACGTCACTGACTGGCGCCAGCGCAACCAGACCTTCTTCTCCGCGCTACAGGTCGAGCGCAATGTCATGTTCATGATCCTGACGCTGATCGTCCTGGTCGCGGCCCTCAACATCATCTCGGGGCTCATCATGCTGGTGAAGGACAAGGGAAGCGACATCGCAATATTGCGCACCATGGGCGCCAGCTCCGGTGCTGTGATGCGGATCTTCTTTATGACCGGTGCCGCGATTGGAACGGTTGGAACCTTCGCAGGTGTTCTTCTTGGTGTGATCGTCTGCCTCAACGTGGAGTCGATCCGCCAGTTCTTTTCCTGGCTCTCCGGCACCGTCTTGTTCGACCCGGAGCTTTACTTCCTCAGCCAGCTGCCTGCGGAGATGAGCTTCAGCGAGACGCTGACGGTCGTGCTGATGGCGCTGGCGCTATCGTTCCTGGCGACGATCTTCCCCGCATGGCGCGCCTCCAAGCTCGACCCTGTCCAGGCCCTCCGGTACGAATAGGATCATCCTTCTTCATGGCGAAAACCGTCCTACAGCTCAAGGCCATCGAACGTCACTATGGCGAGGGCGAGATGATGCTCTCCATCCTCAAAGGGGCGGACTTCGAATTGAGAAGCGGCGAGACCGTGGCGCTGGTTGCGCCTTCTGGAACCGGAAAGTCGACGCTGCTGCACCTCGCCGGCCTTCTCGAGCATCCAGATGGCGGTGAGGTGACGATTGGCGGCCGGGCGTGCAACGGGCTCTCAGATGATGAGCGCACCGCGATCCGCCGCAACGAGATCGGCTTCGTATACCAGTTCCATCATCTTCTGCCCGAGTTCACTGCCCTGGAAAATATCATGATGCCCCAGCTGATTGCTGGTTTGCGCGAGGCGGAAGCCAGGGAGCGCGCCGCACAGCTGCTGGACTACATGCGCATCGGCCACCGTGCCGATCACCGCCCGGCCGAGCTTTCGGGCGGCGAGCAGCAGCGGGTCGCCATCGCCCGGGCGGTGGCCAATGCGCCGCGTGTTCTTCTCGCGGATGAGCCGACGGGTAACCTCGACCCAAAGACAGCCTCCTATGTCTTTGATGCGCTGGAGGCGCTTGTCAGGCAGTCCGGTCTCGCGGCGATGATTGCTACCCACAATCATGAGCTGGCGTCGCGCATGGATCGCCGCGTCACGATTGAAGGCGGCAAGGTCATCGACTTCTAGGTTCGATCAGCCTCCATTAACCTGCTCTTTACCTAAAGGCCGACGAGAACGTTGTGCTTTTGTTCTTGTGTACTCATGACGGTTGACGTGAGAACAAAAAGAGTACATGTAGAAAACATACAGGAACAAGGAGACGACGAGCATGACTGACTTCATTCGTGACATTGCCGCATTTGCTTCCATCGCCACCTTTGTGGCCAGCCTTTCAATGTTGATGATGGCCTTCTGAACGGTCCCCCTCCGAAAGACGTTGACGACCTCAGTATCAACTGGACTTAGCCGCCCGTCCGCCGGAAAATCACCTGATTCATAAGGTGAGTGACGACAATGGCAGAGCGTGCGGAAGAGATGGCGAGAGTGGGCGCAGAAGGTGCGTCGGAGTTCGTTCATCTGCGTGTGCACTCTGCCTATTCTCTTCTGGAGGGCGCCCTGCCTCTCAAGAAGATTTTGGCCAAAGCTTTGGCGGACAAGCAGCCCGCCATCGCCATCACCGACACAAACAACCTCTTCGTCGCTTTGGAGTTTGCGCAAAAGGCGCTGGGGGAGGGGCTTCAGCCGATCATCGGTTGCCAGATCGCCATCGACATGGAGGATCAGTCGGACGAACGCCGAGGCAACCAGCTCGTCAAGTTGCCGTCGATCATCCTTCTTGCCTCAACTGCGGCAGGATACGAACGCCTCGTGGATCTGGTGAGCCGCGCCTATCTCGGTGGCGGCGATGGCGCACAGGGTGTTCATGTCCGGCTATCATGGCTGGAGGAGACGGGGACGGAAGGCCTGATCGCGCTGACCGGCGCCAGAGGCGGGCCGGTCGATGCTTGTGTGAAGGACGGCAACAGCGCACACGCTGAAACCCGACTTCTTCGCCTGAAAGCGCTCTTCGGCGATCGCCTTTATGTCGAGTTGCAGCGTCACAGCGGCTACGATCGCCGACATGAGCACAAGATCGTCAATCTCGCTTACGAGCACGACCTCCCGCTGGTTGCCACCAACGAGGCCTTCTTTCCTGCGCGCGAAGATTACGACGCCCATGACGCACTTATGGCGGTGGCCCACAATGCCATTGTTTCCGACGATAGCCGCTTCCGACTGACGCCGGATCATTATCTGAAGAGCAGGGCGGAGATGGCGACGCTTTTTGCTGATCTCCCGGAGGCGCTCGAGAACACCGTTGAGATCGCCCGACGCTGCTCCTTCATCCTCGATACCCGCAAGCCAATCCTGCCGCGCTTTACCGGTGCAACGGACGATCCGGAAGAAGCAGATCGCGCGGAGGGCGCGGAGCTTAGACGGCAGGCGATCGAGGGGCTCGAGCATCGCCTCGCCGCACTCGGGATGGCGCCGGGCTACACTGAGCAGGACTATCGGGAGCGACTGGAATTCGAGCTCAGTGTCATCGAGCGGATGAAGTTTCCGGGCTACTTCCTGATCGTTGCGGACTTCATCAAATGGGCCAAGCAGCAAGACATACCGGTAGGCCCAGGACGCGGCTCCGGTGCAGGATCCCTGGTGGCATATGCGCTGACGATCACTGACGTCGACCCGCTCCGCTTCTCGCTTCTATTCGAACGCTTCCTCAACCCGGACCGTGTCTCGATGCCGGACTTCGACATCGATTTTTGCCAGGATCGCCGCGAAGAGGTGATCCGATACGTGCAACAGAAATATGGTCGCGAGCAGGTTGCCCAGATCATCACCTTCGGCTCGCTTCAGGCCCGCGCTGCCTTGCGCGATGGCGGACGCGTGCTCTAGATGCCCTACGGTCAGGTCGATCGCATCTGTAAGCTGGTCCCAAACAACCCGGCTAATCCGACGCCGCTGTCCAAGGCGATCGAAGAGGAGCCCCGCCTGCAGGAGGAGGCGGAAAAGGAACCGGTTGTCGCCCGCCTGCTCGATATCGCGCAGAAGATCGAAGGCCTCTACCGCCACGCATCCACCCATGCCGCCGGCATCGTCATCGGTGACCGGCCGTTGTCAAAACTCGTGCCGATGTATCGGGACCCGCGTTCCGACATGCCGGTCACCCAGTTCAACATGAAATGGGTCGAGCAGGCGGGGCTGGTGAAGTTCGACTTCCTAGGGCTGAAGACCCTGACCGTTCTCAAGACGGCCGTTGAATATGTCGCCAAGCGCGGCATCCATGTGGATCTCGCCACCATACCGCTCAACGACCAGAAGACGTACGAGATGCTGTCGCGCGGCGAAACGGTCGGAGTATTCCAGGTGGAATCGGCCGGTATGCGCAAGGCCCTGATCGGCATGCGGCCCGACTGCATCGAGGATATCATCGCGCTGGTGGCGCTTTATCGTCCAGGTCCGATGGAGAACATTCCGACTTACAATGCCCGCAAGCATGGCGAAGAGGAGATCGAGTCCGTCCATCCGATGATCGATTACCTCCTGAAGGAAACGCAGGGCGTCATCGTCTACCAGGAACAGGTGATGCAGATCGCTCAGGTCCTGTCTGGCTATTCACTCGGTGAAGCCGATCTTCTGCGCCGTGCAATGGGCAAGAAGATCAAGGCGGAGATGGACCAACAGAGTGAGCGCTTCATTGACGGCGCCATCAAGAACGGCGTCTCCAAGCCGCAAGCCAAGAACATCTTTGAGCTCCTGGCCAAGTTCGCGAACTACGGCTTCAACAAGTCGCACGCCGCCGCATACGCTATCGTCTCCTACCAGACGGCTTACATGAAGGCCCATTACCCGGCGGAGTTCCTCGCCGCGTCGATGACCTTCGATATGTCGAACACAGACAAGCTGAACGATTTCCGGCAGGATGCCTCGCGTCTCGGAATCACCGTCGTTCCGCCCTCAGTGCAGACGTCCTTCCGCCGGTTCGAAACGGACGACAACAAGATTTACTACGCCCTTGCCGCCATCAAGGGCGTTGGAGAGTCGGCGGTCGAACATATCGTCGAGGTTCGCGGTGACAAGCCTTTCGCCTCGATCGAGGACTTCTGCCTGAGGATCGATCCAAAGCAGATCAACCGTCGCGTCATGGAAAGCCTGATTTCTGCCGGGGCCTTCGACTGTTTCGGTCGCGATAGGGCAGAAGTCTTGGGAGGCCTTGATCGCATCATCGGCTACGCGCAGCGTGCACAGGAGAACAAGACGAGCGGCCAGCATGATATGTTTGGTTCATCTTCGGCCACGGGGCCCGAAACGCTTGTCTTCCCGTCGTTCAACCCGTGGATGCCGTCAGAGAAGCTGATGCGCGAATACCAGGTCCTGGGTTTCTATCTGTCAGCACATCCGCTCGATGCCTATGCTGATGTCCTGGCAAAGATGCGCGTCCAGAATTTTGCCGAGTTCTCCGCAGCTGTTAAGCAAGGTGCAACGGCTGGACGCCTGGCAGGTACTGTGACCGGTCGGCAGGAGCGGAAGACACGCACTGGCAACAAGATGGGCATCGTCACCTTTTCCGATGCATCAGGCCAGTTCGAGGCCGTGCTGTTCTCCGAGGCGCTCGCTCAATATCGGGACCTGTTGGAACCCGGGAAATCGCTGGTCATCACCGTGCAGGCAGACGAGCGGCCGGAAGGCATTGGCTTGCGGATACAGACAGCCGCTTCTCTGGAAGAACAGTCAGTTAGGATGCAGAAGGCACTCCGGGTCTATGTGCGCGATTCGGGGCCGCTGAAGACGGTTGTCCGGCATCTGAATGCGCGGGGTGACGGCCTAGTCTCGTTCATCGTTATCAAGGAAGATGGTCGCCGCGAGATCGAGGTCGAATTGACGGAGAAGTTTCGGATTTCGCCGGAAATCGCCGCCGCCCTCAGGGCGGCGCCGGGTGTCCTGGACGTAGAGCTCGTTTAACCGCGACGGATCAGTAGAGGCCAATGCCGTTGCGGTATGCGCGTGGGGGAGCCCGCCGCTTCTTTGGCGTGGCCCTTGCCTCCCGCTCTACCGCCGGCACTGCAACAGTCGAACGGGTGAGGGTAATGAAGTCGGTTCCTTTGCCCGTTTCCGGGCCAAGTCCCTCATCCGTGATTGTCAATGACGCCCCCTCGTTCAAGAGAGTCGCGACCGTTTCGCGAGCTTCAGCGGGGATGTCCAGCCGATCGAGTGCCTCAGTCGCAGTGGAGGGAAGCGCCTCCTCTCGGATACCCATCCGCTTCCTTTCCGCCGGACCGAGCATATTGGGAAGCGTCAGCGCGTGCCAGTCGGCGCTTTCCCGGCTGCGGTCGACATTGCTTGCGGTAAAGAAGTGCGTGCCGAGGGGGATCTCCGGGTTCTTCAGCCCGACTGGCAGTTCGAACACGGGTTTGAAGCTCTGGCGGACCAGCAACTGGGCCTCCGGTGGCTCCTTTCGACCTGAAGACAGGCGAAGCGCTTCAAGAAATTCCGGGGTGATCAATTCACCTTCCACGGGAAGTTTTTTCCACCGCTTGAAGCCTGCAATGGCCGAGCGGGTCATCGTCCCCGCAAATCCATCTGGCGTGCCTGCGTCAAAACCAAGTTCAGTAAGCATCGACTGGACGTCAAGGATTGTGTCGCGTCGGTCGCGACGCTTGATCAGCATGCGCAGCGGAGCATTGTTCTCTGGCGCGACGGACGACGTGATCATCATGTCAGGGGCTTGTCCCGGAGAGTTCATGGCGACTTCGTAGGGCCCGGAAGTTGTTCGCTTCACAGTTGGCCTGAGGTCGATGTCCGACATGAGCGGCTCCGTTGGCAGCGGCTTCAACGGTGCAAACAGGTTCACATGCGCGATCTTGATAGGCTCAACAGGCGCGTCTGAGATGACGACATGGACCCCACGCTCCGTCATTCCGTACAACTTCTTGGCAAACTCACGCGGCAGCCGGATGCAACCATGCGAGGCGGGATAGTTCGGAACATTGCCTTCATGGAGCGCAATGCCCGACCATGTGAGGCGCTGCATGAACGGCATCGGTGCGTTCGAGTAGATGTTGGACTCGTGATACTTCCGCTTTTCGAGGATGGAAAAGATCCCGTTCGGCGTCGTGTGCCCTGCCTTGCCGGTCGACACCCGCGATGTGGCAACGACGTCGGTGCCATCATAAACGGTCATGGACTGGTTGTTCTTGGAGACGATGATCTGCAGTGTGTGCGGGGTGTCGGCCAAGACCGGATGAGAAAGCATGGTCGCGGACAAAAGCCCGAAACCAACCAAGAAACAACGCAGCATGATCACCTCTTACGCAATACGAAGCGCCGAGGTTACCGAAGACCATTTAACGAAGATTTTCGCGGTCGCGGTCAGAAGCTGTTAACGACAAGAATCCGCATCACATTTCATTGATCGCGACGACGGTCGCCGAACGTATAGCCGGTTTCAACTGCGGTCCTACCGAACTTGTCACGCAGGCGATCCATAGCCGCTTCCGCGGCCGCACGCCGGCCGGCATGGTGATCGACCAGATCGGGGGGGTCGGCCCTTGCGGGGTCGCAAAGGTCGGTGACGCCGATCCCGATCAGGCGGAAGCGGGTGCCATCCGTTTCCCGCTCCAGCATGGAGAGGCCGGTGCGAAAGATCCGGTCGGCAAGCTGGGTCGGATCCTCCAGGCGACGGTTTCGGGTCCTGCTCTTGAAGTCCGCTGTCTTGAGCTTCAGCACCACCGTCTGGCCGGCGATGGAGTGCTTCTTGAGGCGCGTCGAAACCTTTTCGGAAAGTCGCCGCAGGATAGGCACGAGGTCCTCATGCCTGGAGATGTCGTCAGAGAACGTCGTCTCCGCAGAAACGCTCTTGGCTGCATCGTTCACGTGAACCTCACGGTCGTCGATGCCACGCGACAGGCGGTAAAGTCGCTGCCCCATGGAGCCATAACGGCGCATCAGGTCGCTTTCGTCCATTGCCTGCAACTGGCCGATAGTACGAACACCGTCCGCTTCAAGGGTCGCGTTGAAGGCCTTGCCGACGCCCCAGATCGTTGTCACTGGCCGCGGGGCAAGGAAGGCCAGTGCCTCCTGCCGCCCCACCACTGAGAAGCCGCGGGGCTTCTGAAGATCGGAGCCAACCTTCGCCAGGAACTTGCAATAAGAGAGACCGATGGAGATGGAAATCCCAACTTCGGCCTGCACCCGCATGGCGAAGCGCGCCAGCGTGCGTGCGGCCGGATCGTGATGCAGTCGCTCCGTGCCGGATAGATCCAGAAATGCTTCGTCAATCGACAACGGCTGCACGAGCGGCGTCAGCTCCAGCATCATCTGCCGAACCTGCCGTCCGACCTTTGCGTATTTCTCCATGTCCGGCCGGATCACGATTGCATCGGGGCAGGCCTCCAGCGCCTTGAACATCGGCATGGCCGATCGCACGCCGTGGATACGTGCAATGTAACAGGCGGTTGAAACAACGCCGCGTTTGCCGCCGCCGATGATCACGGGCTTGTCCGCAAGCTCCGGATTGTCGCGCTTCTCCACCGCCGCGTAGAAGGCGTCGCAGTCGATGTGGGCGAGGGATAGCTGGTAGAGTTCCGGGTGGTAGACGAGCCTTGGACTGCCGCACAGCCGGCAGCGCCGCACCTCCGCCTTCTGCTCGGCAAGGCAGTCACGACAGAAGCCAGGTTTTGCATCAGGCGCGGGTGTCATCGGTGGAACATAAGTTGAACGCTCCCACCCTACGCCCGATATACCACGCTCTCAAGTGCCGCTCAGACCGCTGGCGATGTCACGCACAACTTCGTCAGTACTCGCCCGAATCAAGGCCAGGCTTCGAGTAATGCCGCCAGGCGGCTTCTACGGTTTGGGGCGCTGTATCTGTGGCTTGGCAAAACGACAGCAGCGTCGGCTCGTGGCTGACGAGGAAATCTATCATACCGGCGAGGAAGCCAGGATCATTGACGGCATCTCGAAGCTGCATCGCTTGGATCCCGGACAAGGCGAGAAAGCGGCCCAGCATCTCCGGCTCTGATGCCAGCCAGCCCAGAATGGCGACAGCGGTGTGCTCCGCCTGGTCAGATACAGCTTCGATGTTTTCAGGGTTGCGGCGCATCGCAGCCAATCGGTTACCTCTTTTTCAACCAAATGCTCCTAGGGTCGTTTCCACTTACAATGGGAAATCGGCTCCGGCGCAACTAGATATAGTCGATATCGCGCGTCCAGACAGGATTAAGGACAGGTGCATGCCCAAGCGGGTCATGATCGTCGAAGACAACGAGCTGAACATGAAGCTCTTCCGCGACCTGATTGAAGCTTGCGGCTACGAGACCATCCAGACACGCAATGGCATGGAGGCGATGGATCTGGCTCGCAAGCACCGGCCGGACCTCATTTTGATGGACATCCAGTTGCCCGAAGTGTCCGGCCTTGAGGTGACGAAGTGGCTGAAGGAGGATGATGAGCTGCACATCATCCCCGTCATCGCCGTCACCGCCTTTGCGATGAAGGGAGACGAGGAGCGGATCCGCCAAGGGGGGTGCGAGGCCTACGTCTCCAAGCCGATCTCGGTTCCAAAGTTTATCGAGACGATCAAGACCTATCTGGGCGACGCGTGATGCGGGGGGACTGATCATGACGGCGCGGATTTTGGTAGTCGATGATATCCCGGCAAACGTAAAGCTGCTTGAGGCGCGCCTACTGGCGGAATATTTCGATGTCCTGACGGCCGAGGACGGGTTCAAGGCGCTCGAAATCTGCACCAGCACGCCCGTCGATCTCGTTCTCCTCGACATCATGATGCCAGGCATCAGCGGGTTTGAAGTCTGCGAGCGGCTGAAAGCCGATCCGCGTACCACCCATATCCCGGTGGTGATGGTGACGGCACTCGACCAGCCTGCGGACCGGGTGCGCGGGCTCAAGGCCGGAGCCGACGACTTTCTCACGAAACCGGTCAACGACCTCCAACTCGTCTCGAGGGTCAAGAGCTTGGTCCGCCTGAAGACGTTAAGCGATGAGCTGCGCATACGCGCAGAGACTGCGCAGAACATAGGCCTGGAGGACATGCTGAAGGGCACGGATGGCCGCGAGGAGCCGGGGCAGGTGCTCCTGGTGGATAGCCGTGCAAGCTCGCAGGAGCGCATCATCAAGGCGCTGAAGCCGGTCGCCGAAGTGGTGGCTATGTCTGATCCTCAGGCGGCGCTCTTCGAAGCTGCGGAAAACCCGTTCGACCTGGTGATCGTGAACGCAAGTCTCGACGATTACGACCCGCTTCGTCTCTGCTCGCATCTACGGTCCCTGGAGCGCACGCGGTTTTTGCCGCTGCTGCTGGTGACCGAACCCGGGGCAGAGGAAACCATCGTGCGGGCGCTCGATATCGGCGTCAATGATTACATCATACGGCCGATCGACCCTAATGAACTCGTGGCTCGCAGCCTGACCCAGATCAAGCGCAAGCGCTTCAATGACAGGCTTCGAACAAGCGTCCGTCAGACCATCGAGCTGGCCGTGACGGACGGTCTGACAGGTCTCAGCAACCGCCGTTATCTCGACAATCATCTGAAGACGCTGTTCAACCGTGCGGCAGCGCGTGGTCGTTCGCTTTCTGTGTGCATCACGGACATTGACCGCTTCAAACAGGTCAACGACACCTATGGTCACGATGTCGGCGACGAGGTGTTGAAGGAATTCGCCAACCGAGTCCGTTCCACTGTTCGCGGTGCCGATCTTGCCTGCCGCTACGGCGGTGAGGAATTTGTCGTCGTCATGCCTGATACGGACGCCGCCGTAGCGGCAGTCATCGCTGAACGGTTGCGCAGCCTGATTGAGAACGAGCCCTTTGTACTGCGACGGTCCGGTGTAACGCTGAATATCACAGCCTCCCTTGGCATCGCGTGCAATGAGCAGGGCGCTGAAACGCCGGAACAGCTGCTCAAGCAGGCGGACAAGGCGCTATACGAGGCGAAGAACGGCGGGCGAAATCGCGTGGTTGCTGCCGCAGCCTGAAGCGGTCAGTAACGGCAAGTACTTTTAAGAAATTGAATTTTGAGAAATCGGATATGCATCCAGTATCCGTTCTTTTTAACCAAGAAATCACGTTCTTGGTGCTGAATATCAGAAAAGATTGATTTTCTGCCCGCACTGCGCGACGCTATAGCCAGTGAATACACTTACCTGCAGACACAACAATACCCCATGATGCTCAGGTCCGCCGCATCTCCTGGGTCGTGGGGTTGGTCGATCGGTCTGCAGAAACAAGCGGTTCCTCGTGCCGTTTTGCAGCCGGTCGACCCCCAAAAGAAAAGCGCCGTCTCCTGTTGGAGCGGCGCTTTTTCTTTGCCGGTAGATGGCCACCGAAGGAGAGGCGCGTCAGCTGATGCCGCGCTTCCGTCAGAAACCGATCTTACTTGATCTTGGCTTCCTTGAACTCGACGTGCTTCTTGGCAATCGGGTCGTACTTCGTCTTGGTCATCTTGTCCGTGAAGGTACGGCTGTTCTTCTTGGTGACGTAGAAGAAACCGGTGTCCGCCGTCGACAGCAGCTTGATCTTGATGGTTGTAGCTTTCGCCATGGTGATCTGCCTTTAGGAAAAATGAAAGCCGCGGATGACCGGATGGTGCCCACGGCGAAATCTGGCGCGAAACTACAAATCGCGCCTGAAAAGTCAAGTCCGTTTCCCTCTAAAAAGGAACCGGCCGATGGATAGCATGACGTAGAGCCCGAAGAAAGATGCCAGCGCCCAAGCAAATCCGTCGTTGCCGGTAAGATCAATGGCAGCGCCGATAGCCTGTGGGCCTGCGACCGTGCCAACCGCATAGCAGAAGACGAAGGCAGCATTGGCAGCCGCAAGATCTGTGCCGGTGAGTCGAGAGCCGAGATGGGCGAGGCCGATCGTGTAGAGTCCCGAAACGCAGCCGCCCCAAAAAAGCAGAACCACCGCCGTAAGCGCCCAGTTCCCGATGAGAAAAGGGAGCGCCAGTGAGCCGATAAGCCCCGTCACCGCCATTGCGGCAAGGAGAGGCCGACGATCACGCAGGCGGTCGGAATACATCCCCAGTGGGATCTGGAATATCATGTTGCCGATGCCCATGACCGTGAGCAGCAGGGCACCCTGGGACTCGGTGAAACCCGAACGAACCGCATAGATGGGGAAGAGGGAGAGCCCCCCGGCTTCCACGGCGCCGAAGACGAAAACGGCAGCCGTCGCAGTCGGAACGAGGAAAATGTAGCGCATGAAATGGTGGCCCGGTTTTTCATCCAGGACGGGGCTTTCCTTGCGAGCGATGAAGATTGGAATGGCCGCAAGAAGGATAGCCGCTGCGCCAACCAGGAATGGCCGGATACCGTCGCTGCCGATCGCCGAAAAAATCAAAGGCCCCATCGCAAAACCGACGGAAAGAACAGTGGCATAGATACCGAGAACGAGGCCACGGCGCCGCGAAGGAGCCGCCGCGTTGATCCAGAATTCCGAAAGGATGAAAAGCGTGGTTGTAGCGCCGTGGAAGGCAAAGCGGAGCGGGAACCACATCCAGAACGCTTCCGCGAAATAGAATCCCAGCGCGCTGATAGCTGACACGAGTACGGCCCAGAGCATGGTTCTCGCCACCCCGAAATCATGCGCCAGCCGGGTCGTGACTGGGGCGGCAATCATGGCTGCAACACCGGCCATAGCCGTGTTCAAGCCGATGAGCGTCGATGAAACCCCACGCTTTTCCAGGATGATGCTGAGCAATGGCAGCCCGAGGCCGATCGCAATCCCGACGGCGCTGATGGCAGAGATGGCCGCAACGAGAGAAGGCCAGTGGATTTCCTCGACATGGCCGTTCAGGTGGTTCTGTGGACGGGACATCGTGGCGTCTCTAGATTGCGGGCTGAGTGAACCATCCATGGGCGGTCAATGGCGGCTTGGCGTTGCGAAGGGGCAATGTCAAAGAAAATCCGACGGATGCTGACGCGTTACTGGTGGATTCGCGGTACACCGTGCATTCTGTAACAGCCGATAAGGCCGATTTCCGACAGCGGCAGGCAAATCATTGGCTTGAGCCATGACGGCTCATCATCTCCTCGTCGGAATCTCCACCGAAGCCGTGCATGCGGTGGGCCCACTGCAGACCGATCACTCCGCCTTTGATCGGCTGGATGGTTAACAGCGCCGCAAGAACCGCCATGGGAACCCAGATCGCGAGATGCACCCAAGGTGAAAGGATGAACATGATCTCGGTCAGCATGTAACCGGTGAGCAGAACGTGGCCGACAATGAAGATCACCAGATAGGCGGGCAGATCGTCAGAACGATGGTGATGCATTTCTTCGCCACACACGGCGCACGCGTCGACCGGCTTCAGGAAAGCGCGAAAGAGCTTGCCCGTGCCGCAAGCAGGGCACCGGTTTTTCATTCCTCGGATGATGGACTGAACCGGCGGGCGCTTCTCCGGCATGCTTGCGTTGTACTCGATTGGTTGGTGCATCTTGTCGCTCCTATCGCCGACCACGGGGTGGTCTTGTGCCGGCTTTTGGCCGCTGCGTGCCTCTGCCCCGCCGCCCGGACTTGTGGAAGGAGCGGGTTGCCGTCGGCATCTTACGGCCCTCGCTCAGCATCTCGAAGCGCAGAGCACCAGCGAGTGGGATCGCTTCTACAAGTTTGACATCGACGGCATCGCCAAGCTGAAAGCCGAGACCACTTTTTTCCCCGACAAGCGCCTGGTGAGCTTCGTCATAGATGAAGTAGTCCATACCCAAGGTAGATATGGGCACAAAGCCGTCGGCGCCATAGGTCGGAAGCGTGACAAATAGCCCGGCCTTGGTCACACCCGAGATCTGCGCTTCGAATTCCTCATTCACTCGGGCGCTAAGGTGATGGGCGATCAGCCGGTTGACGGTTTCTCGTTCGGCGGCCATGGCGCGGCGTTCGAACGTCGAGATCTCTGCTGCGATGTCGTCCAGTGCGGCCTCTTCTTCAGGCGTGATCCCGCCTTCACCAAGGCCGAGCGAGCCCACCAGCGCGCGATGCACGATCAGGTCGGCATACCGGCGGATCGGAGACGTAAAATGGGCGTACTTCATCAGGTTCAGGCCAAAATGACCAATGTTCTCCGGACTGTAGATCGCCTGGCTTTGCGACCGCAGGACCATTTCGTTCACCATGGTCTGATGCGGCGTATCCAGCGCCCGCGCCAAGATGCCGTTGAAGGAATTTGCGCGGAGTTGTCCACCCTGCGCCATGGACAGGCCGATCGTTGCGAGGAACTCTCTGAGCGTTTCCTGCTTCGACAGTGCCGGGGCATCGTGGACGCGGTAGACAAGCGGCTGGCGCTTCTTCTCAAGGGTCTCGGCAGCCGCAACATTGGCTTGGATCATCATCTCTTCGATGAGCTTGTGCGCATCAAGCCGTTCAGGCACGTGAACGCGATCTACCGTGCCGTCCGGCTTCAGGATGATCTTGCGCTCCGGCATGTCGAGCTCAAGCGGCTGGCGTCGGTCTCGGCCTCGCTTCAAGATGGCGTAAGCCTGCCAGAGCGGCTTCAGGATAGGCTCCAGCAGCGGGCCCGCCTTGTCGTCCGGTCTACCGTCGATGGCCGCCTGCGCCTGCTGATATGAGAGCTTCGCGGCACTCTTCATCATGATCCGGTGGAAGGTATGGCTTGCTTTGCGGCCCTCGCGCGAGAAAACCATCCGTACGGCGAGTGCGGGTCGATCCTCGCCTTCACGAAGCGAGCAGAGATCGTTGGATATCCGCTCCGGCAGCATGGGCACGACGCGGTCAGGAAAATAGACCGAGTTGCCGCGCTTCAATGCCTCACGATCAAGAGGAGATCCAGTGCGGATATACCAGGATACATCGGCGATCGCGACCGTTACGATGACGCCGCCGGGATTATCGGGCGAGGGGTCTGCCTCGGCATAAACTGCGTCGTCGTGATCCTTTGCATCTGCTGGATCAATCGTGATGAGGGGCAGATGTCGCCAATCCTCCCGATTTGCAATCGGTGCCGGGCGGGCAGCTTCTGCGGCATCAAGTACAGCCTGCGGAAAGACGTGCGGGATCCCATGCGCATAGATCGCGATCATCGAGATCGCTTTTTCTGATCCAACGGAGCCAACGACGGAAAGAACCCGTGCGCGCGCCAATCCTAGGCGGCCGGTGCGGACAACCTCGACCTCGACCAGGTCGCCGTCCTTCGCCTCGCCCAGCCCATCGTTGTCGATCACCATCTCCTCGCCGCGCCGCTCGATCGGCATCAGGCGGATCTCATGCTCGGCCATCCGCACAACGCCGAGAGACGCGCCTTTGCGTCGGTCAATGATCTTGATGACGCGCGCCGTATAGGCCGGACCGCTGCGATCCTTGTTCGCAAAAATCTTGGCGAGGATACGGTCGTTTAATCCCGCAGCGGGAGTCTTTCCCTTGCCGCGGCCCTGCGACGACTGCCGGATCAGGACAGCAGGAGCAGCGCCGTGTTCTTCAGGCCATTCTGCTGGTCTGCCGATCAACTCGCCATCCTTGTCGCGCGTCGTGATGTCGAGAACTGTGACGGGGGGCAGTGCGCCTGGTCGCGATAGCGATTTGCGCCCTTTCTTCACCAGGCCTTCATCTTCCAGGTCGCGCAGAAGCTCCTTGAGCTCGATCCGCGCCTCGCCCTTTAGACCAAAGGCCTTGGCGATATCCCGCTTCGAAGCCTGATCCGGATTGTCGGCAATGAACTCCAGCAGGATATCCCGCGGCGGAACTTGGCCATGGATGATCGCGGCTTTGTCTGTTGTCGCCTTGCCGGCCGAGGTCGATTTCGAGCGGCGGTCTTCGCGCGGTTGTCTCGTCACGTAGCGGTCTTCTTTGCTTTCGGTGCCGCTTTCGCCTTAGCCTTCGGCTTAGCGGCCGCTTTCGTCTTCTTCGCAGCTTTTTCGCCGGTAGCGACCTTTGCGGCTTTGGCAGCTGTCTTCTTGCCCGATGCTGCCTTGCCTCCTTTTTCAACGATCAGAGCCATGGCCTCTTCCATCGTCACCGACTGCGGGTCCTTACCCTTTGGCAGCGTGGCGTTGACCTTGCCCCAGTTGACGTAGGGCCCGTAGCGTCCGTCCCGCACGGTGATCGCACCGCCGCTTGGATGGTCGCCCAACGTCTTCAATACAGCGGGTGTTCCCCGGCCTCGCCCACCGGGGCCCTTGCTTTGCTTTTCAGCAATGACTGTCACAGCGCGGTTGAGGCCGATGGTGAAGACGTCTTCGATCGTCTCAAGGTTTGCGTAGCTGCCGTCATGCAAGAGAAACGGGCCGTAGCGGCCAAGCCCTGCCGAGATCATCTTTCCCGATTCCGGGTGCTGGCCGATGTCACGTGGCAGGCTGATAAGCGCCAGCGCCTTCTCGTGATCGATGTCTTCGGGCCTCCAACCCTTCGGCAGCGAAGAGCGCTTGGCTTCCTTGCCTTCACCGCGCTGGATGTAAGGTCCGAACCGGCCGGAACGCAGCGTCAGTTCCTCGCCTGTATGCGGATCGGCACCCAACGCCTTAGGCTCGTTCAACCCGCTGGAATCCGCTTCGTTTCCTTCAGACGACAACTGCCGGGTAAAGTTGCACTCGGGATAGTTGGAACAGCCGACAAAGGCTCCGTATTTGCCAAGCTTCAGTGACAGCTGACCGGTGCCGCACACCTGGCAGATCCGCGGATCGCTGCCGTCCTCGCGCTTGGGGAAGACGAGCGGCGCAAGCGCTTCGTTCAGCGCGTCCAGAACATTGGTGACCCGCAGTTCCTTGGTGTCTTCGATCTGGGCGAAGAAGTCGTTCCAGAATTCTCGGAGAACCTGCTTCCAATCCAGTTCGCCCGCGGAAATCTTGTCCAGCTTCTCTTCGAGATCGGCAGTGAAGTCGTACTCGACGTATTTGGTGAAGAAGTTCTCCAGGAATGCAGTCACCAGGCGGCCCTTCGCCTGCGGAATGAGCTTGCGCTTGTCCATCGTAACGTATTCGCGGTCACTCAGCGTCTTGAGGGTCGCGGCATAGGTTGATGGACGCCCGATGCCGAGCTCCTCCATCTTCTTGATGAGCGAGGCTTCCGAGTAACGCGGCGGCGGTTCGGTGAAATGCTGGCTCGCGTTTACTTTGCTCCTATCAAGCTTTTCGCGCGCGTTGATCTCCGGCAGACGGCCATCTGCCTCGTCATCCTCGCTCTTTTCGCCGTCCTCGCGGCTGTCGACATAGGCGCCGAGGAAACCGTCGAAGCGGATCACGGAGCCGACGGCGCGAAGGCCCGCCTTCTGACCGCCATTGTCGGCGATGATTTCCGCTGTCGTGCGTTCGATTTCGGCCGACGCCATCTGACTGGCGATGCCGCGTTTCCAGATCAACTCGTAAAGGCGTGCCTGGTCGGCGTCGAGGTAACGACGCACCTTGTCCGGTGACCGGTTGAAGTCTGTGGGGCGGATGGCTTCGTGCGCTTCCTGGGCGTTCTTCGCCTTGGTTGAATAGAAACGTGGCTTCTCTGGCAGATATCGGTCGCCAAATTGATCCCGAATTGCAATGCGGGCACCATCGATCGCTTCTGGTGCCATCTGCACGCCGTCGGTACGCATATAGGTGATCAAACCGACAGTCTCGCCGCCGATATCCACCCCCTCGTAAAGCTTCTGCGCCACCTGCATGGTGCGCGACGCGTTGAAGCCGAGGTTGGAAGAAGCCGCCTGCTGGAGCGTGGACGTGGTGAAAGGCGGTCCCGGATTGCGTTTGACAGGTTTGGCTTCCACGCCTTCCACGATGTAGGCTGCTCCATCGAGAAGCGCCTTCAGCCGGTTTGCCTCATCACCCGTCTTGATTGATCGCCCTTGCAGGCGTTTGCCATCGGCAGAAACCAGGCGGGCTTCGAACTCGTCGCCGCGCGGCGTGCGCAGCAAGGCGGAGAGGTTCCAGTACTCTTCGGAAACGAAACGTTCGATCTCCGTCTCGCGATCGCAAACAAGGCGCAGCGCAACCGACTGGACGCGGCCAGCCGAGCGGGCGCCGGGCAGCTTGCGCCATAGAACGGGCGAGAGGTTGAAGCCCACCAGATAGTCGAGCGCCCGCCGTGCGAGATAGGCGTCCACAAGCGGTACATCGATATCGCGGGGGGCGGCCATCGCGTCCAGAACCGCTTTCTTCGTGATAGCGTTGAAGACGACGCGCTTGACCGGCATGTCGCCCAGCACCCGCTTCTTTTTCAGAAGATCAAGCACGTGCCAGGATATCGCTTCGCCTTCGCGATCAGGGTCTGTCGCAAGGAAGAGGCCGTCGGAGCCCTTCACCGCATCCGCTATGTCCTTGATGCGTTTCTGCGAGGCGCTGTCGACTTCCCAGGTCATCTCGAATTCCTGATCAGGCAGAACAGATCCGTCTTTTGCAGGAAGATCACGTACGTGCCCAAACGACGCGAGAACCTTGTAGCCTGAGCCGAGGTACTTATTGATTGTCTTGGCTTTGGCCGGAGATTCGACAACGACAACGTTCATTTTTGACTTCTCTATGGTGAGGCGATGCCCGGATGGAGGCGAAGTTCCAGGCCAATCTGCGTCCCGACATGGATGGCCTTTTGGCTGCGGTCAAGTGCCATGGCCAAATAAGCACTGCAACGAGATGCAACCAGAGAAGGAATTATCTACCGATTGCAATTTAAGATAACTGCGTTATCCTGCTGCTATCAACGTAGATATCGAGTGCTTCCTGAGGTCGTAGCGGGGCAGGTTGTGTCATGGGATCGGAACGTCAGACCTCCGGCAATGGAGAGGCAATTACCTACATCCGGCAGATGCTTGGAGAACTGCACCAGGTGGCCTCGAGAGAGGGAGCGGATATGCTGTGCTACCTGATTGAGATGGCGTATGTGGAAGCGGGGGACGTGCAGGCCGGAAGGCGCCCGCGCTCAGTCGGCCATCGCAATGGAGACAAGCCCTCCGGGATGACGGTGTAGACGTCCGGCAAGATCGAGTTCCAGGAGAACCAGATAGACTGCCGATGCAGGAAGACTTGTATGCCGTATGATGTCGTCAACCTCGACCGGCGTCGGCCCAAGCGCCGAAATGATGCTGGCACGCTCGCTTTCGTCGGGCGGATCAAAATTGGCCCCGCCACCGTCTCTATCCGGCTCTTCGATGACAGAACCTCCCATCGGTCTCATCTGTGAAAGCGGTGCCAGGGCTTCGAGAACGTCGCCAGATCCGCTGGTGACAATAGCTCCCTGCTTCAGAAGATTATTGGTTCCATGGCAGCGCGGATCCAGTGGCGAGCCGGGGACGGCGAAGACCAGCCGCCCGAAATCCGCGGCCATGCGCGCGGTGATGAGCGATCCGGAGCGATGGGCGGCCTCCACCACGACGACACCCAAGGATATGCCAGCGATCAGTCTGTTGCGACGAGGGAAATCCCTTGCTCTGGGCTCCCAGCCAAATGGCATCTCGCTGACCGCGAGCCCGCCGCCGCCGACGATCTCCTCCATCAGAGGGATGTTCTCGGGCGGGTAGGGCATGTCAAGTCCTCCCGCAAGGACAGCGATCGTTCCGGTTTCGATGCTGGCGCGATGGGCAGCTGTATCGATCCCTCGGGCGAGCCCAGACGTCACCGAATAGCCGGCTCGGCCGAGGTCGCGCGCGATGCCCGCAGCAAACTTGGCACCGCTGATCGACGCGTTGCGCGAGCCGACGACACCAACCGAGGGGCGGGTCGCGATCTGAAGATCTCCCTTCACGGCCAGCAGTGGCGGAGCACCGTCGATTTGCCTGAGTGCAGGAGGGTAGTCGGGTTCTCCGATGCCGAGGAAATGCGCGCCGAAACGGCTGGCGGTATCGATCTCGCGTTCAGCTTCCTCGACCGAGGCGATCCGGATTGTGCGAGAGGCGCCGCCACGGGCAGAAAGCTCTGGCAGCATCGAAAGTGCCGCCTCCGCAGATCCGAAATGGTTGATCAGGTCGCGGAACGTGGCGGGCCCGACATTGTCGCTGCGGATCAGCCGAAGCCAGGCGATCCTTTGCCGGTCGGTGAGCGCAATCCCGTGTCGTCTTGCGCCGCCGTCAGGCATCGCTATCCCTTTTGGCCGATCTTGCCTTCTGTACCCGCCAGCAACCGCTTGATGTTGGCCTCATGCCGCCACCAAGCGACTGCCGTCATGATGGCCATGACAAGCGCGATCTTTTCTTCACCTACTATCCATAGTGCAACCGGAATCGCAAGCGTTGCAACCAATGCGGACAGTGAGGAGTATTTGCTGACGAAGGCGACCGCGAGCCAGACGACGGCGAAGATCAGCACCCAGATCGGCGCAACGCCGAGCAGCATGCCGATATAGGTGGCGACGCCCTTGCCACCCTTGAAGCCGAGCCAGATGGGGAAGAGGTGGCCGAGGAAGGCGCCGAACCCGGCAAGAAGACCGGCCTCAGGTCCAGCAATATAAGCGCCCGCGACGGCTGCAGCAGTGGCTTTCAACGCGTCAAGCAGGAGCGTTGCTGCCGCGAGCTTCTTGTTGCCGGTACGAAGAACATTGGTCGCGCCGATGTTTCCCGAGCCGATAGAGCGGATGTCGCCCAGCCCCGCCGCCCGCGTCAGGATCAACCCGAACGGGATCGAACCCAAAAGGTATCCGAGCACGACTGCCGCAATGGCAACACCGCCGCCGATCTGCCAGTTCATGACGTCATCCATCGGTCGGCCTCCTCACAACGAATGGACGCATTTGCCGGCAACATAGGTCGCAACGGCGCGACCGGAGAAGCGGGCGTCTTCAAACGGCGTGTTCTTGGAGCGCGACAGCAGGGTGTCCTTGGCAACAAGCCAGGGCTCCTCCAGGTCGATCAGCGTGATGTCACCCTTGGCGCCGGGCTTGAGCGTCCCCGCGTCCAGCCCGAAGATCTGCGCAGGGCGCGTAGACATGGCGTCGATCAGCCGCAGCAACGGCACCTGGCCGGAATGATGCAGTCGCAGAGCCGCTGCCAGCATCGTCTCCAACCCGACGGCGCCATCGGCCGCATCGGCGAACGGCAGGCGTTTCGTGTCGACGTCCTGCGGATCATGCGAGGACACAATGATATCGATCGTGCCATCGGCCAGCGCCTCGACCATCGCGACCCGATCATCCTCCGTGCGCAGGGGAGGTGATAGCTTGAAGAAGGTCCGATACTCGCCGATGTCGTTCTCGTTGAGAGACAGATGATTGATCGAGATACCACAGGTGACATGGGCGCCACGACCACGAGCGACTCGGACTGCTTCTGCCGATTCAGGCACTGAGATCTTCGCTGCGTGGTATTTCGCCCTGGTGAGAGCGGCGATCCGCAGATCACGCTCAAGTGGAATGATCTCGGCTTCTCTGGGAACGCCGGCAAGCCCGAGCCAGCTGGCAAACAGGCCCTCGTTCATGACGCCGTTGCCGATGTATTTTTCGCGAGGCTCCAGCGCGATGACGGCGTCGAACTCGCGTGCATAGGTCATCGCGCGGCGGAGAACCAGCGTGTCCGGCAGGCCATGGCGGCCGTTCGTGAAGGCAACCGCACCTGCGGCCTGCAGCAGACCGATCTCGGTCATTTCTTCCCCGGCAAGACCCTTCGTCACCGCTGCGGAGGGGTACACATTGACTGTAGCCTTGTCGCGAGCCGTCTTCTTGACGAATTCAACAAGGGCGATGTCGTCGAGCACCGGGTCCGTATCCGGCATCATGATAAAGGAGGTGACGCCGCCGGCCGCCGCCGCACGGCTGGCCGATTCGATCGTTTCGCGATGCTCCGCTCCCGGCTCTCCAACGAAAACGCGAGCGTCGACCAGTCCGGGTGTCGCAACAAGACCGCTGCAATCGCGAACTTCGGCACCCTCCGGGGTCCCCTGATTGCGGGCATCTGCGCCGGCAGCCAGGATCCGGCCATCGTCGCCGACGATGATGGTGCCGCGTTCATCAAGCTTGCGGGAGGGGTCGATGATGCGGGCATTGTTGAGGACGAGTGGGCGGGTCATGTGCGCGGCCCCTGGTTTTGCGAGAGGAGCAGCGTTTCCATAACGGCCATGCGCACAGCAACCCCCATCTCAACCTGTTGCTCGATGACGCTTTGCGGACCGTCAGCGACGTCGGATGCGATCTCAACGCCACGGTTCATTGGGCCCGGATGCATGACCAGTGCATCCTCCTTGGCGGCTTTCAGCTTTTCGCCATCCAGCCCGTAGAAGTGGAAATACTCACGGACGGAGGGCACGAAGGAGCCGGACATCCGTTCGCGTTGCAGGCGCAGCATCATCACCACGTCGGCATCCTTCAAGCCTTCTTCCATGGAGTGGAAGACCTCGGCGCCCATCTGCCCAATGCCCGAGGGAAGGAGCGTTGCAGGCGCGACCACACGCACCCGGGCGCCCATGGCGTTCAAGAGCAGGATGTTGGAGCGGGCTACGCGCGAATGCAGCACATCACCGCAAATGGCGACAATGATGCGGGAGAGCTTGCCTTTGGCACGCCGAATAGTGAGCGCGTCGAGCAGTGCCTGCGTCGGATGTTCATGCTGACCATCGCCGGCGTTAATGACGGAGCAGGCGACCTTCTGTGCCAGAAGCGCAGCGGCGCCCGCCGATGAATGCCTGAGGACCAGCACGTCCGGATGCATGGCGTTCAAGGTCATCGCCGTGTCGATCAGTGTCTCGCCCTTCTTCACCGAAGAGTTACCCACCGACATGTTCATCACGTCGGCACCAAGCCGCTTGCCGGCCAGTTCAAAGGAGGATTGGGTGCGGGTGGATGCTTCGAAGAACAGGTTGATCTGGGTGAGCCCGCGCAGCGTCGAGGTCTTCTTTTCCCGCTGCCGGCTGATCTGAACCGCCTCGTCGGCCTTGTCCAGCAGATGGGTGATGTCCTGTTCGGTGAGGCCCTTGATGCCAAGGAGATGGCGGTGGGGGAAAAGGACCATGAGGCGTCTCCGCTTTCGTTCGGGCGTCTATAATGACTGGCCGTGGAGCGGGCAAGCGAATGGGCGGGAAAAGTCCCTTCATCCTCATGCATTTTTTGGAGAAACGGTCTAGAAGCCAGACATGACACAAAATAGCCGGACCGAACAAAAGCTTGCCGAGCTGAACCAGCCAAAACCCTGGTCCGGCATCAACGCCTATCGATCAGATCCGCTGGTGGTGGATCTCACTGCCGGCCTGCATCGCAGCCTGCGGGAGGAGTTCGATTCAATCGGCCACTACGCGACCTCCCCGGAAGCGCAGGAACTGGCGCGGATGGCGAACGAAAGCCCGCCGAAGCTGCGCACCCATGGACCGCGCGGCGAGCGGCTCGATGTGGTGGAGTTCCACCCCGCCTGGCACGCGCTCATGCGCCGTTCCATGTCGATCGGCTTGCATTCGTCGGTATGGGAGGGAATTCCCGAGGCGAAGGAGAGTGAACATAAGGCGCGGGCCACCCGGTTCTACCTGACATCCCAGCTCGAATGCGGCCATCTGTGCCCCCTGACCATGACCAGCGCGTCCGTTGCCGCCTTGATGGCAGCGCCACGGGTGCAGAAGGAGTGGGCGCCGAAGATCTTGTCGCGCAAATACGACTCGTCCAATCGGCCGGCGCTCCAGAAGAGCGCGATCACGCTCGGCATGGGCATGACGGAGAAGCAGGGCGGCACGGATGTGCGCGCCAACCGTTCGACCGCGGAGCGTGTAGGCGAGGGGATCTATCGCCTTTCCGGCCACAAATGGTTCATGTCCGCACCGATGAGCGATGCCTTCGTCATGCTGGCCAAGACCGGTGAGGGAATCGGCTGCTTCCTGGTGCCACGTCTGCTGGAGGATGGGACAGCAAATGGACTGCAGTTTCAGCGCCTGAAGGATAAGCTCGGCAACCGCTCCAACGCTTCCTCCGAGGTCGAGTTCACTGACGCCTTTGGCTACCTGCTGGGCGACCCTGGCGCGGGTATCCGCACCATTCTCGACATGGTGACTCTGACCCGGCTGGATTGTGCGCTTGCATCCGCCGGAATCATGCGCGCCTCTCTTGCCGAGGCCGTCCACCACTGCCGCGGCCGCAGCGTTTTCGGCAAGAACCTGATCGATCAGCCACTGATGACGCGCGTTCTTGCGGACATGGCACTTGATGTCGCCGCGGCCACCGCTCTTGCCTTCCGTTTGGCTGACGCTTTCGACCGCGCGGCCAGCAGCCCAGCCGATGCCGCTTTTGCGCGCGTCATGACGCCGGTGATCAAGTACTGGAACTGCAAGATCGCGCCGTCGCTGATCTACGAGGCCATGGAGTGTCTTGGCGGCAATGGTTACGTCGAGGAGCGCCCGGTGGCGCGTCATTACCGGGAGGCTCCGGTCAACGCGATCTGGGAGGGCTCTGGCAATGTCATGGCGCTCGACGTGCTGCGGGTTCTGTCGCGAGGCAAGGATCTCTTCGATCTCGTTCTTTCCGGCTTCGAACGTGACCTCGGGGCCTCGGGCCGGAAGACCATCGAGGTCCTGCGGGCGGCCATGGCGTTGTGCGAGACAGACGAGGGCGCGGCGCGCCTGCTGGTAGAGCAACTGGCGCTTGCTGCGGGGGCTGCGGAACTTTCGCGCCTTGGCGCAGGCAAGATCGCGGACGCCTTTTTGGAAACGCGTCTTGCCGGCGGCTGGCGCTCCACCTACGGCATGCTCGATGCGCGGTTCGACGCCGCCTACATCGTAGGCCTTCTTTATCCCGCCGCCAGCTGACCGACTGCCAGCAGTACAAGTGGGATCGTGAGGAAAGAGAAGACGGTTTGAACGGTGGCGGTCGCAGCATAGAGCTCGGCGTCACCGCCCATCTTCTTGGCAAGGATATAGCCGTTCATGGCTGTCGGTACGCTGGCGCTTAAAGCCAGGAGCGCTAGCGTGGAATCGGTGACCCCTGCCAGCAACGAAGCCGCGACCATCACCGCAGGGAAAAAGATCAGTTTCAGGGCCGTTGAGAACAGCACGAGCGGGTGTGGCTTGAGCGCGTCCGACACGCGCAGACCGGCGCCAACTGCTATAAGGCCGAGGCTGAGCGCCGCCCGCGCGACGAGATCGACCGTCGTCATCAGCGGCGCATAGATTGGAACGCCGACTTGGTTGACGGCTACTCCGAGCAGGCTGCTGATGATCAACGGGTTCGTGATGATCCGAAGCACAAAGGCACCGTAGCTTGCTCGCGCGCCGGAAAACCACAGCAGGACCGCGACGTTGATGAAGTTGATTGGCAGGATGATCACGGCCATCACCAACG
>JAEWOP010000081.1 GCA_023399635.1 Pseudomonadota bacterium
CAGCCCCAACGAGCCAGGCACGGGTCGCCGTGCCAGCCTCCCACCTTCTACCATCTTGGTCAGCTTCCGGTCCGGTCAAGAGGCTGGAACGGCCCGCGCAGGCTGGCAGGAACGATGAACGAGACCGGGCCCACCTCCACAACATTCCCCCCGCCCGGCAGCGGCTACCGCGTGCTGGCGCGAAAATATCGTCCCAAGGACTTCTCCGACCTGATGGTCGGCCAGGAGCCGATGGTGCGCACCCTCACCAACGCCTTCGAGACCGGGCGTATTGCCCAAGCCTATATGCTCACGGGTGTTCGTGGGGTTGGCAAGACCACCACTGCCCGTATCCTTGCCCGCGCGCTCAACTACAAGACCGACGACATCGACCGGCCGACGATTGATCTTCGCATTCCCGGCGAGCACTGCCAGGCGATCATGGAAGGTCGCCATGTCGACGTGATCGAGATGGATGCCGCCTCCCATACCGGTATCGACGATATTCGCGAGATCATCGAGCAGGTGCGCTACCGGCCGGTTTCGGCGCGCTACAAGGTCTACATCATCGACGAAGTGCACATGCTCTCGACGCAGGCCTTCAACGGCCTGCTGAAGACGCTCGAGGAGCCTCCGGAGCACGTGAAGTTCATCTTTGCGACAACCGAGATCCGCAAGGTCCCGATCACCGTTCTGTCGCGTTGCCAGCGTTTCGACCTGCGTCGGATCAGTGCTGCCGATCTCGTTCATCTGTTCACGACGATCGCAGAGAAAGAGGGGATCGTGGCGGAGCCGGAGGCCTTGTCCCTGATCGCCCGCGCTGCGGAAGGCTCGGCACGAGACGGACTGTCCCTGCTCGACCAGGCGATCGCTCACGGCGGCGGCCGCGTCGAAGCAGAAACCGTGCGCGGCATGTTGGGCCTTGCCGACCGCGCACGTATCGTTGATCTTTTCGAGCATGTGGTGCGCGGCGACGTGAAAGCCGCGCTCGCGGAGTTCGAAGCGCAGTATGAGGCCGGGGCGAATCCTGTGGTGGTGCTGACCGATCTTGCAGATTTCACCCATCTCGTGACCCGGTTCAAATATATCCCCGAGGCTGCTCAGGATGCCTCGCTAAGCGAGGTGGAGCGGCTCCGCGGTCAGGAGTTTGCTGGCTCGGTTGCCGTCAGTACGCTTTCTCGCATCTGGCAGATGCTGCTGAAGGGCATTCCTGAGGCCGAGAATTCCTCACGACCGGCCGGCGCAACGGAAATGGTGCTGATCCGCCTCACCCACGCGGCCCATCTTCCCGCGCCCGAAGATGCAGCGCGCCGCGTTGCCGATTTCAATGGCGGCGACGGACGCAGTTCGATGCCGCTGGCAAGCGGTGGCGGTGTGCGCTCCGACAATGCCGCGCCCCCACCCTTGAATGCACAAGCGAGCACGGCAGCGTCAGGTCTGCGCGCGCCCTCCAGCGGAGCGAGCGCTTTGCTGAAGGCGGTCCCTACCCCCGAGCCTCGCGACCTGCCGATCGGACGCTTGGAAGAGCAGCCAGCCGACAAGCCTGCGCCAAAGGTGGCTGTCAACTCCGTCCGAGACATCGTCGACCTTTGTACGAAGAACCGGGACCCGCGGCTCAAGGCCCTGGTGCGCAACTTCGTGCGCCTGGTGAAGATTGAGCCTGGCCGCCTCGACATGCGCATGACCCAAGGCGGCCCCGGAACTTTGCCTGGGGAACTCGGGGTCAAGTTGAAGGAGTGGACTGGCGTCCACTGGGTTGTCAGCCTGAGCAACGAGGAAGGCGAACTGACGCTGGTCGAGGCTGATGCAAGCGCCCGCGAAGCCCGCCTTACGGACGCGCGCGCTGATCCGGACGTCGCAGCAATCCTCGCGCAGTTTCCTGGGGCACGCATCACTGACGTGCGCATTCGAGCCGCCGAGGAAGAACCCGACGATGGCAACGCCGCCGCACCGGCGATTGCCGAATCTGCCGAGGGAGACATTCTCCCCGGCGATGATATCGATTTCTAGAAGAAGGACAGCACGATGCGCGACATCATGGGCATGATGGGCAAGGTCAAGGAAATGCAAGCCAAGATGGAGAAGATGCAGGCGGACATCGCCGCACTCGACGTCGAAGGCAAGTCCGGAGGCGGTCTCGTGACCGTGCGCCTGAACGGCAAGGGCGAAATGCTTGGCCTGAAGATCGACCCGACGCTGTTCAAGGAAGACGACGTCGAGATCCTCGAGGATCTCGTTGTTGCCGCCCACCAGGACGCCAAGGGCAAGGCGGAAGCGGCAGCGGCCGAGAGGACGAACGATCTGACGGCCGGCCTGCCGATCCCGCCCGGCATGAAGCTGCCTTTCTGAGGCTCAGGATACCATGATCTTGGCGCGCAGTCGTTCGGCGATCGGAGCGCCAAGGTATCGCTCCTTCTGGTCCGGGCTCAAGCGTTTCCCGTAGGATCGAAAGAGGTCCGCGACCGGGACCCTCTCACCCTGATAAGGCTCGACACGGACGTCCTCCCCGACACCAAGCATGCCGCCTGAGATGACCCGGCAGTAGATGCCCGGTCGTGTGGGTTGGATGTAACGCTTGGCGAACATGGGATCGTTCATTCGGGCGGCGAGAGTTGCGCAAGGAATGCGCGGTGCCGTCGCTTCCAAGATGACACCTTCAAAGCAGAAGCGGTCGCCGACGCAGACATCGCGATTGTCCAAACCCTCCACCACCAGGTTCTCGCCAAAGGTGCCGGGCGGCAGATCCCGGTTCAGTTCCTCCTTCCACCAATCTAGTGTTAGCGAGCCTTCCAGCAGTATCGCCTGATCCGGTCCCCCATGATGTTTGCGGTTGCAGACACTGTCGCCGACCAGGCCTGCCCCATCCACCATTACTGGCGCTTGAAGCGCGAACTTGTTGATGCCGGTCTTGTAGCTCTTGCCCCGCAAGGTTTCAGGGCGACCGATACATAAGGCGGCAAGTTTCATCAGATGCGACCCTGCTGGCGATTCCGTTTCAGTCAGATATCAGCTAAAAGGCCGCCATGGCAAAACGCGTCACCGGTCCTGAGATCGAAAAACTCATTCAGCTGCTAGCCAAGGTGCCGGGGCTCGGGCCCCGTTCTGCACGGCGCGCTGCTCTTCACCTCATCAAGAAGAAGGAGCAGTTGCTCGGTCCGCTGGGCCAGGCGATGGGCGATGCCTATGACAAGGTCAAAGTCTGCTCGCGCTGCGGAAATGTTGACACCGTTGACCCCTGTACCGTCTGCACGGATATCCGCCGCGACCAGTCAATGATCATCGTCGTTGAGGACGTATCCGACCTCTGGGCATTGGAGCGTGCGGGCGCGATGAACGCCGCCTATCACGTCCTTGGCGGTACTTTGTCTCCGCTCGACGGAATTGGGCCGGATGACCTGAACATTCGGAGGCTGATCGACCGGGTGCAGGAAGGGGGCCTCCGCGAGATCATCATCGCCGTCAATGCGACCGTTGAGGGACAGACAACAGCCCACTATATTACGGATCAGCTCGCCGGGCTCGAAGTAAAGATCACCCGGCTGGCGCACGGCGTCCCCGTTGGCGGCGAGCTGGATTATCTCGACGAAGGAACATTGACGGCTGCGCTTCGGGCGCGAACTGCGATCTGAGGAGAACCGATGAGCAAGCTTACATGGGCCGTCGCCGCCCTGCTCGCACTGCTTCCGCTATCGACGCAGGCTGCCTCGAAGGCCGATGTAGAAAAGCAGTTCCAGCGATGGATCGCTGGCGATCTTGCTGTGGAGGCGAAGCAGAACGGCATCTCCGAGCAAACACTGTCCCGTGCCTTCAAGGGCGTGTCGCTCGACTGGGATCTGCCGGACCTCTTGCCACCGGGGAGCACCCCGCCTGAGACCCGAGACCAAAGCCAAGCAGAGTTTTCCTCTCCGGGCGCCTATTTTTCTGAGAAAAGGCTGCAGGGACTGGCAGCCACGGGCCGAAGCCTGGCCGCCCAACATTCCGCGACGCTCAAAAAGATCGAGCAGAGTTACGGCGTGCCGGCTGAAATCGTGGTCGCCATCTGGGGCCGTGAATCCGGCTTCGGCCGGGCCAGGCTTCCGCACTCCGCTATCAGGGTCCTCTCGACCAAAGCCTTCATGTCGACCCGCAAGGAAATGTTCCGCTCGGAACTGATTGCAGCATTGCACATGATCGAAGGTGGCGACATCTCCGCGTCGCAGATGATGGGTTCCTGGGCGGGCGCATTGGGCCAGCCGCAGTTTCTACCGTCAAGCTATATTAAGTATGCGGTGGACTTCGACGGCGACGGCCGGCGGGACATCTGGAAATCGGTTCCCGATTCACTCGCTTCCATCGCCAACTATCTGGCGCAGGAAGGCTGGCAGCGCGGGCGTGACTGGGGCTTTGAAGTGTCAATTCCAGCGCAAGTCACCTGCGCGCAGGAAGGTCCCGACCTGGCAAAGCCGATCTCGGCATGGGTGGAAAACGGGATCGTCCGTATGTCCGGCCGCGCCTTCCCGGATCAGGAACTGCGCGCCGAAGGCATGATGCTGGTTCCAGCAGGACGTCATGGGCCACAGTTTCTCGTCACGCCGAACTTCTACGTCATCAAGGAATATAATAATTCCGATCTCTACGCGTTGTTTATCGGCAATCTTGCCGATCGGATCGCTTACGGCAGCGGTGCGTTCAAGGCAGGTTGGGGCGATGTCGGCAAGATGCTGCGATCGGACGTTCTCGCCATGCAGAAAGCACTGGTCGCGAAAGGCTATGATGTCGGCAAGGTGGACGGGCTGGCGGGCTTCAAGACCAGGCGCTCCTTGGGCGAATGGCAGGCGAAGAACGGCCTGCAGCCGACATGCTTCCCGGACCCTTCCCTGAAGACGCGGCTGCGATAGCGGCTTCTAGTGATGATCGATATGCGGCTGGTGAAAGACGTCATCGGGCGTGACGGGAATGACTTGCCGCTCGATCATCCGGTGGACCCTCACCTCCTTGCCGCGGTGTAGGGCGAGGATCCTGTCAGTGGTCTCGGCATCGGCCTGGGTCCGGCGCTGGTTGTGCCGGACGTATTCCACCCATGTCGGCACATGATAGGTTTCAGTCCAGATTTCCGGTATCTGAAGGTCGCGCATCAGCGCCCAATGGCGTGCGCCGTCGCGAATGCGGATACGTCGGCGCTCTGCCATCAACGACAGGAATTCAGGCAAGTCCTCGTCGTGGATCTCATAGTCGATCTGGATGACCACAGGTCCACTGCGGGGCTGGATCTCCAGCCCGAGCGCTGGTTCAACAAACCGGTTGAGCGGGTCGAGGTTCAGCGACTGAAAGTCGGGCATTGGCAGCCGCAGACCGATTGCAGCGCCGGCGAGCATCACGAGGCTGGCAGCAGTCAATGCGCTTGACGGACTGGCAGCCTCTGCCCAGGAGCCCCAGAGCCAGCTACCGGCGGCAATGCCGCCAAATGCAGCCGTCTGGTAGAGCGACAGTGCGCGGCCGACCACCCACCTTGGCGTCGAAAGCTGGACAACCGTATTGAGCAAGGAAAGGGTCGTCACCCAACAGACGCCAGCGAGCACCAATCCGAGGAAGGTCATCACGCTACTCGTGCTTGCCCCGATCACCGCTGCACTCAGGGCAAACCCCACGAAAGTCGTCCGTACGATCTGCTCGCTCTTCAGCCATTCCCTCACGCGAGCATTCAGAAATGCTCCGATGATGCCGCCGACGCCAAAGGCGCCGAACATGATCCCGTAGGTGAGCGGGCCGCCCTGGAGAATGTCGCGCACCACGATCGGCAGGAGGGCGAGCACTGACCCGGCAGAGACGCCGAAAATGAACGCCCGCAGGATCACCTTTTGGAGGTTCGGAGACATGGCAACATACCGGAGCCCCGAAGATATGGCGCCGGCGAGCCTTTCGCGCGGCAGCGGGTTTTTCGGCAGGTTTGGGCGCCAACGCAGCAGCACGAAGATCAACGCGAAATAGCTGACGGCATTGATCGCGAAAGCGGCTGCGGCACCGGCTGCCGCAACAACGATCCCGCCGAGCGCCGGCCCTAGACTGCGGGTGATATTGAAGCCCGCGCTGTTGAGCGAGACCGCGGCAGGAAGATCGTTCCTAGGTATGATGTCGCCGACCGATGCCTGCCAGGAGGGGTTGTGGAGCGCTGTGCCGGACCCAATGACGAAGGTGAATGTCAGGAGCAGCCAGGGCGTCAGCCATCCCGACCATGCAAAGAACGCGAGAAGCAGCGAAGCGGTCAGCATCAGAAACTGTGCTGTCAGCATGACCTTCCGGCGGTCAAGGCTGTCAGCCAGCGCCCCGGAGACAAGCGAGAACATCATGATCGGCAGCGCGGTCGACGCCTGCACCAGGGCAATCAGGTTCTCCGAGGTCGTCAGCGAGGTCATCATCCAGGCCGCACCGACAGCCTGGATCAACCCGCCGAGGTTGGAGGCCATGCTCGCCATCCACATATTGCGATAGGTCTGGTGACGTAGAGGCGCGAACGGCGAGCGGGAGTTTGTCACGCTGATTTCAACCTGGCTGCGTAAGATCTGGCTGGAGTATAGGGCGAGCTTCTGCGGAGGCCAGTACGCCGTCCGGCAGTTACCCTTGCAAATGATGACCATAGAGCGTATATGCAGGTAATATTCTTGATCGTTTGATGAAGAGTGGGGCCTGACCGGGACCCGCTCTTTTTTGTTAAGCGATCGACAGAGGCGGGGCTCCGGTGGAGCCTGACAAGTGGAATACCTATGTCGCAGATCGAACAAGAGCCGCGGATCATCGTGGAGACGGGACTTGATCTTCGGATTGCCGAGATCATCGAGCCCGTCATCGGCTCCATGGACTACCGTCTGGTGCGCGTCAGGCTGATGAGCCAGAACGGCCTGACCCTGCAGGTGATGGCCGAACGCAACGATGGAACAATGACCGTTGAGGACTGTGAAACCGTTTCAACGGCCATTTCACCTGTTCTGGATGTGGAAGATCCGGTAGATAAGGCTTATCATCTCGAAGTCTCGTCGCCGGGCATCGATCGGCCGATGGTGCGCAAGTCCGATTTTACCCGGTGGCAGGGTCACATTGTGAAGTGTGAGACGTCGATCATGATCGACAACCGCAAGCGATTCCGGGGCAAGATCGTCGAGACGAATGATGAAGGCTTCACGATCGAGCGCGATCAGGTGGCCTATGGCGAAGCGCCAAGCGTGACCATCCCGTTCACGGCGCTGTCCGAAGCCAAGCTGATCCTGACGGACGACCTGATCCGCGACGCGCTTCGCGCCGATAAACTGGCAAAGGCCCAGGCCGCCAACCAGAACGGCGAAGACGACGACAATAACGAGTAGCTGGCCAAACGGCCGCGACCCCTTCTACTGACGGAGACGAACGACAATGGCAGTGAGTGCAAACCGGCTTGAGCTTCTGCAGATCGCGGATGCAGTGGCACGCGAAAAGGTCATCGACCGCGAGATCGTGCTGGCAGCGATGGCCGACGCCATTCAGAAGGCAGCGCGCTCCCGCTATGGCTCGGAAACGAACATCCGTGCCGACATCAACTCCAAGACCGGTGAGATCCGACTGCAGCGCTTGCTTGAAGTGGTCGAGCACGTCGAGGACTACGGCACGCAGATCGCTTTGGAACTGGCTCGCGATCGCAATGTCGACGCCAAGCTCGGCGACTTCATTGCCGATCCCCTGCCGCCCATGGATTTCGGTCGCATCGCCGCCCAGTCCGCCAAGCAGGTGATCGTCCAGAAGGTGCGTGAAGCCGAGCGCGACCGCCAGTTCGACGAGTTCAAGGACCGCGTCGGCGAGATCATCAACGGCACCGTGAAGCGCGTTGAGTACGGCAATGTCATCGTTGACCTTGGCCGCGGCGAAGGCATCATCCGTCGCGACGAGATGATCCCGCGCGAAGCCATGCGCTACGGCGACCGGGTGCGCGCCTATGTCTATGACGTGCGCCGTGAGCAGCGTGGCCCGCAGATCTTCCTGTCGCGCACCCATCCGCAGTTCATGGTTAAGCTCTTCACCATGGAAGTGCCGGAAATCTACGACGGCATCATCGAGATCCGTTCGGTCGCTCGCGACCCTGGCTCCCGCGCCAAGATCGCAGTGATCTCGAATGACTCGTCTATCGATCCGGTCGGTGCCTGTGTGGGTATGCGCGGCAGCCGCGTTCAAGCGGTTGTCGGCGAGCTTCAGGGGGAGAAGATCGACATCATTCCGTGGTCGAATGATCCTGCCTCCTTCATCGTCAATGCGCTGCAGCCGGCGGAAGTTGCCAAGGTTGTTCTGGACGAAGATGCCGAGCGCATCGAGGTTGTCGTTCCGGACGAGCAGCTGTCGCTGGCGATCGGACGCCGTGGCCAGAACGTACGCCTGGCGTCGCAGCTGACCGGTTGGGACATCGACATCCTGACCGAGCAGGAAGAGTCCGAGCGCCGCCAGAAGGAGATCAACGAGCGCACCAACCTGTTCATCGACGCACTCGACGTCGACGAGATGGTTGGCCAGGTTCTCGCATCGGAAGGCTTCGCCGCCGTTGAGGAACTTGCCTATGTCGAACTTGACGAGATCGCGTCCATTGAAGGCTTTGACGAAGATACGGCACAGGAAATCCAGACCCGCGCCCGCGAGTTCCTGGAAAAGATCGAAGCCGAAATGGATGCCAAGCGTACGGAGCTGGGCGTGCAGGACGAACTGCGCCAGATCGATGGGCTGAATGGCCAGATGCTTGTTGCGCTCGGCGAAGACGGCATCAAGACGGTCGAGGACTTTGCAGGCTGCGCAGCAGACGACCTCGTCGGTTGGAGCGAGCGCAAGGATGGCGAGACGAAGAAGTTCGAGGGCTTGTTCTCAAAATTCGACGTCTCTCGCGCCGAGGCCGAAAACATGATCGTTCAGGCTCGTCTGCTGGCCGGCTGGATCACGGAAGAAGACCTTGCTAACGGCCAGGCGGAAGAAGTCGAGGAGGCGGAAGCCGCCACTGAAGAATGATGGCCGAAAGCCAGACGCAGGAGCCGGAAGATGATGGGGACTTCCCCGTGAACGACCGAACCTGCATCGTGACACGCGAAGCGGAAGCGCCCGAAGGGCTCATCCGCTTCGTTGCCGGCCCTGACGGGCAGGTGGTGCCGGACCTGAAGCGGCAGCTTCCCGGCAGGGGGTGCTGGATCAAGGTCGACCGGACGCTCGTTGATCGTGCCGTTCAGCGCAAGCTGTTTTCGCGGGCGCTGAAGCGGGATGTGAAGGCTGATCCGGATCTCGGGTCGCTGGTCGACCGCCTGATCGCAGCCGATCTTGTTGGGATGATGAACATGGCTCGGAAAGCTGGCCAGTTCATCAGCGGGGCGATGAAAGTCGATGCCGCAGTCCGGTCGGGAGCAGCCTTTGCCGTGTTTCATGCGGCCGATGCGGCAGCCGACGGTGTCCGCAAGATCGACCAGGCGCGAAAAGCTTGGAAACTCGGGACTGACGCCGAGAAAGACATACCGTCCTTTTCGTTCTTCACGAGCGCGGAAATGGACGAACTGATGGGCCAGAATGCTTTTATCCATGCCGCGGCGCTTGCCGGACAGGCGGGTGAAGGTGTAGTGAAGCGCGCAACCATGCTCGAAAAGTACCGCGATGTCGGTCAGTCTGGAGCAGTGGGCGGCACGCGCCCACAAACCCAATGACGCGGCCACCGGCAATCGCCGGCCGCCGTACCGAGAGACATGCATTGATAGACGAGGTCTGATGTTGCCATCCGTCCTCGTTCGAAGGAACAGGAACGGAATGACTGACAACAACGACGACAAGACTCTTGGGGTTAAGAAGACCCTCACCCTGAAGCCTTCGGGAGTGAGCCAGGGCACCGTGCGCCAGGATATGGGTCGTGGCCGCACCAAGGCGGTCGTGGTCGAAACACGCAAGCGCCGTCCTATTCGACCGGAAGACGACAAGCCCGCATTCACCGCGCCGGCATCGGCCGCGCCGCGTGCTGCAGAGCCTGCTGCATCGGCTCCACGTCCGCAGCAGCCGCAAGCGCCGACCACACGCGTTCATCAACCGACCCCACAGGTGCAGCGTCCGACCGCGTCGGCTCCCCAGCAGCGGCAGCCTGAGCGCCCTCGTGGCGCCGTGTTGCACGATCTTTCGGCGAGCGAGATGGATGCGCGCCGCCGTGCGCTGGTCGAAGCACAGGCCCGCGAGGCGATCGAAGCCAAGCAGCGTGCCGAAGATGAAGCGCGTCGTAAGGTTGAGGAAGAACGCCGCAGGGCTGAGGAGGCCGCAGAGGCTGCCCGTCGCGCCGCTGAGCCTGCACCCGTTGAGGTGCCTGTAGAGGAGGCACCTGCTCCGGTTGCTGCTGCGCCTGCACCAGCGCGCGCCACCGAAGCTCGACCCGCCGCACGTACGCAGCCTGCCGCTCCTGCCCAGCCCGTTATCGGGCGTGGTCGCAAAGCCGGCAATGAAGAGGACGACGATCGCGGCCCGCCACGCGGCGCCCCCGTCCGTGGTCGTATCACGGCTCCGGCGCCTGCCAAGGTACCCGCACGTCCGAAGACTGAGGACGAGCGTCGCCGCGGCAAGTTGACGGTGACCACCGTCAGCACCGACGAGGATGGCGGCAATGCTCGCGGGCGCTCGATGGCCGCGATGCGTCGTCGGCAGGAGAAATTCCGCCGCAGCCAGATGCAGGAGCCGCGCGAAAAGGTCATGCGCGAAGTGATCCTGCCGGAAACCATCACCATTCAGGAACTGTCGCAGCGCATGTCCGAACGCGCCGTTGACGTCATCAAGTACCTGATGAAGGAAGGCCAGATGATGAAGCCAGGCGACGTCATCGACGCCGATCTCGCTGAACTCATCGCCGGAGAATTCGGGCATACCGTCAAGCGCGTCTCCGAATCCGACGTCGAGGAAGGCATCTTCGACGTTCAGGATAGTGAAGCCGAGTTGGTGCCGCGTCCGCCGGTCGTGACAATCATGGGTCACGTCGACCACGGCAAGACCTCGCTGCTCGACGCGATCCGTCAGGCCAATGTTGTGTCCGGTGAAGCCGGTGGCATCACCCAGCATATCGGTGCCTATCAGGTGGAACAGAACGCCCAGAAGATTACCTTCATCGACACCCCCGGCCACGCCGCCTTCACGGCCATGCGTGCCCGCGGTGCGCAGGCAACGGATATTGCGATCCTCGTGGTTGCCGCCGACGACAGCGTGATGCCGCAGACGGTCGAGTCCATCAACCACGCCAAGGCTGCCGGCGTGCCGATCATCGTTGCGATCAACAAGATCGACAAGCATGAAGCCAATCCGGACAAGGTCCGCCAGCAGCTTCTGCAGCACGAAGTCTTCGTGGAATCGCTCGGCGGTGAAGTGCTCGACGTGGAAGTTTCCGCCAAGAACAAGACCAACCTCGACAAGCTGCTCGAGGCGGTCCTGCTCCAGGCCGAAATCCTTGATCTGAAGGCCGATCCGACGCGAACCGCCGAAGGTACCGTCATCGAGGCGCAGCTTGATCGTGGCCGCGGTGCAGTTGCCACCGTTCTCGTGCAGAAGGGTACGCTGAAGCCTGGCCAGATCATCGTTGCTGGCGATCAGTGGGGCCGTGTCCGCGCGCTCGTGACCGACAAGGGCGAACACGTCAAGGAAGCCGGCCCGGCAATGCCGGTCGAGGTTCTTGGCCTTTCCAGCACTCCGGCCGCCGGCGATCGCTTCGCAGTTGTCGAGAGCGAGAGCCGCGCCCGCGAGATCTCGGAATACCGTCAGCGGCTTGCCCGCGACAAGGCAGCGGCTCGCCAGTCCGGTCAGCGTGGCTCGCTCGAACAGATGATGAGCAAGCTGCAGAACACCGGCTACAAGGAGTTCCCGCTGCTCATCAAGGGCGACGTACAGGGTTCTGTGGAAGCCATCATCGGTGCTCTGGACAAGCTCGGCACGGACGAAGTTCGGGCACGCATCGTGCATTCGGGTGCCGGCGCGATTACCGAGTCCGACATCTCGCTTGCCGAGTCCTCGGAAGCGGCAATCATCGGCTTCAACGTACGTGCCAACGCACAGGCACGCACGGCCGCCGAACGGGCGGGTCTCGAAATACGCTACTATAACATCATCTACGACCTGGTAGATGACGTGAAGGCAGCGATGTCGGGCCTTCTGTCGCCGGAGCGCCGCGAAACCTTCCTCGGGAATGCCGAGATCCTCGAAGTGTTCAACATCACCAAGACCGGCAAGGTTGCGGGTTGCCGCATCATCGAAGGCAAGGTGGAACGTGGTGCGGGCGTGCGCCTGCTGCGCGACAACGTCGTTATCCACGAAGGCAAGCTCAAGACGCTCAAGCGCTTCAAGGACGAAGTCTCCGAAGTACCGATGGGCCAGGAATGCGGCATGGCCTTCGAGAACTACGAAGATATCCGCGCCGGAGACACGATCGAGTGCTTCCGCGTGGAGCACATCACCCGGACGCTCTAAGCGATCGGCAAAGCATCAAGAGCCGCTGGGAACCCGTTTCCAGCGGCTTTTTCTTGTCACATGTGGAGGAGCCTGACGTGACCATCTCATTCGACCTCGAGGGCAAGACTGCCATTGTCACCGGCGCCAATACCGGTCTGGGCCAAGCAATAGCCGTTGCGCTTGCTGGTGCAGGCGCCGACGTTGCACTTGTCGGCCGCTCGTCCATGGCAGAGACCGAGGCTGCGATCGACGCAGCAGGCGGCGGCAGGTGCCATACCATCCAGGCTGACCTCTCCACCATCGACCCAGTGCAGGATGTGCTCGACAAGACGGTGTCATGGTCTGGCCGGGCGGATATTCTGGTCAACAATGCGGGGATCATCCGTCGCGCGGACGCTGTCGACTTCACCGAAGCAGACTGGGACGCAGTGATGGACGTCAACCTCAAGAGCGTGTTCTTCCTCTCGCAGGCCTTCGCGCGACACCTCATCGCCAAGGATCAGCCGGGCAAGATCATCAACATCGCCTCGCTGCTGTCCTTCCAGGGTGGCATCCGCATTCCTTCCTATACTGCATCCAAGAGCGGACTTGCAGGTTTGACGCGGCTGCTTGCCTGCGAATGGGCCGGCAAGGGTATCAACGTGAATGCGATAGCGCCGGGCTATTTCGAAACCAACAATACGGAAGCCTTGCGAAACGATCCGGACCGCAATTCCGCAATTCTCAATCGTATTCCTGCTGGCCACTGGGGGCGGCCGGAGGAGCTTGGCGGAGCAGCCGTCTTCCTCGCGTCCCCGGCTTCGGATTATATCCATGGCGTAGTTTTGCCAGTTGATGGCGGCTGGCTGGCCCGCTAGCGCGACGCGGTGCCCGGCGAGCGGGTCTCTTCAACTCCTGCTCGACCGATCGACGCAACCTTGAAATCTGATCCGAAAGATCAGGATTTATTTGTTGCCATCCCTACTCATGTTTATTATCGAGAGGCTCGTGAACAGGCCGGTATCGCGCTGGCCGCCGCAGTCGTGGGATCTTGTACCGCCGCGGGCGTGCAAGCTCCGCCATCCGGAGAGCCTCAACCATGCCAACAACCGCCGCCAGCGCCCTCAGATTGAGCCGTTACACACTTCGGGGCATCACCCTGTCGTTGTTGGGTTTTTTTCTCACAGCAGCGCTCCCGGCTCAGGCACAGGAGACTGCTCCGGCACCTGTTCCACAAGCAGAGACTCTGGCACCCCAGGCGCCGCCTGCAGCCGAAACCCCTGCCGCGGCACCGGCTGCGCCAACTCCTGCTACGCCTACTGAAAGTGTGGCACCGGATGCCCCCGTTGCCGCAGATCCCGCCGCCGAACAGGTACAGGCCAATCCGCCCACGGAAGATCAACCAATCGCAGAGGAACCGAATGCCGAGCCAACGGTGTTTCAGGATCTCCTGCCCAGCGGCCAGCGTTCAGACATTCCCCACGACCTTTCGCCCTGGGGAATGTTCATGGCTGCCGACTGGGTTGTCAAAGCCGTGATGATCGGGCTCGCCTTTGCTTCTCTCATCACCTGGACCGTTTGGCTGGCAAAGACACTTGAGCTCACCGGCGCACGGACCCGCGCAGGTCGGACGTTGAAAATTATCAGAAATTCCACAACGCTCGCCGATGCTGTGGGTGCCATTGGCCAGCGTGGCGGACCTGCCGCGCTGATGTTACGCTCTGCGGCGGAGGAAGTCCGTCTTTCCGAAGCCGCTCTTGACCATGCCGATAACAGCGGCGTCAAGGAGCGAGTGGCCTCTGCACTGTCACGCATCGAGTCCTTTGCCGGCCGTCGCATGTCGCGCGGGACGGGCGTGCTTGCCACGATCGGCTCCACGGCACCCTTTGTCGGCTTGTTCGGCACTGTTTGGGGCATCATGAATTCCTTCATCGGTATTTCCGAGTCGCAGACAACCAATCTCGCTGTCGTGGCGCCCGGAATTGCCGAAGCGCTGCTTGCCACTGCGATCGGACTCGTTGCAGCCATCCCAGCCGTCGTCATCTACAACGTCTTCGCCCGTTCGATCACGGGATATCGCCAGCTGCTCGCGGATGCCGCCGCCGGTGTTGAGCGACTGGTCAGCCGTGATCTCGACTTTCGCAAGATGCCGCCCGGCAGCCGCAAGCCTGCTGTTTCGCTCGTGGCAGGAGAATGATCCATGGCCGGCGGGATCCGCGAAAACAACGGTGACGAGCTCTCCGAAAACCACGAGATCAACGTCACGCCGTTTATTGACGTCATGCTGGTGCTGCTGATCATCTTCATGGTGGCAGCGCCGCTGGCAACGGTGGATGTGAACGTCGATCTACCAGCTTCATCGGCACAACCGGCGCAGCGTCCAGACGAGCCTCTTTATCTGACAGTCAAGGAAGATCTCGGCCTGAACCTCGGCAATGAGCCTGTCTCGCGCGAGCAGCTTTCCCTGGCGCTGGAGCGCGTAACCGAGGGTGACAAGGATACGCGCATTTTCCTGCGGGCGGACAAGGCGATAGAATATGGGCAGTTCATGGAGGTGATGAACCTGCTGCGGGACGCCGGCTATCTCAAGATTGCGCTGGTCGGGCTGGAAACGCTCTCCGCCGCCCCACCAGCGGCGGCTGAGCCTGCGGCGGCAGCACGTGGAGGCAATCCATGATATTGACGCCGTCTCGACCCAGCCGACTTGCAGAGCTGGCGCTCTGGTCGACCGCCGGCTTGGTGGTGCTGACGGCTCACATCGCAGCGGCCGCAGTCCTGCTTCGACAAGAACCCGCCTCACCTGCGGACGAAGCGCCACCAGCTGCCATCATGATCGAACTTGCCGCCGAGCCGGAAGCGGTCAATACGGAAGAGGATCAGGTCTCGACCGAGGCAGTCGATGCCGAGGAAGTCGTCAGCAAGCAGTTGGAGCCCGTTGAAGAACCTCTTCCGGAGCCCCTGCCAGAGCCTGTGGAACCACCTCCTCCGGAGGAGATTGCCGAGCCCATCGAACCTGAGCCCACGATTCCCGAGCCGGAGCCGGAGCCGCTTGAGCAACCAGAGCCGGAAATCACGGAAACCATCCCAGAGCAGCCGCCGGAACCGGTAGAGGAAGTCGACCCGCTCGAGCAGCAGATGATCGCGGCGCTGGAAAATGTCGAGGTCCCGCTGCCGGTTTCGCGGCCACCGCCACCACTGGCGCCGAAGAAGCCCGCACCAAAGCAGGTGAAGCCGCAGCCGCAGGCTTCCAAGGCCTCACAGAAGGCCAAGCTTCAGGCAAAGCCTTCGGAACGCACCGCGGCAGCCCAGACGACTGAAGGCTCTGCAACGTCGTCCGTCGCCCCTGCCAAATGGAAATCGCGCGTTCAGGCGAAGATCGCGCGCAATGCTCGCCGATGCCCCGGCAGGGACAAGGGTACTGCGGCAGTCCGCTTCAACTTCGATGGCAGTGGCAACATCACCAGCGTCTCACTGTCACGCTCCTCCGGCAATGCGGCAATTGATGACTACATCGTCTCGGCGGTGCGTCGTGCGTCGCCAATTCCGGCACCTCCCGCAGGTGTTCCAAGCTATCTGGATCAGGGCTTGCGGTGCGAATGAGCTTGGCCCTGCTCTGCCAGCGGAGTAAGGCGTGGCATCAGCTGCTTTCGCGTACGGATTTCAGAGATGCTCATAACTCTTGCTGCCATTGAAACACTGCTGCGAGAGGTTTTTGAGGCGAATCGCACTTCTCCCGTGGCTGCTGCCTCCGTTGCGCACGCCCTGGCGCAAGCCGAGGCCGCGGGACAGTACGGCCACGGCCTGAGACGGGTCGTGCCGTATGTTGGCCAACTCAGGAGCGGCAAGGTGGACGGGCAGGTGCGACCATCCCTTTCGCGTCCCCGACCAGCAGTCCTCGCCATCGATGCCGCCCATGGCTTCGCCTATCCTGCTATCGATCTCGCCGTTGTAAACCTGCCGCAAGCTGCCAGGGCCTGCGGCATTGCCATTGCCCTCATCCGCCGTTCACACCACGCAGGCGTCGCGGGGCTGGCTGTCGAGCGGCTGGCGGAACAGGGACTGATGGCGATCATGGTGGCGAACGCCCCCGCATCCATGGCAGCGTGGGGCGGCCGCAGGCGGATCTTTGGCACTAACCCGATCGCGTTTGCAGCGCCCGTTGCCGGTGGGGATCCTCTGGTTGTCGATCTTGCTTTGACGACGGTTGCTGCTGGGAAGATCGTCGCAGCTCAGCAGCGGGGGGAGCAAATTCCTGAAGGCTGGGCGTTTGATGCGGACGGACATCCGACGACCGATCCCGAAGCTGCCCTCAAGGGTCACCTTTCTCCCTCCGGCGGCGCCAAAGGTGCCGCACTTGCTCTGATGGTGGAGGTGCTGGCCGCGGGTCTGACAGGGGCTAACTTCTCCTACGAAGCCTCATCTTTTTTTGACGCGGAGGGAGCACCGCCATCCGTCGGCCAGGTCATCATCGCCATTGATCCTGGTTCTGACAATGCGGCAGCAAGGATCGCCGAACTGGCAGCGGAAATGACCCGCGAGGAAGGCGTACGGCTTCCGGGGCGGCGCGGACAGAACAGCCGGCAAGACGCGCTTCGCTATGGTCTTGAGGTTGATGAGCACCTGATGGCGGCAATAAAGGAGTTGCGGCTCACCTGAGCCTGCGCGCCGACTTTTGACAGGAAGATGCTGAAACGAAAAAGCCCGACGCGGGAGGAGGTGCGTCGGGCTTTAAACATGATCGGCAATTGGGAGGAGGAGGAGATTGCCGATCTCATCTGGCGACGCTGGGAGGAGGAGTGCGTCGCTTCGATGAGAGGGATATATGATGCGCTGGACGCCTTGCCAAGAACATCTGCTGCATTGCAGCAATGCGCGGGACGCAGAGCTTCATCTATGTCTTCCCGCGTCTGCTACAGTCATCGCCATGCTTGCCCAGGGCGTGGCTCTGTGTCATTGCGTCATCGGCAAACCAAGAGGCAAGTAATGAGCAGCATTCGCTACCACGAGGGCGACATCTCGGCTTTGGACGCCGCCCGCTATACGCGCGACATTGCGATCGATACCGAGACGCTGGGGCTTGTCCCCCGTCGCGACCGGCTATGCGTGGTACAGCTGTCTCCCGGTGATGGAACTGCGGACGTAATCCGCATTGCTGCCGGGCAGAAGCAGGCGCCCAATCTGGTCGCACTGCTGGCTGATCCTTCGCGCCGCAAGATTTTCCACTACGGTCGCTTCGACATTGCCGTCCTCTTTCATACCTTCGGCGTCACGACGGCGCCTGTGTTCTGCACCAAGATCGCTTCAAGGCTCACCAGAACCTATACGGATCGGCATGGGCTTAAGGACAACCTCAAGGAACTGCTCGACATCGACGTTTCGAAAGCACAGCAGCAGTCTGACTGGGCAGCTGAAAAGCTGTCGCCGGCACAACTTGAATATGCCGCGTCCGACGTTCTGCACCTGCACGCCCTGGTCGAGAAGCTGACGCTGCGCCTCAGCCGCGACGGGCGCACTGAGCTGGCCAATGCCTGTTTCGAGTTCCTTCCAACCCGCGCCAAACTGGACCTGCTCGGTTGGGAGGAAACGGATATCTTCGCGCACAGCTGAACGCGGGCCCCGTGTCCAGCAACATAGATTAAGGAACAGTTCATTCTGTTCATCTAGGTTTGCGCCACACGTGTGGGGCGCATACCATGCTATTACCGACCCAGGCAGCCTCCGGGCTTGCAGCCACCAATCTCATGCAATCGACGCTCGACAGCATCGAGGAGCGACGCAGGCAAGACGAGGAGAAGGCGTCCGGCGACAAGAGGGATCCGCTTGTCGAAGCGCGCATCAGCGCCAGTACCGAAGCCAGGCGTGCGCAGGGAAAAATTGCCGAAGCGCTGTTTGGCATCAACAACATCGATCCGAACGAGCTGAAAGTGAAGCTGACCGAACGGTTGGCGGCAAGGCTCGGGATCGATGTTGAGCAAGAGAGGTCAAACTACGCACTCGGCAAGGCGATCGAAGATGCGGTGAAGGACCTCGATCCGGATCAGGTTGCAAAACTTCAAACGGACCTTGGGCTGGCCGATGCGGGGGTAACGCTTGCCACTGTCATCGCTGCCATCAAGAACCCCTATGGCGATGACAATGCGCGACTCATGGAAGGCTTGATGAAGGTCGCGAACGGCGGCAAAGCCGACTTTGATGTCGCACGCGTTCTTCAACGCCTTGAAGACGTGGCGGCCCCGAAGACGCTTGAAGAACTGAAGCTTGGGCCGCAGGGATATGATCCAACGCGTGTGGAGGACGCACAAACGCGTGCGGAGCGGCAGGACGATATCCGGGCCCTCGAGGCTTCCGGAAAGCTCGATGATGTCCAGGAGATGCAGGACGCCGTGGAGCTTCGCAATGATCGGGCGGCAAAGCCGCACGCGTCGGAAGGCATGGTTGACGATGCCCCTGAGACAGACATGGTCCTGCTTCTGGGGGCAAGTGTGGAACAGTCCAAGGCCTCCGAAAATGCCAAGGATGTACCCTCTCCCGAAAGCGGCGCCTCTCCAGCGAGCTCCGCTGACTTGACGGATGTCGAAGAGGTGAACGTCGTCAACGCCGAAGCCAGTGAAGACCTCGCAGTCGAGGTGGCAAGCGACCTTGTTCCGGACGTCTTGCCCATCTCGGTGGACGAAGTTGGCCTTTACGAACTCGTGAAGAAGAAGCTTGCCGCATAGCAC
>JAEWOP010000146.1 GCA_023399635.1 Pseudomonadota bacterium
GAAGCAAGCAGACATGACAGCGGATGCAATCGTTCTCGGCGCCGGCATCATTGGGGTCTCCACGGCACTTCACCTCGCGCGGCGGGGAAAGTCTGTGGTTTTGGTGGATCGTCGCGGCGCGGGCGAAGAGACATCCTACGGCAATGCGGGCCTGATCCAGCGCGAGGGGGTCGTTCCGTATGGTTTCCCGCAGCAGTTCGGCATGATCCTCCGCTACGCGCTGAACAACCGGATCGACGCGCATTACCACTGGCGCGCCATTCCTTCCGTCACCTCATTCCTCGCCCGATACTGGTGGCATTCGAACCTCAGCCGCCATCAGTTGATTGCCCGCGCTTACGCTCCTTTGATCGAGCACTCGATCTCGACCCACGACGAACTCATCGAAGAAGTGGGCGCCGAGGATCTGATCGTCAAGCAGGGTTGGACCGAGGTGTTTCGGACCTCTGCCAAGCGAGACGGAGAACTGAAGGAGGCGGCACGCCTGCGTGAAGAGTATGGCGTAACGTTCAAGGAGCTAACGCCTGCCGACATCGCCGAACAGGAACCCAACCTTAGCCGTGATTTCGTTGGTGGGTTGAAATGGGAGGACCCGTGGTCTGTCCGCGATCCGCATGCGCTGACAATGGCCTATCTTCGCCTGTTCGACAAACTTGGCGGCCGGTTCCTCAAGGGCGACGCGAAGAGCCTCTCGAAAACAGCGACAGGCTGGCGTGTCGTCGCTGGCGATGGCACCGTGGAGGCAAAGGATGTTGTCGTCGCGCTTGGGCCATGGTCGGATGTCGTGACGAAGCCACTTGGCTATCGCTTCCTCGTCGGCGTCAAACGCGGCTATCACATGCATTATGGGGCGGAAGGCAATGCCAAGCTCAACGGCTGGACCATGGATGCAGAACGAGGCTATTTCCTCGCACCGATGAACCAGGGGATCCGGCTGACAACAGGGGCGGAATTCGCGCTCCGCGATGCACCCAAGACACCCGTACAGTTGGATCGCGCCGAGGCCGTCGCCCGCAGCATCTTCCCACTGGGTGAACGATTGGATCAAGAGCCCTGGATGGGAGCGCGACCGTGTACGCCAGACATGATGCCAGTGATTGGGAAGGCTCCACGCCATGACGGGCTATGGTTCGCCTTCGGTCACGCGCATCACGGACTGACGCTCGGTCCCGTCACTGGACGGGTGATTGCAGAAGCGATTACCGGGGAAACACCGCTTGTCGATATCTCGGCCTACAGACCGGAGCGTTTCGGCGCCTGACTGGCCATCGCGGTCAAACGCGGCTAGTGTTCTTGAAACGGGGATGAGGCGGCCGGCACGGGCCGCCATAGACGATGGTTCGATACCTGATCTACAACGCCAAGACAGTCCATCGCTAGCGAAGCCGCAAGGCTCGGGCGCGCCTGCAGCGCCAATGGATCAACGACTTCTGGTGTTTCATGGACCAAATCAGTTCGGCACAGCTTTTCTTCGAGAACAATCCCGACATCGAGGTTCTGGAAGCTTTCGTGATCGACGTGAACGGGGTGCCGCGCGGGAAGTGGATCCCGCGCGAGCGGGCACTCGACGTTCTTTCGCAAGGCATGGCCATGCCGCGTTCCGTGTATGCGCTGGATGTGTGGGGTCGGGACGTCAATGCGGCAGGGCTTGCCGAGGGAACGGGAGATCCGGACGGCATCTGCTTCCCTGTACCGGGAACGCTTTCGCGCGTCACATGGCTCAACCGACCCACCGCGCAGGTCTTGCTGGGGATGCGCGACCCGGACGGCAGCGGGTTCTACGGCGACCCACGGCAGGTTCTGGCAAACGTACTGCAGGGCTTCGCGCGCCTGAAGCTGACGCCTGTGGTGGCAACGGAGCTGGAGTTCTACCTTATCGATCCGGTGCGCTCTGCTCTTGATCCGGTGCGCCCACCCAATTCGCGCGATGGGCGCTGGCATACAGGGCAGACACAGGTACTTTCGATTTCGGAGCTGCAGGACTTCGAAGACGTGTTTCATGGCATCGCCTCGGCCGCGCGTGCGCAAGGCATCCCTGCCGATACGACTCTTCGTGAAAACGGACCGGGGCAATACGAGATCAACCTGAACCATATGCCAGATGCATTGAAGGCCGCAGATTACGCAGTGCTGCTAAAGCGGATCGTCAAGGGCGTGGCGCGTGCAAATGACCTCGATGCCACGTTCATGGCCAAGCCCTATGGACGGCAGGCGGGCAGCGGGATGCATGTGCATTTCTCACTGCTCGACGAGAGCGGCACGAATGTCTATGCCGGCAAGGACGGCCCCTCGGAGAGGCTGTTCCATTCCGTTGGCGGATTGCTCGAGAACATGGGAGAAAGCATGGCGGTCTTTGCACCGCATGCCAATTCCTACAGACGCCTGCGACCGACCGAGCATGCGCCAACCTACGCGTCCTGGGGCTTCGACAACCGTTCCGCGGCTGTGCGGGTCATCACCGCCAGCAAGCCCGCAACCCGCATCGAGCACCGCGTCGCGGGTGCCGATACCAATCCCTATCTTGTCCTGGCGATGATCCTCAGTGCCGCGCTCGCTGGTATTCGCGAAAAGCGCAATCCGGGCGGCGCCATCACGGGCGACGAGCATGCGGTCAGCCACGAGCCGCTTCCGACGAATTGGGACTACGCGCTGCAGCAGTTTGCAAAATCGACATTTGCCTATGCCACCCTTGGGCCGAGATATCGCGCCCTCTACACCGCCTGCAAACAGCAGGAAATTCAGGAATTCTCCCTCCGCGTCACCGATGTTGAATATGACGCCTACATCCGGACGGTGTGATCCATGACCTACAAGACCAGTGACAACGCAGGTCACGCAAACTCCTGGTATGCGGCCTCAGCCAATGACAAGCGCGTCCGGCCGACGCTCCAGGCTGATCTGGATGCCGATGTCTGCATCATCGGAGCTGGCTTCACTGGTATCTCGGCGGCCCTGGAGCTCTGCGAGCGGGGATACTCGGTGGTTGTGCTGGAGGCTGAGCGGATCGGCTTTGGAGCCTCGGGCCGCAATGGCGGCCAGATCGTCAATGGCTACAGCCGGGATCTCAAGACCATCGCCAGCCGCTACGGCCAGGAG
>JAEWOP010000201.1 GCA_023399635.1 Pseudomonadota bacterium
TAGGGCAGCACATCCGCATAGGCCCAGCCGCGCGCGCCGAGCTCCTCCCAGCGGTTGTAGTCTTCCGCATGGCCGCGCACGTAGACGAGCCCGTTGATGGAGGACGAGCCGCCGAGCACCTTGCCGCGCGGCGCGGTGATCCGGCGGTTGTTGAGGTTGGGTTCCGGCTCCGAAAGATAGCCCCAGTTATAGCGCTTCATGCTCATCGGCCAGGCAAGGGCGGCCGGCATCTGGATGAACGGCCCGATGTCCGACCCGCCCGCCTCGATCACAATGACGGAGTGCTTGCCGTCCTCCGAAAGCCGGTAGGCCATGGCTGAGCCTGCCGAGCCGGAACCGACGATAACGAAGTCTGCGCTGGTCATGCCGATCTCCTCAATACGGCGACTCGACCGGGCCCACCGCCACGTAGACGGTCTTCAGCTCGGTATAGTGCTCGAGTGCTGCCGCCGAATTCTCGCGGCCGAAGCCGGATTGCTTGGAGCCGCCGAAGGGGATCTCGACCGGGCAGAGGTTGTAGGTGTTGATCCAGAGCGTACCGGCCTCAAGCCGGTCCGCGACGCGGTGAGCGCGGCTGAGGTCGGCGGTAAACACGCCGCCGGAGAGGCCGAACTCGATGGCGTTGGCACGGGCGATTACTTCAGCCTCGTCGTCGAAATCGAGCACGCACATGACCGGACCGAAGATTTCCTCGCGGGCAATCGTCATGTCGTCGGTCACATCCGCAAAGACGGTTGGCTGCACGTAAAAACCTTCCCCGGCGACATTGTTCGGAATGCCGCCGCCGCTGACGAGCCTCGCGGCCTCGGCCTTGCCCTTTTCAATGTAGTCGAGCACCTTCTCGCGCTGTGCCCGCGAAACGAGCGGCCCCATCTGCGTCGCCTCGTCCATCGGATCGCCGATGACGATGCGCTCCGTCCGCTCCTTCAGGCGGCTGAGAAAGGCTTCCTTGATCGTCTTCTGCACGAAGACGCGGGTGCCGTTGGAGCAGACCTGGCCGGTGGAATAGAAGTTGCCGAGCATGGCGCCACCGATGGCGCTGTCGAGATCGGCGTCGTCAAAGACGATCAGCGGCGACTTGCCGCCAAGCTCCATCGTTACGTGCTTCAACTGTCCCGCAGCCGCAGCCGCCACTCTGCGTCCGGTGGGGACGGAGCCGGTAAGCGAAATCTTCGCGACATCCGGATGCTCGACGAGCAGGGGCCCCGTATCGCGGTCGCCTTGGATGACGTTGAACACACCCTTCGGCAGGCCAGCCTCGATCAGGATCTCGGCGATCTTCAGCGCTCCGAGCGGTGTCGTTTCTGACGGCTTGAACACCATGGCATTGCCGGCGGCCAGTGCCGGGGCCGCCTTCCAGCAGCAGATCTGTTGAGGGTAGTTCCAGGCGCCGATGCCGACGCAGACCCCGAGCGGCACGCGCTTGGTATAGGCCCAGTCGGAGCCGAGCGGGATATGCGAGCCGTTCAAGGCCGTTGCCACGATGCCGCCGAAGAACTCCAGGCTGTCGGCGCCAGAGGTCGGATCGGCAACGATCGTCTCCTGGATCGGTTTTCCCGTATCCAGCGTCTCCAGTTCGGAGAGCTCCCGATTGCGCTCGCGCATGATGCCGGCTGCCCGCTTCAAGATACGCCCGCGTGCCGTGGGGCTCATCGCCGCCCATTCCGCCTGCGCCCGCTTTGCGGATGCCACCGCCCGCTCCACGATGGCCGGTGTCGCTGCATGCACCTTGGCGATCACCTCGCCGGTGGCTGGGTAGACGCTCTCGATCACGGTGCCGGCAACGTCCTCGACATACTCGCCATCGATGAAGTGGCTGGCTTTCGGCTGGGCGCGCATGATCATTCTCCTCGGCGATGGATGGCGGCAGCGCCTGGTGCATCCGGGCGCAGGAACGGGCGAAGCTGAAGGTCAAGATAATCCTCGGTCAGCGTCACGGAGGCGGTACTGCCGATCGGGGCCGAACGCAGGCTCTGGCGGATGTAGAGCCCGTCGATCATCGCCGCGACGCCCTCCGCGATGCGTGCCGCGTCATCTGGCGGGCAAAGGCGCTCCAGGCTGTCCAGCAGGTTGGAGCGCAGCCGTCGGGCATAGATGACGAGGAGGCGACGCACCTCTTCCGAGCGCTGGGCCTCCACATAAAAGGCAAGCCACGCCGCAACCGTCTCGGGCGCGAACTGGTCAGCCTGAAAGGACAACCGGATGATCGCCGAAAGACGCTCCCGTGGGGTCTCCAGATTCTCCAGTGCCGCGACGGCATCGGCGCGCAGGCGGGCAAGCAGGCTGCGGATCGTGGCAACGAGCAACTGCTGCTTGCTGCCGAAATAATGATGGGCAAGCGCAGGCGAGACACCTGCTTCACGGGCGATGTCGGACATCGTCACGTCCAGCGATCCCTGCTGTCCGATCGTGCGCAGCGTTGCGTCGACCAGCGCCTTCCGGCGCAGCGGCTCCATTCCGATACGAGGCATTGCTAGAAGCTCCAGTTTCATCAAGTCTAGGTTTGGTTGACTGATCAATCAACAAAAACCTGCCATAGTGGAAATGTTGAGAAGGCCTGACGATCAAGAAGTGCTCGTTGATTGCCTTTGCGCCCGCCGTACGACGCTGACGCCGCCCATCTCCGGGCACCGTGTTCGAGACAATTTGACACCGCGGCGGTGGAGCGTCTTTCCAGCGCCCCAAGCACGTCCTAAGTCTCCTGCTCCAGCACAAGGAGACTGCCATGCCACTTCCGCAACAGATGCGTTACGTCGATCTGCCGAGCTTCGGCGGCCCTGAGGTCATGCGTATGGAGACCGGGCCGGTGCCGCAGCCGCGCGCGGGGGAGGTCATCGTCCAGGTGGAGGCGGCTGGCGTCAATCGTCCCGATGTTGCGCAACGAAGCGGCAGCTATCCGCCGCCGAAAGATGCCAGCCCCATCCTTGGACTGGAGGTCGCCGGCACCGTCGTCGCCCTGGGAGAGGGTGTCAGGGACTTCACCATCGGCGAGAGGGTCTGCGGCCTGGCAAATGGCGGCGGCTATGCGCAGTATTGTGCGCTTCCGGTCGGCCAGACCTTGGCCGTTCCCCAAGGCTATGACGCGATCAAGGCCGCGGCACTGCCGGAGACCTTCTTCACCGTCTGGGCCAACCTGTTCCAGATGGCCGGCCTGACGGAAGGTGAAAGCGTCCTTATCCACGGCGGCTCCAGCGGCATCGGCACAACCGCGATCCAACTCGCCAAGGCTTTCGGCGCCGAAGTCTACACCACGGCGGGATCGGCGGAGAAATGCATTGCCTGCGAGAAGCTCGGGGCCAAGCGCGGCATCAACTACCGCGAGGAAGATTTCGTCGAGGTGGTCAAGGCGGAAACGGGCGGCAAGGGGGTCGACGTGATTCTCGACATGATCGGCGCCGAGTACTTCAATCGCAACCTCAACGCGCTCGGCAAGGATGGCTGCCTCTCGATCATCGCCTTCCTCGGAGGAGCGGTTGCGGAAAAGGCCAATCTTTCACCGATCATGGTCAAGCGGCTGACCGTCACCGGCTCGACCATGCGCCCACGCACGGCAGAAGAGAAGCGGGCGATCCGCGACGAACTGAGGGATCAGGTTTGGCCGCTTCTTGAAAACAACACAGTCGCGCCGGTCATTCACACCGTCATGCCTTTCGATCAGGTGGTCGAGGCGCACCGGCTCATGGAAACGAGCAGCCATATCGGCAAGATCGTTTTGGACCTTCGCTGAGGAGAATCAGGCAGAGCTTGCGCATGGTAGGTCGAACCGCACGACCGCAACTCAAATACATGCTTGATTTGTCACATAACGTGCCTTGCATACATGCTACGGAGCACCTACCTTGGCTTCATCGTCAACGTAACGAAAGGAAGGTGATCCAATGTCGAGTGAGATTTCGGTCTGCGTTTCGAACTTTGGAAAGGTGTCGGTTTCGTCGAGGCAGCCCTCGGCTTAAACGCGTCTTCCTTCGGGCGCTGGCTAGCGTCCGGGTTCGTTGTACGGACCAGATTCACGGAAAGGGTCGCCTTGAGCGACCCTTTTTCGTTTCCGGTGTTACCCTTGAGTTCAGTTGGTCAGCAGCGCAGAACTTGTCCATGCGTCGCGCGCATGGGTGGCCTGTTCTTTAGGCGCTTCTAGGTGCCCATCGAAGTGATTATCTAAGGGACATCGAAGCAAACGGAAGGCGAACAACCGCTGTCGGAGCTTCGAAGACCCATAGAAAGGGGGAATGACCATGAACGTAGCACGTACCTTCAACAACTGGCGCAAGTATCGTCAGACTGTCAACGAGCTGGGCCGTATGTCCCCGCGCGAACTGAGTGACCTCGGCATTGCGCAGAGCGACATCCGCCGCGTAGCCCGTCAGGCTTCCGGCTTCTGATCGCAGGCAAGCTTGACCGATGTAAACGCCCGCCGACCGCGGGCGTTTTGCGTTTCTGGGTGCTGTAATCTCAAAGCCCGATCCTGCCGAGCGCCGGGACCTTGATGCCGGGATTGGCAAGGTCCAGTCCCGCGACCAGCCCAAAGAAGTGAAACTCGACCCCGCTTCGCACGCCCGCCGAAAACCCCAGAAGCCCCCGCAACGTCACATGCAGGTCCCGTCCGTCAGAATCGAGATGGACGAACTCGCCATCCGGCAGATAATCCCGTCCCACTGCATGCGGTGGTAAAACAGCATTCAGCTCCGGCACGGTTCTCAGCACATAGGCCACAAAGGTATTGGAATTGGGTCCAGGAAAGATCTTGTAGCCGCCCGGCTCCGCATAGGGATAGGCTGCAATCGCTCCTTCCACCTTCGGGATGAGCAACTCCGCGGCCGTACCGGTGACCGCGGTCACGAGCTGCGGTGTATTCGAATACCAGTAGGCATCTGCCGGGCGATGGTTGCGCCGGATCGGCGTACCCCATCCCACCTTGTCGTATCGTGTATAGCTACTGGCCCCCTTTTCCTTCGTGACGATCCAGGCGTGGCTGGCCACCGCTCCCTTCATGCCGCCCGTGGCAGCGGAAAACACATAGATCGCCGCCTCTTCGCTGGCCTCAGGGGCAGGGAGGAGATGTGCAGACGACCAGCGTGCTTCGCTCCATCGCCCGGGCCGATCCTGAATGGCCCACCACCCGGCAGACGCAAAAGTCGGCAGCAGATAAACGACGAAGATCACCAGGATCAGCCGTTTGAAAGATTTCATGCAAGACCCCTGTGCAACTGGCGCGCTGGTCGGATATGAGCAAGTCATCCAGCAAATCCAAGGCGCGCCTATGCAAAACCCCGTTACCGTCGAAGTCACCCGTGGCAATATCGTCGAGAGCCGCCACCGCGGTATGGGTGTCGTCGTTGATGGCGATGGCAAGACGCTACACTCTTTCGGCGAAGCAGAGGCCGGCGTCTTTCCTCGCTCTGCTTGCAAGGCCATGCAGGCTCTGCCGCTTGTGGAAAGCGGTGCGGCGGACGCCTACGCCTTCGGCGAGAAGGAGTTGGCTATCGCCTGCGCCTCGCATTCGGGCGAGGATGAGCATGCCGCGCTGGCCTCCTCCATGCTGGAGCGCGCTGGACGCGATGCTTCTGCACTGGAATGCGGCTGGCACTGGTCCAGCGACCAGAAGACCCTGATCCACCAGGCGCGCACGCTCGATAAGCCAAACGCCCTGCACAACAACTGTTCGGGCAAGCATTCGAGCTTCGTCTGCACCTGCACCCATATCGGCTATGAAGTCGAGGGCTATGTCGATTACGATCATCCGCTTCAGAACGATATTCGCGGGACGATGGAAAGCCTCACCGGCGCGACGCTCGGCCATGACAATTGCGGCATCGACGGCTGCTCCATCCCGAGCTACGCGGTGCCTCTGCGCGGCCTTGCGCATGGCTTCGCCAAGATGGTGACAGGGCAGGGGCTGGAGCCGGTCCGGGCAAAAGCCTCGCGCCGGCTGATGGATGCCTGCATGGCAGAGCCGTTCTACATCGCCGGCACCAACCGTGCCTGCACGAAGCTGATGCAGGTGGCGCCCGGCAAGATCTTTGCAAAGACTGGCGCGGAAGGCGTCTTCGTCGCGGCACTTCCGGAGCAGGGGATTGCCATGGCCGTCAAATGTGAGGACGGCACCACCCGCGCCGCCGAATCCATGATCTTCGCGCTCATTGCACGTTACTTCGACAAGGATGGCGAAATCCATGCCACCTTGATGGGCATGGCCAACCACGCGCTGAAGAACTGGAAGGGGATCCATGTCGGAGACGTCCGCGTGACGGACGCTCTCTTCGGCTGAATTGCGCTTCGGCCTGGAGGTTCCTCGACAGCCTCTTGATCCTGCCTGCGTGGGCGACAGATGATTGGCGATCGATGGGAGATCGTCATGCTCACGCTTTTCTTTTCACCAAACGCTTGTTCGCTGGCCAGCCATATCGCGCTTGCCGAGTCCGGGTTGCCTTACCAGTTGCGCCGGATCAATTTCGCCAAGGATGAGCAGCGCTCGCCGTACTTCCTGAAACACAATCCCAATGGCCGCGTGCCGGCGCTAGCCACCGACAAGGGTACCTTGATCGAGAGCCCTGCCATCCTGGCCTTCATTGCCCAGGCCGCACCGGACGCAAAGCTCGCACCCCTGGACGACCCTTTCGAGTTCGCCCGCATGCAGGGCTTCAACAGCTTCCTGGCCTCGACAGTTCATGTTGCCTATGCCCACAAGCGTCGTGGCTATCGCTGGGCGGAGAAGCAGGAATCGCTGGAGGACATGGCGGCGAAGATGCCTCAGAACATGGCCGCGTCGTTCTCCGTGATTGAGAATGACCTCTTCAAACGCCCCTATCTTCTGGGCGAAAACTATTCCGTGGCCGATTGCTACCTCTTCACCATGTCCGACTGGTTGGGCGGTGCAGGCGTCGATATCAACGACTTTCCAAGCGTTGCCGAGCATTATCGACGCATGCGCCAGCGGCCAGCGGTTCAGCGCGCTATGGAGACAGAGAAGGAAGCCGCCGCGTAGCGATCAGGGTCTCAGGCCGGTTCCTGTAGCCGCTTTTCCCACATCGCCTTGAAAGCAGGACGTGACTGGCAGGAGTCGATCCACGTCTTCAGCGCCGGTCTTGCCTCAAACAGTTGAGCGTAGCCCTGCGCATACCGCACGATCTCTGCCACGATGATATCGGCTGCCGTAAAGCGGTTGCCGACCATGTGCGGATTTCCCTTCAGGTGCGTTTCCAGAACGTCGAACGGTCGCTCGAGGCTGCGTGCCAGCGCTTCCGCCTTTTCGGTGCCTTCAGCGGTGTTTGCCTGATCGCTTCCAAGCAGTTTCTGCATATCCAGCGCCGGCGTTTCGATGCCGGTCGCCGCAAAGAGCGCCCATTGGACCATCATGGCCTCTTCTTGCAGGTCCTGCGGACCGAGCATGCCGCCGTACTTCTTCGCGAGGTAAAGGGTGATCGCGAGCGACTCGTGCAGCACGAAACCGTCGTCGTCCATCGAAGGGATCAGCGCCATCGGGTTGACAGCGAGGAACTGTGGCGAGCGCGTGTTGAGCGGCGCATCGGGCGCGTCCGCGTTCGGCAGACGGTAGGCCTGGATCACCGGCTGGTGCGCGAAGTCCATGCCGATCTCGTCGAGCAGCCAAAGCGGCCGGCTCGCGCGGGAACGATAAACACCATAGATCGTCAGCATCGGGTTCTCCTGTTGGTTGGCGTCACACGCTAGGCACCCGCAGCTGAAAGCGGAAGATCATTCCGCGTTGCATCGCCATGAAATCTTTCGATCAGTCAGCTGATCCGGTTGCCGGCAAGTGTCAGGTGCTTGAAGGTTTCGCTGCCCGTTGCAAGCTCTCCCGTTGCAACATCGTACCAACGGTAACCCAGAATGGCCCCGTCCTCACAGGCCTCGAAGAGGTTGTCGTTGATCAACGCGGTTCCGGCGTCCTCGACGACGGAAACGGCGCACCCGACCTTCGATGCGCGGATGATGTTGCCGGTGGCCGCAACATTGCGCAGGTAGGGCCCCCAGCCGAGCAGGAGGGCAAAGAGGGGAACGTTTTCGATGACGTTTCCGGAGACGACAGTATCCGCTTCGACGCCGATACCGATCCCGAAACTGGCATCCGGATCCACATAGGGACCAACCAGCGAGATATTGCGGATGATGTTGTTTGCCACGATCGCCAACCTGCCGCCCTCGTTGAAGTTGGCAATGTTGATGCCGTTTGCGGCGCCGTCTACCAGGTTGCCGGTGACGATCGCACCCTGGAAGCCGAACTCGGAATAGATGGCCGTTTCCCCGGAGCGCAGACACTGGTTGTCGCAGATTTGGATGTTGGACGAGGCATTCGCCCGGATGGCCGTAAAGGCACTGTCGGAGATGTGGTTGCCGGAAACGATGACGTTATTGGCGCGGTAGATGTTGATGGCGTTGCCGAACGGACCTGTGCCGCCATAGGTAGCTCGTGTACGACGGATCCGGTTGTTCGAGACAATCGATCCGTCCTCACCCGCCTCCGTTCGATGAATGAAGATACCTCCGTTTCCGCAATCCGAGAGAGTGTTGTGGGTTACGGAAAGGCCGGTGCTGTCAACCGCGTAGATCCCGAACTCGCCGATCCCCTCCCACCGGCTGTCGCGGATACGTCCCCCGCAGCGTTCCAGCTTGACGCCTGACTTGATGGTCCCTGTCAGCGTGCAGTTGTCGATGGACAGGTCGGCGACGTCGCGCAGATGCAGCAAGGCGGGGACCTCGTCTGGCAGGGCGAGGCCGGCGCCGTTGAAACCGAGATTGGCAAGCTCGATCCGGCCGCTCCCCACGGCGCCAACAAACGCACCGCCGCCGGCAAAGGCAAGTTCTGTCGCCCCGGCAATGCCGGCGAGCCGGGTGTTGTCAGGCAGCAGGAGGTTCGCCACCTCGTAGCGCCCGGGCGGGAGGAAGACCCATTGATTGCTGCGACTGGCTTCCTCGATCAAGGCCAGCAGGCGCGCAGTCTGATCCTCGCCGCGCGCCGGTCTCAGTCCGGCTGCGCCGGCGTCGATCGAACCACGCATGTCTGTGAGGGAGAGCGCCGGAGCAGCCCACGCGCGGCGGCTGCCGACAGCGCCCGCGCCTGCGGCCGCGGCCAACATAACAAACGCTTTGCGTCTCGTGATCATGCCAGCCCTCTCCGTCGCGTCCTGCGCGCACCAAAAGTAAACGAGAC
>JAEWOP010000004.1 GCA_023399635.1 Pseudomonadota bacterium
CAATATCGCGCCGACGCAGCCGGTCCTCGTCGTCACCAGCGCCGACCAAAGGGAACTCGGCAGCAATCTTCCGGATAGAAGGGCGCTTCTGGCACGTTGGGGGTTCATTCCGGGCTGGGTGAAGGACCCTCGGGAGTTCCCGCTCCTGATCAACGCGCGAGCAGAAACGGCGATCGAAAAAGCTTCATTTCGGGGCGCGATGCGCCACCGGCGCGTGCTCATCCCTGCATCAGGCTATTACGAGTGGCGGCGACCACCGAAGGAAACGGCGCTTCCCTCACAGCCTTATTGGATCAGACCGAAGAACGGCGGTATCCTTGCTTTTGGCGGCTTGCTGGAGACCTATTGTTCGGCAGACGGTTCGGAAGTGGACACGGCGGCCATCCTGACGACGAAAGCCAATGCGGCGCTTCGCGGCATCCATGAGCGCATGCCGGTGGTGGTGCCGCAGGAGGCATTTTCGCGCTGGCTGGACTGCAAGACGCAGGAGCCACGTGCTGTTATTGATATCATGCAGCCGGCTGACGACGATTTCTTAGAGGCGATCCCGGTTTCCGACCTAGTCAACAAGGTCACCAATATGGGACCGGCACTACAAACGCCCATCTCGCTCGCTGACCCTGTGAGTGCTTCGAAAGAACCGAAGTCCAGCGCACAGATGTCCCTCTTCTAAGCAATTCACAACGGGCCTTCTCGTGCTTCCTGCTGCGCTTTCGGGCTTCTTCCTAGGTGCGTCCCTAATCATGGCGATCGGCGTGCAGAACGCGTTCATCCTCAGACAAGGGCTGATCCGCAGCCATGTCTTCCTGCTCTGCCTCATCTGTGCACTCTCTGATGCACTGTTGATTGCCGCCGGCGTGGCAGGTTTGGGTACCCTGATTGCCCAGTCGCCAGCATTGATCTTCTCGGTGACGATCGGAGGGGCGCTCTTCCTGGCCGCTTATGCGGCGAAGGCCTTCCTGCGCGCTTGGCGGCCTGTGGCCATGGTGGCGGGAACACCCGAGGGCATCCCGTTGAAGGCGGCCGTGCTCACCTGCCTGGCCTTCACCTTCTTGAACCCGCATGTCTATCTGGACACGGTCGTCTTGCTCGGCAGCTTGTCGGCCGCCTATCAGGGTATGGAACGATTGGCCTATGGCATGGGAGCCGTTGCGGCGTCCTTCGTCTGGTTCTTCGGCCTGGGCTATGGAGCGAGTCTCCTAACGCCGCTCTTTGCCAAACCCGCCGCATGGCGGGTCCTAGACGTCCTGATCGGGATGGTGATGAGCCTGCTTGCGCTCGGACTGCTGTTCAGCCTCACGAGCGCGGGCTGAGAGGCTCAGCCCGCTGGCTTCAGCGTCTGCTTTGGCTTCAGCATCAGCGCAGCCGCGACCACAGCCTTGATCCCCAACGGGCGGTAGGGATGGGCCTGCTCGACCTTATTTTGTGCAGCTTCAGTATTTACATTCGACATGTGGCTCTCCTCGCGCAAGCAAATCAGACGTCAGTTCGTCCATTGCTGCGCTCTGAGTTCCAAACTCGGCGGAATAGTGGCGGATTGATTGACCGCCTCTCGTGGGGTTCTTGGTACTGAAAGACGCCCCGAGACTGTGGCATTTTCGACGCGGTTGCGACGCCGGTAGGTCAGACGTTTGCTTCGTCTTCCTCGATGGTGAGTGTGCCATAGCGTCGGTGCCAGAGGCGGGCACTGAAAGGCAAAAACGCCAAATAGGCGATAACGCTGATCACCAGAACCTGCCAGGTGTAGCTCATCAGAAGCGCGACATAGAGGACACCCACGAGCAGGATCGGCAGCATCAGGTCACGGCGGACCTTTGTCTGCGACTTGCCGGACCACACTGGAACCCGACTGACAAGCAGATAGCCGATCAGAACGGTATACGCGACGCTTCCGTACACATAAACGGGGGAAGGCTCTACGCCCAGGAAGCCAAGATAAACTGGCAGCAGTACTAACACCGCTCCGAGTGGCGCCGGCACACCGACAAAGAACTCCGACTGCCAGGCAGCTTTCTCCTGCCGCTCCTCCATCACATTGAAGCGGGCGAGGCGGAGGCCGGCTGCAATGGCGTAGATCAGAGCGGCGATCCAGCCGATGGAGCGAGCGTGGTCGAGAAGAAATGCGTAGGAGACAAGCGCAGGTGCCACACCGAAATTGATGATGTCGGCCAGCGAATCCATCTGGACGCCAAACTTGGAGTTCGCTTTCAGGAGCCGTGCAACACGCCCGTCGATGCCATCGAGGAAGGCCGCCAGCAGAACCATCGCGACAGCCAGTTCGTAACGGCCCTCGAAGGCAAGACGGATGCCCGTCAACCCGGCGCAGATGGCCAGAACCGTGATAAGGTTCGGCACCATCAGGCGAAGCGGGATTTCCCTCAGCCGCGGACCCCGGCCGCCATCGTCGGGCCGGACGGTCTCGCTTGGGGGGACAGGCGTCTCCATGAATTCTCCTTGATGTTAGCTGCGGCGGCTGATGGTGGGGCCTTTGGTGGAGCCGAACTCAGCAATAACCGTTTCGCCGCCATAGGTGCACTGACCAACAGAAACGCGCGGCTGTGCAGTTGCCGGCAGCAGGATGTCGAGGCGCGAGCCAAACCGGATAAGGCCGAAACGTTCACCGGCATTGAGCGGCTCCGTTGGCTTTGCCCAGCAGACGATGCGGCGGGCAATAAGGCCTGCGATTTGGACCACGGCAACGCGACCGTGGCGGGTGTCGATCACCATGCTGTTGCGTTCGTTGTCCTCACTTGCCTTGTCCAGCTCCGCGTTGACGAACTGACCTGAGCGATACTGGATGTCGACCACTTGTCCACGAACTGGCGAGCGGTTGATGTGGCAGTCGAAGACGTTCATGAACACCGAGATGCGCAGCATGGGCTCGCTACCCAGATCAAGCTCCGGCGCTGGTACGACCATCTGCACCGAAGACACGCGCCCATCCGCTGGGCTGACGACAAGATCGTCATCCTGCGGAACCACGCGCTCCGGATCGCGGAAGAAGTAGGCGCACCAGAGGGTAAGAACGAGGCCGATCCAGAACAGCGGTTCGGCGATCCATCCAAGGATCAATGATGCAACAAAGAAGGCTGCGACAAAGATGTAACCTTCCTTGTGGATCGGAACGAGCGTGTTGCGGATGGTGTCGAACAGATTGATCAACCCGGTTCTCCTCATGTTGTCAGCTTTGGCTGACTACTAGGAAACGGTTTTTTGAGCAATGCAGTTCCGCAAGACGTCACGTTGCAGGGGCAAGACGCATGATGACGCCAAGGTCGTCGCTGTCTCGCACTTGGCGCAAATGTTCTTCCGCCTGAGTTGCTTCCCGCTGGCGGTTCCACATCGAAGCATAAAGCCCGTCTGCCGCGAGAAGATCTGCATGCGTGCCACGCTCCGCGATTACGCCGTCGCGCAAGACGATGATTTCGTCGGCGCCGATGACGGTGGAAAGCCGGTGGGCGATGACGAGCGTCGTTCGATTTCGTGAAACGATATCGAGCGCGGACTGGATCTCCTGCTCCGTTGTCGTATCGAGTGCCGACGTCGCTTCGTCCAGGATCAGGATGGGAGGAGCTTTGAGAATGGTGCGCGCGATGGCGACCCGCTGCTTCTCGCCGCCGGAAAGCTTGAGTCCTCGCTCACCAACCATGGTGTCGAAGCCTTGCGGCAATGCCCGCAGGAAGGCGCCGATCTGGGCAAGCTCTGCTGCTGCCGAGACTTCTTCTTCCGTGGCGGAGGGTCGGCCATAGCGGATGTTGTAGGCAATGGTGTCGTTGAAGAGAACCGTGTCCTGCGGCACCATGCCAATCGCGGCCCGCAGCGATTGCTGCGTCACCGATCGCACATCCTGGCCATCGATCGTGATGGCCCCCCCCTGCACGTCATAGAAACGATAGAGCAGCCTGGAGATGGTGGATTTCCCTGCACCCGACGGTCCGACAATGGCAACCGTCTTGCCGGCCGGCACTTCGAAGGTCAGCCCCTTGAGGATTGGCCGGTCAGGGTCATAGGCGAAGTGGACATCCTTGAAGGCGATGCTGCCCTGGCGGATTTGCAGCGGCGCCGCATCCGGCTTGTCCTTCACCTCGGCCTCGACCTCGAGAAGGTCGAACATCTGCTCGATGTCGGTCAGGCCCTGACGAATTTCGCGGTAGACGAAGCCGATGAAGTTCAACGGCACCGAAAGCTGCAGCAGGAGCGCGTTGACAAAAACGAAGTCGCCGATCGTCTGCTCGCCGCGCTGCACGGCGAGTGCGGACATCACCATGATCACTGCCATGCCGAGCCCGAAGATCACGCCCTGACCGAAGTTCAGCCAGCCAAGGGACGTCCAGACCTGCGTGGCAGATTTCTCGTACCGCGCCATGGAGGCATCGAAGCGGCGAGCCTCCATGTCTTCATTGCCGAAATACTTGACCGTTTCAAAGTTCAGAAGCGAATCGATGGCCTTGGTGTTGGCATCCGTGTCGCTGTCATTCATCGAGCGGCGGATCGAAATGCGCCAGTCGCTGGCTTTCACCGTGAACCAGACATAGGCCCAAACGGTAATGGCGGTCACTGCCACATAAGTCAGGCCATAGCTGAGCCAGAAGATGATGGCTGTCAGCACGAACTCGACCAGGGTCGGGATCGAGTTGAGGATGGTGAAGCGGACGATCGTTTCGATCCCCTTGGTGCCACGCTCGATGATGCGCGAAAGGCCGCCGGTCTTGCGCTCCAGGTGGAAGCGTAGCGACAGCTGGTGCATGTGCACGAATGTCTTGTAGGCGAGCTGCCTGACGGCATGCTGGCCGACGCTGGCAAAAAGCGCATCGCGCAGCTGGTTCAGCCCCACCTGCAAGATGCGGGTGAGGTTATAGGCGATGACGAGAACGACGGCGCCCAGGAGGAAGACCGGCAGAATGCCAGCCATATCCAGTTCGCCGTTCAGTGCGTCCGTTGCCCATTTGAAGAAATAGGGCACACCGAGAAGGATGACCTTGGCCAGGAACAGAAAGACCGTCGCCCACACCACCCGGCGCTTCAGGTCGGCGCGACCGTGGGGCCACATATAGGGCCACAGGTTGACGAGGGTGCCCAGCGGATTACTGGAATCCGCTGATACGGTCTTCTTCCGGTCGTTCATTCTGGTCTCCGAGAGGCGCGGCTCGAGCGAGCCACTCGGACATAGGACCTAGAGCGGAATGATGCAACGAGGCGAGGCGATGCCGTGCGCCCTTGGTTCGCCCCTCTACCGTCTGCTTCGGCCTGACTTTGCTACTGGATCAGCTTCTGCATCCGCTTGCGGTGCAGCTCTTCAGCATCCGGAAGGGCTTCGTCCGGTACGCCGAAGATCTGGCCGGGTTCGATCAAGTCAGGGTTAGAGATCTGCTCCTCGTTGGCGAGATAGATCGTGGTGTACCGTACCCCCTGACCATAAACCCGCCGGGATATCTGCCAAAGCGTATCGCCGCGGCGAATGATGACGGAGCCACGGGAGCTGGTCAACGGCGCCTGTTCGATCGTTTTCGGACCGGGTTCAACATCATCCTGTGCCAGTTCCGTAGCCGCCGCAGGCGGGGTCTCGACGGTCGCGGGACCCAGGGCTCGTTCCACCGTGGCAGCGATAGCCGCGAGTTCCTCCCGAACCGCTTGCGGCTCGCTGGGGAGCTTCTCGACCGCAGCCAATGCGTCCGCCGCCTGTTTGGACGTCTGGTCCACGATGGCTTGCGTCTCCGCAGCTGCCCCCGCCGGGAGCTTGTATTCGGAGAGCGATTTCAAAGCTATGCCCGTAGCAGAGCGGGCGGCGGCGAGTTCTTCACGCGAGGGTTCCTTACCGCCGTCATAGAGTCCGCGAAGAATGCCGAAGGCGCGCGCTGCGTCGCTACGAAGCCTGTCGAAGGTACCATCGTCGATGGGGGAGGCGGAGGTTGGCCCCTGCGGACCCGCAACGGCCGCGACCTGATCACCCGCCGGACGATTGAAGGGAACAGCAACGCGAAGCGCCGTCTTCCCGTTGCTGTCAAGCATTTCGACGGCGATGAGATGTTCGCCGACGGTAAGCTGGGTGGTTCCCTCGATAACGAAGTGCCCGTCCTGACCTGCTTTGGAGCGGCCAACGGGCTGTTCGCCCGCAAAGCCCACCAGGGAGGCGCCGGCGGGGGCGGTTCCGGCGATGAAGATGCGATCGCGCTCGATCTCCACCGCAGTTACCTTCAGTTCGGCCATCGTCCCTTCGGGCGCAGCCGGTACGGGCTCGACAGCGATCTGCGGCGCCGCAGCAACCAGATCGGAAGCGGCGTCCGGCAGTGCAGGGAGCACCGCTCGATCCGACGCTTTTGACGCCGAATCCTGCGGGCCCGTCTGCCCATTGGTCGTGTCATTGGCGGCGGGAACACTCACCAGCCGGCTTGCCTTGCCGGGCTTGGTGACCATGGCCAAGAGCTTGCCCTCGGCAGAACCTGGCACGGAAACGGTGGCCGTTTCCTCCGACATAATCATGCGTCCATCGTCCGTCGTCGCTTTCAGCACGAGTTGGTGATCGCCAGCCGGCAAGGGCTGATCCAGGGCAATCGCGAAATCGCCTGACGGACCGACTTTGACGCTGGCCACTGCGCCCTTGTCGGAATTGACTTCCACCGTTGCGCCCGGCTCGGCTCTGCCAGCGATCACAGCAGATCCATCCGGCTCGACCCGGAGCACATCGAACGCGGGGGTAATGGGTGCCTTGAGCTCCGCCTGCTGAGGGTCTGCGGTGCCGCCTGCCGGTGTTTCCGCAGCGGTCTCAGATGACTGCTCCGGCGACTTGGCTGGAGTGGACTGTTCGGTCATCGCCTCCGTTACCGTCTCGCCTGCCTTGTTGACGGCGTCGCTGATGTTCTCTCCCTCAGGTGAGATCCGAGGCAGAACAAAGAAGACCATCAGCAAGGTCGCAGCAACAAGGACAGCAAGTGCCAGCCAGCCGGCGCGGTTTTTCATCTCTTATTGTCTCCAGACGGCCAGTCCCGCCTCAACCTTCGGATTACCTCTTTCCCACTGGCTTCACAAGCTTTTCGCTCTATTTGAGCTTGCTGTACAGGTCGTTTCCCGCCACTTTGACGCGGGGCAGCTGCTATGTCCCTTTCCCCGTCAATCTCCTGGAGTCGACAGTGCCAATTCAGTCCATTTGCGTTTATTGCGGTTCGCAGCCCGGTCGCGATCCTGCCTATCTTGCCGCCGGCCGCGCGCTGGGCAAATCTATCGCTTCCCACGGTCTGCGCCTGGTCTATGGCGGCGGCACGAAAGGCATCATGGGCGCCGTAGCGGCAGGTGTGCTGAGCCATGGCGGACAGGTGACGGGCATCATTCCTGAGTTTCTGGTCGACATGGAGGCGACAAGGCACTCCCTCGGTCAGCTCGACGAATTAATTGTGACCGAGGATATGCATGCGCGCAAGCATGCCATGTTCGAGCGCTCCGATGCCTTCGTGACGCTGCCGGGTGGCATCGGCACGCTGGAAGAGATCGTCGAAATCATGACCTGGGGGCAGCTCGGACGCCACGAGAAGCCGATGGTTTTTGCCAATATCGGTGGGTTCTGGAACCCGATGCTGGACCTGATCGACCACATGCGTGAACAAGGCTTCATCCACCGCGCCCACCTCGTGCGGCCGCTGGTGATCGACAACGTCGATGAGATTGTGCCGACGCTTCTCGACCACAGCGAGGGCCGGCCGTCGGCAATCGGCGAACGAGATGTGATCTCTCGACTTTGAGTTGGAGCGCCGCGGCTATCGTTCGCGGTACGACCGCAGCATACCCCAGGAATAGATTGCCAGCGCAATCCAGATAAGAACGAATGCGGTCAGCTTCACCATGCTGAGCGGCTCATGGAATACGAACACGGCGATCAGGAAAATCATCGTCGGCGCGATGTACTGCATGATTCCGATGGTGGAGAGTCTTAGCAGTTTGGCGCCGTTGGCATAGATCATCAGTGGCCCCGCGGTGATGAGGCCGCTGCCGATCAGAAGCAGCGTGTCGGACACGCTGCCGTTGAGCAAGTGCCCGGCGCCGGACGCTTCCGAATAGAGAATGAAGATGAGGGCTGGCGGGCTCAGGAGCAGCACCTCCAGAAAGAAACCTTGATTGGCGCCAACCGGCAGTGTCTTGCGGAAGAATGCGTAGAAGCCCCAGCTGACCGTCAGTGCCAGCGCCACCCAAGGCAGTCCTCCGGCATCAACGGTCAGGATTGCAACGGCCGCCACGACAAGCGCAATGGCGGCAAGCTGCAACGGGCGCAGGCGCTCCTTGAGCAGAACGGCTGCGAGAAAAATGCTGAAGAGCGGATTGATGAAGTAGCCCAGCGCCGTATCAAGAGCCCGGTCGACAGAGATCGCCCACACATAGATCCCCCAATTGACGGTGATCAGCGCAGCCGTAAGGCCTGCCATCAACAACGTCCGGGGTGAACGGAAAGCCGCTTTCAGGTCCCCCGTGCGGCGCAGGATCAGCAGCACAAGACCCGCCACCGGAACCGACCAGATGACGCGATGCGCCAGAACTTCGATCGGCGATATATGCGCAACAGCCTTCATGTAGATCGGCAGGAAACCCCACATGAAATAGGCGGTCAGCGCAAACGCGAAGCCGCGAGCAGAATCTTCGTTCTTCGCCGGCAAAGGCGCGTCGACCTGGGTCATGAGGGATGTTTCCAAGCAATTCTGGCTGTGGCGGGTCTACTCCAACGCAAGGGGGCGAACCAATTCATTTGCGTGAAGCGTTGATCGCGCTCATGAATTGAAGCGTCAACCTGCGCTCCCGGACCTAGCGACCGTCACTACATTTGAACAGCAGCCAATCACTCTGCGGCAATTCGTCCCGCCATGTTTCGGTTCTTCATCAGCTTATAGACAATGGAGTCGGTCAATGCCTGGAACGAGGCATCGATGATGTTCTCCGAGACGCCGACAGTCCACCAGCGGCTACCATCGCCGTCGCTCGACTCTATAAGAACGCGCGTGATGGCCGCAGTCCCGCCGTTCAGGATGCGCACCTTGAAGTCAGCAAGCACCAGATCTGCGATCTCCGTCTGATATTTGCCGAGGTCCTTGCGCAAGGCAAGATCGAGCGCGTTGACGGGGCCATCGCCTTCTGCGACCGACATCACGCGCTCGCCATCCACATCCAGCTTTACCACCGCTTCGGATACCGTCTTGATGCGGCCGTTGGAATCGAAGCGCCGTTCAACCATCACGCGGAAGCTATCGACGGTGAAGAAATCGGGAATGGTGCCGAGCGTACGACGTGCAAGAAGCTCGAAGCTCGCATCCGCTCCCTCGTAAGCATAGCCGGTCGCCTCGCGCTCCTTTACAATGGAAATCAGCAGATCGAGCTTCGGATCGTCCTTGGCAACCGCGATGCCGCGCCGCCTCAGAGCGTTGATGAAGTTCGACTTCCCGCCCTGATCCGAGACCATCACCTTGCGGAAGTTGCCGACGCTTTCCGGCGGGACATGCTCGTAGGTTCGCGGGTCCTTGAGCAGGGCGGAGGCATGGATGCCGGCCTTCGTGGCGAAGGCTGAGGCGCCGACATACGGCGCCTGGTGGTTCGGCGACCGGTTCAGCAACTCGTCGAAGGCGTGGGAGAGCGATGTAAGCCCGCTTAAGCCGTCGTTGTCGATGCCAGTATCAAAGCGCCTGGAATAGACATCCTTCAGCGATAGCGTCGCAACCAGCGTCACCAGGTTGGCATTGCCGCAGCGTTCGCCGATGCCGTTCAGCGTGCCCTGGATCTGGCGACAGCCGGCTTCCACGGCGGCAAGCGAGTTGGCGACCGCCTGACCTGTATCGTCATGTGCATGGATGCCAAGGGACGTCCCGGGGATGCCGGCTGCGATGACGGAGGCCACGATACTGCGAATTTCCGCCGGCTGCGTTCCGCCATTCGTGTCGCACAGCACAACCCAGCGAGCACCTGCATCATACGCAGTGCGGGCGCAGGCCAGCGCGTAGTCAGGATTGGCCTTGTAGCCGTCGAAGAAATGCTCGCAATCGACCAGCGCTTCCTTGCCAACGACTTGCGCGGCCTCGACGCTTTCGCGGATCGACTGGAGGTTCTCCTCGTTGGTGCAGCCGAGCGCGACCTCCACGTGGTAATCCCAACTTTTTGCGACAAAGCAGATGGCGTCGCTCTTGGCCTGAAGGAGCGTAGCCAGCCCCGGGTCGTTGGAGGCGGAGATGCCGGCGCGCTTCGTCATACCGAAGGCGACGAACCTGGCCCCGGCAGTGCGCTTCTCGGCGAAAAAGGCGGTGTCGGTCGGGTTGGCTCCCGGATAGCCGCCTTCGACATAGTCCATGCCAAAGTTGTCGAGGAGCGTTGAAATCGCGATCTTGTCCTCAACGGAGAAGTCAACGCCCGGCGTCTGCTGTCCGTCGCGCAGCGTCGTGTCGAAGAGGTAGACGCGTTCGCGGCTCATCAGTCTGCCTTTCCAGCGAAACGATCCGTTGCGCGGATCAACTGGTCGAGGATTCCCGGTTCCAGATAGGCATGGCCGGCGCCCTCGATGATGTGAAACTCCGCCTTCGGCCAGGCCTTGTGCAACTGCCAGGCGTATTTCAGCGGGCAGGGCATGTCGTACCGGCCGTGAATGATGACGCCGGGAATATTCTGCAGCTTGTACGCATCGCGCAGCAACTGCCCCTCATCCAGCCATCCGGCATGAACGAAATAATGGTTCTCGATGCGGGCAAACGCCAGCGCATAATCGGGATCGTGAAAATGCGCCGAGTAATCGGGATTAGGCAAAAGCGTGATCGTTTCGCCTTCCCAGGTGCTCCAGGCCACTGCGCATTCCCGTTTCTTTGCCTCGTCGTCGCCCGTGAGGTATCTGCGATAGGCGCTCATCAAGTCGCCACGCTCGGCCTCTGGAATGGGCGCGATGAAGCGCTCCCATTTGTCTGGAAACATCTCGGAGACGCCGAACTGGTAGTACCAGAGCAGTTCGGCGCGGGTGAGCGTGTAGATGCCACGTAGTACGAGTTCAGTCACCCGTTCGGGATGTGTCTGTGCATAGGCAAGCGACAAGGTGGAGCCCCAGGAGCCACCGAATACCTGCCACCGTTCAACGCCCATCATCTCGCGCAGCTTCTCCATGTCTGCGACGAGGTGCCAGGTCGTGTTGGCCTCCAGCGAAGCATAGGGCGTGGACTTGCCGCAGCCGCGCTGATCAAACAGGAGAACATCGTAAAGCGCCGGATCAAACAGCCGACGATTGCCCGGGCCAAATCCGCCGCCGGGACCGCCATGGACAAAGACGGCGGGCTTCGCACCCTTCGTGCCGACGCGCTCCCAGTAGATCTGGTGCCCGTCGCCCACATCGAGATGACCGCTCGCATAGGGCTCGATCTCTGGATAGAAGCCGCGAAATTCTTCGGTGGAGGAGGTCATATGTATCTCACTTGGGCTGCTGCGCGGTAGAGGCTCGCTTCAAGGATGCGATGACCGCAACAAGGAACATGATCGGCACGCCGAACTCGAGGAGTTCTTCCGCGATCACCATCATGCCCTCGGTCTGGGCGTCTACGGTGATCCCGAAAGGGGCCAGCTTTCGGCCAATTCCATCGATCGACTTGGAAATGACGGCAAAGCTTGCCCCGAAGGCGACGCTCCAGGCCCAGAGCCTCCACATCCTCAGACCTTTGATAAGAGTACGGCCGTGGAAGGCAATGAGGCGGACGGCAACGGTCGCAACGACAGCAAGCGCGATCACACCCAGTATGCGTTCCGTCACTGGTGCCATGTCGGTCAGGTACAGGTTGCTTTTCAAGATGCCGACGCTGGTGATCTTCTTGTCGAGGTCGAATTCGCGACCAGCCATCAGAAAAATGAGCGCAGGGATCTCCCACGATTGACGCCATCTATCCCCGGACCGGGTTCTGAGCCATACGACGGCAGCATAGGCGTAGAGCAGTGGTGAGGCGATCTCGATTGCTCCCGCTTCCGATGTGATGGTGCCAATTAGCCCTTGGGTCGCAATGCCGATCGCGACGAATGCTGTGGCGCCTGCCAATGCCCATGCGAGGAAGCGCCAAGGGGCATCCTGGTAAGTGAAGTCTCCAACCGGCCTATTATGCATCGCCAGCTCCGCGGTGGCTTTGATCCTTCACTCGGGTGAGCTTTTCAGGCCCAAGAGCCTTGTTGCTGTTCTGCTTGAGGCGAGACGTTAAATTGTTTGAGTAGCAGTGCATCGGATTTTCCATGGCTGTCCTGCCAGAACAGGACCTGTTTCTTGGAAGTAAGGCATAGGGGAAAATTATCGAAGAACCAACATCGCAGGCGGAGTTCTCCTAAACCTCAGAATGCCCACTGCGCCATCTTCGTGTGACATGACAGGCCCATGCTTCTTCGTCCTTCGGAGGCCAGTGGGCAGTGTGGCGCCGCATTGGCATACGTCGGTGATTGATCTTTCACGTGGTCTCTCCTCAGCCCAGAAATGCGTAGGCAAGAACAACAGCGGTGATCAGAAGCACGGTCAGCCCCTTGGCGATCAGTCCGTAGAGCAGCCACTTCGGCATCTTCAGGTTTGGGTCTGCTGCCATTGCCCGTGTTCCTTTGGCCAGCTGTCGGTGTCGTGGTCGGGATGCTGGTAGGAGATGATGTCCGACAGGAATGGCGCGTCCTTGATATCCGCCATCGTGTCACGCGCGGGGAGAGCGTGCAGGTGGTCGACGAAAGCAAGCTTGCCCTCCACGCCGAACTGGATATGCGGCGGCACGCTTGCCGGATCGTCCAAAGTACCCGCCGCAATCGCAACCCCGTCCGCCGCCTCATAGGTCAGCGGCGTGCCGCAGGTGTCGCAAAATCCACGTTTGACATGGTTCGAAGACTGGAAATGCTTCGGCGTCCCGCGCGTCCAGACAAGCTTGGCGCCCCGCGTATTGACTAATGGTGCGTAATAGGCGCCGAACGCCTTCTGGCACATGCGGCAATGACAGATCGAACTGTCGTTCAGAGGACCGGTAACGCGGAAGCGAATGGCGCCGCACTGGCATCCGCCGGTATGAATCTCGCTCATCGCTTCACCTCCCAGGTCGTCACCCGCTCGCCGCTCACGGGATCCTTGCCATCCTTCAGTTGGATGCCTTTGGCAGCAAGATCCCCGCGGATCTTGTCGGCTTCGGGGAAGTTCTTCGCCTTCAGCATTTCGAGGCGCATCTGAACGAGCGAATCGACGGCCGATGCGACGGCCTGGTCGATCTCGGTCTTCTTCGGAACCACGCCAAGCAGCGCGGCGCTCGCGGCAAATTCCGAGAGTTTCCCGGGATCCGCCTTCGCGGCCTGCGCCAGCGCATGAAGCTCCTGCACCGCGGCGACGGTGTTGAGGTCGTCGCTGAGGGCGGCCAGAACGGCGGCATCCGGCTGGCCTTCCGATCCCTCCGGAACAGGCCACTTGGACAGCAGACGCTCCGCCTCCTCAAGCCGCTTGACCGAAAAGTCGATCGGCTCGCGGTAATGCGTCATCAGCATGGCGAGCCGCAGCACTTCGCCCGGCCATTTGCGCCCGCCGAACGTCTCGGTATGCAGCAGGTCGTGGATGATGATGAAATTTCCCTCCGACTTCGACATCTTCCGGCCCTCGACCTGCACGAAGCCGTTATGCATCCAGACACTTGCCATGAGGTCGGTGTCGAAAGCGCAGCAGGACTGGGCGATCTCGTTTTCGTGGTGCGGAAAGATAAGGTCGAGTCCGCCGCCGTGGATATCGAACTGGTGCGGCCGAGCCTTGCCCTCCGGCGACAACCGGTCCTTGATCTCTTCCCAGAGATAGCGATCCGACATGGCCGAGCATTCAATATGCCAGCCGGGACGGCCGTAGATGGCGATGCTCTTGCCCTCAAAGGTGAAGCTGGCGGGCCAGCCCGGTTCCGTATCGGCCGAATGCTTCCACAGCACGAAGTCCGCCGGGTTCATCTTGTGGCCTTCCACCGCCACCCGCGCGCCTGCCTGTTGGTCCTCCAGTCGACGCTTGGAGAGCTGGCCGTAATCGGCCATCGAGGCGGTGGAAAACAGCACCTCGCGCCCTTCCGAACCCTCCGCCACGTAAGCGTGCCCCTGGTCGAGGAGGCGTTGGATGATCACCGCCATCTGCTTGATATTGTCTGTCGCGCGCGGCTCGACCGTCGGCGTCAGGCAGCCGAGTGCTGTCACATCCTCGTGGAACTGGCTCTCCGTCTTGCCGGTCACGGCCCGGATCGCCTCGTTCAGCGACATCGTGCCGTCGGCAATACCGGCGCCGAAGTCGCGCAGCGCCCGTGCGTTGATCTTGTCGTCGACGTCAGTGATGTTGCGCACATAGGTCACCTGATCGGCGCCGTAGATGTGCCGGAGCAGCCGGAAGAGCACGTCGAAGACGATGACGGGACGGGCGTTGCCGATATGGGCATAGTCGTAGACCGTCGGGCCGCAGACATAGAGGCGCACGTTCTGCGGATCGATAGGCTGAAAGTCGGCCTTCTCGCGGCTCAGCGTATTGTAGAGCTTGAGCGTCGTGCTCATCAGATGTCTTCTCCCAAAGCAAGCGGCCGGGTGGGGCCGG
>JAEWOP010000031.1 GCA_023399635.1 Pseudomonadota bacterium
CGCGAGTATTTTCCGTCCGGCACGTAAGGAATGAAATAGAGCTTGCCATCCGGTCCGGAAATCGCGTTGCGGATATCCTTGTGGCTGTCAAAGAATGCCTTGAGGTTGGGGGCGTGTTCCTCGATCAAATCATCAAGCGGAACAAATGCACCTTCCAGCCCGTAACGAATGAAGTCTTCCTTCAGGCCGCCCGACGCATCACCGCCGACGATGTCGGGAAGGTCACCCGAAGCGATCAACAGGTTGAAGGCATCGCGGCTGCTGGTGGTCGCCAGCGATGCGACGTTGCGCACACGGATATTGGTGATCTCCGCAGCCTTCTGCTCCACCGGCCACTTTTCCGAATAGACGTATTTGTCGCGGAAGTGGAAGTGGATCGTCAGCTCCAACGGGTCTTCTGATATTTTGCCCGTATCTTGCGCGAAGGCCGGCAAGGCCATTGTCGCTGCAGTCATCAACGCCAGAAGGGGCGTGCCTTTTCGCAGTTTTCTCACAGGTTCTCCTCCCTTGTGCAGCTACTCTTTGACCCCGCCCAGCAAAATTCCCTTTGTGAAATACTTCTGGGCGTAGGGGTAAATGATAAGGACGGGGATGATCGACGCGATCATGATGGCGGAGGTCACCGTCTCGAATGAATAATGGGCTGTGAGCAGGCTCGAAGCGAACTCGTCGTTCGAATTGAGGTCGACGATGACGCGCTTGAGGTAGACCTGCAGCGGGATTTTCTCCTCGCCACGCAGGAGCACCATTGCCCAGAAATACCCGTTCCAGCGCGAGACAATGCAGAACAGCGCCACCGTGACGATGGCCGGTTTGGAAAGCGGAATGAATACTTTCCACAGCAGTTGCAACTCGCTTGCGCCGTCCATCTTGGCGGCTTCCTCGAAGGATTTCGGCACGGCTTCGAAGAAGTTTCGCAACAGGATGACATTGAAGGCGCTGGCCGCGAACCCGATGATGATACCAAAGCGGCTGTCGAGCAGGCCGAGATCCCGCATGTTCAGGAAGAAGGGGATCATGCCGGCATGAAACCAGAGCGTGAAGGCAATCGCGATATTGAAGAACGTGCGACCGCGCAGACGCTTGCGTGACAATGCATAAGCGCCCGGGATCATGATCAGCAGGCTCATGAATGTACCGCCGAACGTGTAGATGAACGTGTTGCCGTAAGCGATCCAGAACATCCTGTCCGAGAGGACATGTTCATAGGCCGCCAGCGTGACATCGACCGGCCAAAGGGTGACGCGACCGGCAGTCACCGCGGCCCCTGAGGATATCGAAACTGCTGCGACGTAAATGAACGGGTAAAGCGTCGACAGAACGAATAGCCCTAGAAGAATGGCGTTAGCCCAGCCAAAAATCCTGTCGCCACGCGAATAGAGATTGAAACTTGTCATTTTCAGTTCCTCACCACAGCGATGTCGACGAGACTCGTCGGCTGATGCGGTTTGCCGAATAGACCAGCACGAAAGCGATAACCGCATTGAACAGGCCGGCGGCCGTTGCCAGGTCGTACTGGGTACCTTGCAGACCGGTGCGGTAGATGAAGGTCGAAACGACGTCGGCAGTCTCGTAGGTGGAAGGGCGGTAGAGAAGGATGATGTATTCGAAACCGACCTCGACCAGATTGCCAATGCGAATGATGAGCATGATGACAATCGTGGGGAGAATGCACGGCAGCGTGATCCGCCACATCATCTGCCAGCGCGAGGCTCCATCGACCCTCGCGGACTCGTAAAGGGTTGGGCTCACACCGGCGATTGCTGCCAGATAGACGATCGATTCAAACCCCGACTCCTTCCAGACCGACGAGCCGATGAAGACAGGCCGAAACCATTCGGGCTGCGTAAGGAAATATATCGGTTCAAGCCCGATGCCCTTCAGCAGAAGATTGACGATGCCGATGGATGGGGAGAGGAAATTGATGACGATACCCGCAACGATCACCACGGAGATGAAGTGGGGCAGGTAAACGATCGTCTGGGCCCAGCGCTTGCCGATTTCGCTCTGAACCTCGTTAAACATCAAGGCCAGAATGATGGGGACCGGAAACGCGAAGATGAGACCGAGGCCACTGATGGTGATGGTGTTCCAGAATGCACGAACGAACATGTCATTCTGGAAAAGCTCGATGAAATTCGCAAAGCCGACCCACGGACTTTTCTCGATGCCACGGAAAATCGAAAAATCCTGAAAAGCGATGACCAGGCCGTACATCGGCTTGTAAAGAAAGAGTGCAAACCAGATGGCCATGGGGGCAAGAAGCAAATAAAGCTGCCAGTCACGGCGCACATCTTGCCAGAGCTCGTGTAGCGACTCCTGAAGATACTGTCTCATGGCCGCGCCCTGCCGGCGGCCGTGAGAGATCTGCCGCTTGCGGCGGCAAAAACATGGATGCGCGCCGTATCGATACCGAGCCGGGTAACGCCGTTTAGCGAGTGATCCGCATAAAGCGTTTCGGCTTTGGCGATGAAGGACTGGCCATCGGCCTTCCCGTGCAACAGTGCCTCGGCACCAAGCGGTTCAACGAGGTCGATGCTGCAATTGAGCACGTCCTGTCCATCGGCCACTTCTACGGACATGATTTCGGGTCTGATGCCGAGTTTCACCGGCTGGCCTTGCACCGCGTTCCGGGCAAAGGCATCGGGGATCGTCAGGCTTTGTCCGGCATCACCCGTGAGCACGGCTTTGGCGTAGCCACCCTGCTTGTCGATTGTCGCGTCAAAAAGGTTCATGGGTGGAGAGCCGATGAAGCTGGCGACAAAAACATTCGCCGGCTCAAGAAAGACTTCCATCGGCGAGCCGACTTGCTCGATATTGCCGCGGTTCATGATGACTATACGGTCGGCCAGTGTCATCGCCTCGACCTGATCGTGGGTCACATAGACGCTCGTCGCCTGCATGCGCTTGTGCAGCTGCTTGATCTCAGCTCGCATATGGGTGCGCAGCTTGGCATCAAGATTGGAAAGTGGCTCATCGAAGAGGAAAATCTTGGGGCGACGTACGATCGCGCGCCCCATGGCAACACGCTGACGCTGCCCGCCCGACAGGTCGGCTGGCTTACGTGCGAGATATTCCGTCAGACCAAGGATTTGGGCGGCTTCGGCAACGGCCTTGTCGACCACATTGCGCTTTTCACCGCGCACGCGCAGGCCGAAAGCAATGTTCTCGGCGACGTTGAGATGCGGATAAAGCGCGTAGTTCTGGAACACCATGGCGACATCGCGATCTTTCGGGGCGATCTTGTTGACCACCCGCCCATCAATCGCGACGGTGCCGCCGGAGATGTCCTCAAGACCTGCGAGCATGCGCAGTGTGGTGGATTTTCCGCAGCCCGAGGGGCCGACGAGCACGACGAATTCTTGCGGTTGAATGGAAAGGTTGATGCCATGTACGACTTCGAGAGCACCGTAGCGCTTGACGACGTCGTTGATTTGAACTGCGGACATGAAAGGCCCCTCCTCAAAAGCCTTGAATGTTCAGTCAGGCAGGGGCCTTGGCTCCTCTTGACACACGCTTCCTGGTGACGCGCGTATTGACCTGTTCGATGAAGGTCCAGATTTTGGGGTTCTTGGAGAGCTCTGCGATTTTGGATTCCAGCGATCCCAGATGACGCTGTATGGCGTCACGCGCTGCCTCGACGTTGCCAGACTCGATCGCATTCACGATCGCATCGTGCTCTTCGATAACTTTTTCCGTGCGACGTACAGCAAATACCCTTTTCAGGTGGCGCATGCGGTCCATTTCACCTTTGGCCTGATTGACGACGCTCCAGGCGCCGGGCAGGCGAGCCGCTGCGAAAATCGTGCGGTGGAATTCCTCGTCGAGCAGGAAAAAGTCAGTAAACTCTTCATCGGCCGCGGCGGTACGCTGCTGCGAAAGACAGGTCTTCAGGCGGGCGATATCTTCAAGTGAGTGCCGCTTGGCAGCCTCTATCACCGCGCCTTCTTCAAGCTTGAAGCGGATGAAACACGCTTCCATGTAACGCTGCACGTCGATCGGCGAGATATAGGTGCCACCCTGCGGTACGACGGTCACGAAACCTTCCTCTGCAAGGCGAATGATCGCCTCGCGCACCGGCGTCTTGCTCACATGCAACAACGCCGCGATTTCCTTTTCGGACAGAGCCCGACCCGGCAGCAGCTTCACTTCCACAATCAATTGGCGAAGCAACGCGTGGATCCGATTGGTCATGTTTCCCTCAACCGGCAAGTCCTGCGGCGTCACAAGATCGGACAAAGGCAAAGATGGGAATTCAATGGTGTTAGACATATCAATAACCAAACTGAGATATCAGAATATAAGTTGACATATCTGTTGGTTTTTCGGAAGTCAAGCTTGTGATGACAATGGAGATGTCGACATGCCCACAAATCATCCGGATTTTCTACAGAAAGCATCTTCACCCGCAGGGGCTAACACATTGATTAAAAAACATTTTCAGTCCGCCTGTGAGTGGCTCGGAATATGCCGTTCGAAAGCGGTGCGTCCGGGAAAGTGTGAACATCCGGCGCAGTTGTTCGGGAGGCTTCGACACGTTTGATCGCTGCAATCGAAGCTGGCGTGGATTCAGACGCAGGCTGAATTCGCCATAGCAAAGTTCGTTGACAAGCTGATTTTGGGCCAGCCAACATCAATTCCGCCAACATTGCTTCGTCAACCTTCGCTCCTTCGAAGCATAGAGCAGAGGCCCATTTTGGAGACGTGCGATCACAGCGCGCGATGATGCAGTCCAGAGGCAATATCAACGTTCCATCCATCGCACGTGCGGCGTTCTACCGGTTGATGAAATACAGAAGTCCCCAGTCCTATTGCGGGAAAAGAACGCTTAACAAGAAAGTGGAGATCCAAACAGGAAATCAATTGGATCTGGATTAGTCCGCCGGGGCGCTTGGGTTCGAATCTCGACAAGTGTTGATCTATCGGCGCTCGAGAGCTCCTCGCCGGATGTCTATTGAGGAATATTCGCGAAAGCATGAAGCGCCACGCCGATCTTCTGAGCCGCAGCGGCGAGGCTTTTATCCGTCGTCCACGAGCTTGATCATCGATCGGGGAGGATTGAAGTCAACAGATGGGCATCAGTATGCCAGCGTCAGTCAACGGGCTATACCGTACGGATCGCTAAGCCTGCTCAAGTGCTGGTGCAGCCTATCTATAATCGCGACGCGCGTCCCGGCCCGCCTTTGCACGAGCCCGATAGGCCGAAATATCTGCGGCTCACCAAATGGCGCCGAGACAATCGGCACAGCGATATCTCTCAGCGCGATCCAGGGCACCACGGACACGCCGAGACCATGAATTACGCAAGAGACCACTGACGCGATCGTGTCGATCTCGGCTATCAGGTTCGGGGCGACGCCGGTTTTTGCAAGCTCGGTCTCGATGATCTGGGCCAATCTGAACCGACTGTTGAACCTGACATAAGGCATCGTCGACAGCATGTCGATGCCGGACATTTGGGGAGTGCCCTTGGGAGCGATCACCAGCAGAGGTTCGTTGATAAAGGGGTGCCACCTAAGCGCTGAAGGGATTCCAGAGTACTCGGCGACCATCGCGCAGTCCAGGCGGCCGGACAGGACGCCGCTCATCAATTCATCTGTATTGGCGACCTGTAGCTTGATCCTGAGATCAGGATAATCTGCCTTGAGGGCGACGATTGAGAGAGGCAGGAGCGAAAGCGCACTTGAGCGAACGGAGCCGATTGTGAAGGTCCCGCTGATGGCTCTGCCGGAGATAGTGTCAATGATGTTGTCTGCATCACGCACCAGAGTACGTGCTGCTTCGAGCATCTGCAGCCCATGGCCGTTAAGCGTGATCGGCCGGCTCGAGCGATCGAAGAGTTCTCCGCTGACCTCTAATTCCAGTGCCTGCATCTGCTGACTGACTGCGGATGGGGTCAAACCGACGGCCTCAGCAGCCTTTGCAAAAGTTCCGTGCTCAGCGATCGCGATGAAGGTTTTCAGTTGCCGCGTATCCAAACCATCCTCCGACTAATTAAGATTATCTGTTCATCTTGGCCAGAATTATTCGCTTTAATCAAGAGAGGCTTATGTTAACTTCCGCTCAGGAGACGCCAGGAGGAGCTTTGGCGTATGGGAGGATGGCTACGCTGCGCGCTCAGCGCTCGCGTCCTCGCACATTCCAGTTCGAGGTACGCATGGGAAGCCGAAACATCCTGGTCACTGGACCAGCCATCAACGAACAAGCAGTCAAGCTGATCGCCGAGAACGGCTATCAGGTGTCTTACGTTCCCCCTTACACGAGCGAAGACGACCTGGTCCGGATTGTGACGGAACTTGATCCTGTCGGCGTGGTGGTGCGCATGGGGCGGTTCGGCTCCGCAGCGATTGAAGCCGCGCCTTCGCTACGTGTCCTTTCCAAGCACGGGGTTGGGGTTGACAACATCGACGTGGACGCCGCGTCTCGCCGCGAAATCCCCGTTGTCGTCGCCGCTGGCGCAAATGCGCTTTCGGTCGCTGAACATGCGATTGCACTACTTTTTGCCGTGGTAAAGCGGATTGTGCCGCTCGACAGCAGCCTGCGCGCTGGGCGCTGGGAGAAGGCGGGCTTTGCTGGCAAGGAGCTGGCTGGCATGACTATCGGCCTTGTCGGGTTCGGCGCGATTGCTCGGCAAACTGCTTTGTTCGCTAAGGGTTTTGGCTTGAAGGTCCAAGCCTTCGACCCCTTTACAGATGAGGCGGCGTTTGCCGAGGCAGGTGTCCGCCAGGTGACTGATGTCGACCGCCTCCTCTCCTCGTCGGATATCTTGAGCCTGCACTGCCCCTTGACGCCCGACACGCGGAATTTGCTTGATGACCGCCGGCTCGGCCTGATGAAGCCGGGATCGTTCGTTATCAATACAGCCCGGGGCGGCCTGATCGATGAGGATGCCCTTCTTCGCGCTGTCGAAAGCGGACAGATTGCCGGGGCCGGGCTTGACACGTTCCAGACAGAGCCTCCTGGAGACAACCACCCGTTCTGGCAGAATCAGCGGATCGTCGTCACGCCGCATATCGGCGGCGTAACCCAGGAGGCGAACGTTCGCGTCGGCGTCGATGCCGTCGAGGGCATTCTTGCGATCGTGGAAGGTCGTGAGCTTGGCCGCGAGAGGATCGTGAACCATCGCGCGCTGGCAAAGACACCTGCCTGAAAAAGACAATCAAGATCATCGAGGAGAATACGTTGACTATAGGATTTAGGGTTCGCAACAGGGACAGGATCGTCGAACAGGAATGGATCGACAAGTTCAGGGAGCTTCCCGTCGCCAACATCAGCGATAGCATGCACCGCATGTACGCGGGCGGCGCTCAGCTTCGCCCGATGCACCGCCACGGCAAACTTGTCGGCCGCGCACTGACCGTCAAAGCGCCTCCGGGCGACAATCTTATGCTCCACAAGGCGATGGACATGGCCGTGGACGGCGACGTCATCGTCATGGATGCCGGCGGCGACGTGACCCACGCCCTGATGGGGGAGATGATGCTCGACTACGCTCATCGCCGCGGTGTTGTGGGCTTCGTTCTCAACGGTGCGATCCGCGATGCGGACGCGTTTCTCGAGATGAACGTCCCCTCCTACGCGGTCGGCGTGACCCACCGTGGCCCCTATAAGAACGGCCCAGGCGAAATCAATACACCCATTGCCATTGGAGGAATGGTTGTGATGCCGGGCGACCTGATCGTAGGCGACGCGGACGGGGTCGTCGTTGTTCCGATCGACGATGTGGCGGAGGTTTACGAACGGACGGTTGCCAAGCACGCCGCCGAACAAAAGCAGATCGAGAATATCAAAGCTGGCACGCACAAGCCGACTTGGTTCAACGACGCCCTTGTCAAAGCCGGATGTGAGCTACCGCTGACTAACTGAACGAAGCTGGCCGATGTTCTGGAGGGGAAACGTCGGCCAGTCACCGAGACCTTGGACGGTACCGTCCAAATACAAACTATCCTGGGAGGATAAGATGAAGCATTTGATTAGAAATACCGCACTGGCAACGACGCTGCTTCTCGCCACAGGCGTAGCCCACGCTGACTGGCCAACGGATCGCCCGATCGAATTTATCGTGGCGTTTGCTCCGGGCGGCGGCACTGATGTGATGAACCGTACGCTTGCTCCTTATGTGGAAAAGGAGCTGGACGCGAAGATAACCGTCCTAAACCGCCCAGGTGCGTCCGGTGAAATCGCCTATACTGCGATGACCCAGGCTCGACCCGATGGCTACACAGTTTCCTCGCTAAACACGCCTGGCTATCTGACGATGCAAATGGATCGCAAGGTGCGGTTCGACCCGAAAAAGCTCTGCCTCGTCGCGCGCATTGTCGAAGATCCCGGTTCGTTCATTGTCCAAACCAATTCCAAGTTCAATACGCTCAAAGACCTCGTCGCCTATGCGAAGGAGAACCCCGGGGCTGTTACCGTCGGCACAACTGGCCTCGGAACCGACGAGCATCTTGCCATGCTTCAGTTGGAGAAGTCTGCAGGTATCGATCTGACTGCGGTCACCTTCAATGGGGCGAACGAGGCTCGCACCGCGCTTCTCGGTGGGCACGTCGACACGATCGGCATCAACGTCGGGGAGTTCGTGGGCAGCGATCACTCCGCGTTCAAGAATCTCGGCCAGTTTGCCGAAGAGCGCGCCTCCATCGCTCCCGATCTCCCAACCGCAAAAGAACAGGGTTTTGAAGTCCTGATGAGTTCTGAGCGCGGAATCGCAATGAGCTGTGACGTGCCGGAGGAAATTCGGACGAAGTTCTCCGCCGCGGTGAAGAAAGCTCTCGACGATCCAGAGTTCAAGGCAAAGGCGAAGCAGATGTCGCTGGCCATTTCCTATCGCTCGTCCCAAGATTGGGACAAGGAGCTTCCCGTGCGCGCTGAGCGCCTGGGCGCGATCTGGAAACTGGCCAAGGAACAGAAGTAATGGCCGCTCCCCGCAAGGCTGGAAGCACCGGTGACCGGCCGGACCTCTTCACCGCGGCGTTATTCATGGGATTCGGCGCGCTTGGCCTATGGGCCGGGGGCGACCTGACCATGGGCACGGCATCCGCCATGGGCCCAGGTTACCTGCCTCGAATAGTGTGCTGGCTTCTTATCATCATTGGCGCCACGATCGGCGGGTTGGGCGCGGTCGGGGCACGGGTCGACATCGACAAACCGAAGCTCTGGCCGCTTGTGGTCATCCTTGCAGCAGTTGTTGGCTTCGCCTTCATCGCGGAGTTCTTTGGTTTCGTTGCGGCGTCCTTATGGTTGCTTCTGGTCGGCAGCATCGCTGACCGCGATTCACGGCTTCGCGAGGTCATCCTGCTGACCGCTGGGCTGACAGCGTTTGGCGTTTTGGTCTTCATTATAGGCCTTGGCGTGCAAATGCCTATCTGGCCGTTCTGAGGGAGGTACACATGAATTTCGTTGACCTTCTCATGCTGGGCTTCAGCGAGGCCCTGACGCCGACGAACCTGGGCTTCTGTCTGCTTGGCGCTCTGCTTGGCACGCTGATCGGGGTGTTACCAGGTATCGGGCCGACGGCGACGATCGCGGTTTTGCTGCCGATTACGTTCTACCTTCCGCCTCTGGCGGGCCTCATCATGCTCGCCGGCATCTATTACGGCGCGCAGTACGGTGGATCGACGACGGCTATCCTCGTCAATCTTCCCGGAGAGGCGTCGTCGGTCGTGACCGCTGTCGACGGTTACAAGATGGCTCAGAAAGGAAGGGCCGGGTCGGCGCTTGCCGTCGCGGCGCTCGGTTCCTTCTTCGCCGGAACGGTCGCGACGTTCGGTATTGCTATCGCTGGTCCGACGCTATCGTCTTTCGCCCTTTCCTTTGGCCCGGCAGAATACGTGTCGCTGATGCTGTTCGGCCTTCTGGCGGCCACTATCCTCGCCCGCGGGCCAGTCCTGAAGGCGATCGGCATGATCCTTCTCGGTCTGCTGCTCGGCATGGTCGGGATCGACGCCAGTTCCGGGGAGGAACGCCTTACGTTCACTGCAGTCGAACTCTTCGACGGCATCGACTTCGTGGTCATCGCCATAGGTCTGTTCGGTTTCGCGGAGATCATCGAAAATCTTGAGAACGTCGAAGCTCGTGGTGTGCTTGTCAGCAAGCTCAGCCGTCTGTGGCCGACCAAAGAGGACTTCAAACGGGCCTGGCCGGCTGTCCTTCGCGGCACGGGTGTCGGGACGTTTCTCGGCGTACTTCCGGGCGGCGGAGCCACTCTTGCCTCCTTCTGCGCCTATTCGGTCGAGAAAAAAGTATCCAAGCGTCCCCAGGAGTTCGGCGAGGGTGCCGTTGAGGGTGTCGCCGGACCGGAGGCTGCCAACAATGCCGGCGCACAGTCCTCGTTTATCCCGCTTCTGACCCTGGGCATCCCATCGAACAACATGATGGCGATGATGCTGAGTGCGTTCATCATACACGGCATCACCCCGGGACCGACGGTACTGGCAACCCAGCCGGAAATCTTCTGGGGACTCGTTGCCAGCATGTGGATCGGCAACCTGATGCTCGTCGTGATCAACCTGCCACTGATCGGCGTGTGGGTGAAGCTCCTGACGGTCCCGTATCGTCTGCTGTATCCGGCAATCCTTCTCTTTTGCTGCGTCGGTGTCTACAGCATCAACAACCGCATATTCGACGTGGTACTGGCTGCCGGGTTCGGCCTGCTGGGGTATGCCTTCCGCAAGGCCAAGTGCGAGCCCGGTCCGCTACTTCTGGGGTTCGTCCTGGGACCGTTGTTGGAAACCAACATCCGTCGCGCCCTGACAATTTCGCACGGAAACCCCAGTGTCTTCGTGGAGCGGCCGATCAGTCTGGTCCTGCTGATCGCGACAGCCGGCGTGCTTCTGCTGATGATCCTGCCGTCATTCCGCAAAACACGCGAAGAAGCGTTTCAGGAAGAAGAAGCCTGAGGCTGATCTTAAATTGAGCGGCCGCTTGAAAGCGGCCGCTGTTCTCCCTCTGAACCTGGTGTCCCCCAATGCCTCATGCTTCCAGCAAGCCTCTTCGGATCGTCCTTCTCGATCGGAAGACCTTACCCGACGATATTCACTTTCGTGCGTTCTCCTTCGCTCATGAGCTCGTTCAGTTTGACCAGACGGCTCCCGACGAGGTGCCGGAGCGCATCAAGGATGCCGACATCGTCATTACCAACAAGGCCCCTGTGCGCGGTTCAGCGGTCGCGTCCGCTCCCAGACTTAAACTGGTCGCCGTAGCGG
>JAEWOP010000033.1 GCA_023399635.1 Pseudomonadota bacterium
ACCCGAACTATGACGTCGCCTATATCGGCCGCGGCAATATCTATCGCCAAGCCGGCCGCACCGACGAAGCCTTCAATGATTTCAACAAGGCGATCCAGCTCGACACTACGGATGGTCGCGCCTACCACAACCGAGGCCTGATCTACCAGTTGCGCGGCCAGCACGCCCAGGCGATCGAGGACTTCTCCAAGGCCATCTCGCTGTCCTCGACAGCAGCCGAGCCTTACAACGGCCGCGCCGTGTCCTATCTTGCGCTCGGCGACGATGAAAATGCCTTCGCCGATATCAACCACGCAATCGAGCTGAACGACAAGCTTGCGGAATCCTGGACCAACCAGGGCCTTGTCTACGAACGTCGCGGTGACAACCAGCGCGCCGCACGCTCCTTCGCCCATGCCGTTGGTCTCGACCGGAACTACCAGCCCGCCAAGGATGGTCTTAGCCGTACCCGCGGCGCCTGATCGCACCCGATTTAGATCCCGAATATCGAGGACTGGCGCGCCTTAGCGCCAGCCGAGACCCGGCGCCACGTGGGTCAGGATCGCCTCGATCACGTGTGCGTTGTAATCGACGCCGAGCTGGTTCGGCACCGTCAGCAGCAGCGTGTCGGCCTCGGCAATGGCTTCGTCGTTTCTCAGTTCATCGATCAGCCTGTCCGGCTCCGCTGCATAGGAGCGGCCGAAGATGGCGCGCGTACTGGCATCCAGATAGCCGATCGAGTCCTGGTCCTTGCTGCCCCCGAAATAGGCGCGGTCCATGTCGTTGACGATGGCAAAGATCGAGCGCGAGACCGAGACGCGCGGCGTGCGCCTATGGCCCGCCTCCTTCCAGGCGTCACGATAGGCCCGGATCTGCTTGGCCTGCTGGATGTGGAAGGCCTCCCCCGTCTCGTCGTCCTTCAGCGTCGAGGACTGCAGGTTCATGCCGAGCTTTGCTGCCCAGACGGCCGTGGCATTGGACCCCGCGCCCCACCAGATGCGCTCCCGTAGACCTTCGGAAAAAGGCTCGAGCCGCAGCTTGCCGGGCGGGTTCGGGAACATCGGCCGTGGGTTCGGCTCGGCAAAGCCCTCGCCCTTCAGCACCTCCAGCAGGACCTCCGCATGGCGCCGGCCCATGTCAGCGTCGCTTTCGCCCTCCTGCGGCTGATGACCAAAATACCGCCATCCGTCGATCACCTGTTCCGGCGATCCGCGCGAGATACCGAGCTGCAGCCGGCCTTGTGAAATGAGGTCTGCCGCGCCCGCATCTTCCGCCATGTAGAGCGGGTTCTCGTAGCGCATGTCGATCACGCCCGTGCCGATCTCGATCCGGCGCGTCCTCGCGCCGACCGCGGCCAGCAAGGGGAAGGGCGAGGAGAGCTGCCGGGCGAAATGATGAACCCGGAAGTAGGCGCCATCTGCGCCCAGTTCCTCAGCCGCAACCGCAAGGTCGATGGACTGCAAGAGCACATCGCCAGCCGAGCGGGTGCCGGACTGCGGTGACGGAGACCAGTGGCCAAATGAGAGGAAACCTATCTTCTTCATGGGGTATTCCTTGGGGAGGCGCGATTCAGATGCACCCTATATGGCATAGCAACACACAGTTCGTCAGGGCTAAGGGCGAGGCGAGACCAAGACGGATTGTTCGATGATGCTGAACGAGAAGGTGCTCAAGGCTTCACTCGAAGCACAACCCTCTTGTGCAATATCGCGAGAACAAGAATGCCGAACTCCACATCTTCGTAGAGAATGACGTGGCTGACATGTTCATGCCTGCGAACCGCGGGCCCCAGTGAATGCGCAAGTCGCCCAATTCGCGGGTTCTCAGCTAACAGCTGGAGGCAACGCTCTACAGATGCGGCATAGGTACGCGCCTGCAGATGCCCGAAGGTTTCCAGGCCGTAGAGGAAGATATCGAGCAGATCCGCCTCTGCCTGACGTGTCAGCCTGTATTCAGGCACATCCCGCTTTCCGCTGCTCCGCAACCTTCTCCGCCTCGGAGAAAAGTTCCGACACTGTGCGTGGGCTCACACCACTGCTGCGGGACGCAGAGAGGAGAGCACGCAGCTCCTCGATCGTGAGTTCGTCCCCGCACTGCGCACGCTCTCGCAGAATGAGTTTAGCCAAATAATCGCCTGCGGTGGCGTAAGGACCGCTGCGAACCTGCTCCTCAAGCCATGCCTTCGCTGACTCTGGAAGCGATACTGTTATGGTTGCCATCCACATCATCTCCGCTACAGAACTCCGACACTCTGACATCATCCCAATGACGAGAAAAGCCCAACACAAGGCTGGGCTCTTCAAACATTTCGCTGTTCGCTACTCACTATCCTCGTGCAAATTCAGTGCTTCATCGCCTTGACGATGTCTTCCGTCATCTTTTTCGCGTCGCCCAGCAGCATCATCGTGCCGTCCTTGTAGAACAGCGTGTTGTCGATGCCGGCATAGCCGGAGCCGAGCGTGCGCTTGACGAAGAGGCAGGTCTTGGCCTTGTCCACGTCGAGGATCGGCATGCCGTAGATCGGCGAGGATTTGTCGTCGCGCGCCGCCGGGTTGGTCACGTCATTGGCGCCGATGACATAGGCAACATCGGCCTGCGCAAACTCTGCGTTGATGTCTTCCAGTTCGAAGACCTCGTCATAGGGCACGTTGGCTTCCGCCAGAAGCACGTTCATGTGGCCCGGCATGCGGCCCGCGACCGGATGGATCGCATATTTCACCTCGACGCCGTGTTCCTTCAGCGTATCGGCCAACTCGCGCAGCGCGTGCTGCGCCTGGGCGACCGCCATGCCGTAACCCGGCACGATGATCACCTTCTGGGCGTTCTGCATCAGGAAAGCTGCGTCGTCAGCAGAACCCTGCTTCACCGTCCGCTGGACGCCGTCGTCGGCGCCTGCCGCGGCGGTCTCGCCGCCAAAGCCACCGAGGATGACGGAGATGAAGGAGCGGTTCATCCCCTTGCACATGATGTAGGAGAGGATCGCTCCCGACGAGCCGACCAGCGCGCCGGTGATGATCAGCGCCAGATTGCCTAGCGTGAAGCCGATGCCGGCGGCTGCCCAGCCGGAATAGGAGTTCAGCATCGACACGACGACCGGCATGTCCGCGCCGCCAATCGGCACGATCAGCAGCACGCCGAGCGCCAGCGCAAGCACGACAATCAACCAGAACTGCGTGTGGCTTTCCGTCTGAGTCAGGCCGATGATGAAAACGACGATGGCGACTATGAGGCCGACATTGATCCAGTGCCGATAAGGCAGAAGGATGGGCTTTCCGGACATCCGCCCGTCGAGCTTCAAGAAGGCGATGATCGACCCGGTAAAGGTGATGGCACCGATCGCCGCCCCCAGCGCCATCTCGACCAACGCCTGGCCGTGGATTTCACCGACCGCACCGATGCCGAAGGATACGGGATCATAAAGGGCTGCAGCCGCCACCATGACAGCGGCAAGACCTACCAGCGAGTGGAATCCCGCGACCAATTGAGGCATCGCCGTCATCGGGATGGTGCGGGCGATATAGGCCCCGGCGCCGCCCCCAATGGCGAGCGCCACCACGATCAGGACAAGCCCGCCGAAGCTCGGCGTCGCGAGCAGCAGGGTCGTGCCGATGGCAATCCCCATGCCGCCCATGCCATAGACATTGCCCTGCCGGCTGGTCGTTGGATGCGAAAGTCCCCGAAGCGCCATGATGAACAGCACGCCGGAAACCAGATAAAGGAAAGCTGCGAGGTTCTGTGACATGCCTCAGGACCCTCAGCGATCTTTTTTCTTGTACATGGCGAGCATCCGGCTGGTGACCAGGAAGCCGCCGAAGATGTTGACGGCAACGAGCACCAGCGCCACGAACCCGAAGCCCGTGGCATAGCCACTGGCGGAGATGCCGACAGCCAGCAACGCGCCAACCACAATGACCGAGGAGATCGCGTTCGTTACCGCCATCAGCGGCGTGTGGAGAGCCGGCGTAACGGACCAGACAACGTAGTAGCCGACGAAGATCGCCAGCACGAAGATGGCCAGTCGGAAGACGAAGGGATCGATGGCGCCGCCCGACACGCCATGTGCTGCGGCCGCTACGGCATCCGGTGCCTGTTCAGCAGCGGTCTTAAAGGCCTCGACCGCCTGGTCGAGCTTCTCCAATGCAGAGTTCATGGTCTCGCTTGCCATCACTGCCCCTCCTTCTCTCCGGGCACTGCATTCTCCGCCTTCTTGCGCGTACGCTTCGGCTTCTGGACCGGATCGGCCACCGTCGGCTGCGTGAGGACGGGCGCCGGCGTCGAGGCAACAGGTGCTGCCGGCAGCCCGACCGGTGCCGACACGGCAGCGGCGGCAATCGAAGCAAAGCTCGGATGCACGACCTTTCCGTCATGGGTCAGCATGGTCGCCTTGACCAGTTCGTCCTCGGGATTGACGGAAAACGCCTTTGTCTCCTTGTCGATCATGGTTTCGAGGAAGGCAAAGAGGTTCTTTGCGTAGAGCGCAGACGCCGATGCTGCGACCCGCCCGGCGACGTTGGCATAGCCGATGACCTTGACGCCGCCGTGCTCGACAATCTCGCCCTTCACCGATCCTTCGATATTTCCGCCACGTTCCACCGCCAGATCGACAGCAACAGAACCCGGCTTCATCGAGGCAAGCATGGCCCGCGTCACCAGACGGGGTGCAGCACGCCCGGGGATAAGCGCGGTGGTGATGACGATATCCTGCTTGGCGATGTGGTCGGCAACCAGTGCCGCTTGCTTGGCCTGATAGGTTTCAGACATCTGCTTGGCATACCCGCCGGCAGTTTCGGCCGCCTTGAACTCTTCGTCCTCCACGGCAATGAACTTGGCGCCAAGCGAAGCGACTTGTTCCTTGGCAGCGGGACGGACGTCCGTGGCGGTTACAACAGCACCGAGACGGCGTGCCGTGGCGATGGCCTGAAGACCTGCAACCCCTGCTCCCATTACGAAAACCTTGGCAGCCGGCACAGTGCCCGCGGCGGTCATCATCATCGGCAGTGCTTTGCCGTACTCATAAGCAGCATCGACGACGGCGCGGTAGCCCGCGAGATTGGCCTGCGAGGACAGGACGTCCATGGACTGGGCGCGCGTGATGCGCGGCATCAGTTCCATGGCAAAGGTGGTGAGCCCGGCCTGCGCCATGGCAGCAAGTGCTGCGTCGTTGCCATGGGGATCCATGCTGGCGAACACAGCCGCACCGGACTTGTAAGAGGAAATTTCCGACACGTCTGGCCGGTTCACCTTCAGGACGATATCGGCACTTGCCGCATCGGCACGCGTTCCGATGCGGGCTCCCGCCGCTTCGTAGTCACCGTCGGTGATACCCGAACCTAGTCCCGCTCCGGCTTCGACGATGACGTCGAAGCCCAAACCGATGAACCGCTTCGTGGTGTCGGTCGATGCCGCCACCCGCTGTTCACCTTCCCCCTCCCGGGGAATGAAGATCACTGTTGCCAAAACACGCCCCTCCCAGTCTCACCTCACGGGCATGAACCTGATTCATGCCCGCTCTCCCCGACTTAGCTGGGGTAGTAGTCAGCGGAGGAGGTAGAAGCCGGCAAAGTTCAAGACAAGGAAGATGATAAGGGCGCCGAAGAAGCCGGCCCCCATGAAGAAGCCGGCAGCCATCGCCATCATCAGGACGACGAGGGTCATCGTGCCCCACTTCGTCAGAGCGAGAAAGCCGTCATAGGTCTTCTCGTGCTCGCTGTAATCCATCGCGGCGCCTGTTTCCACGGGGCCGGTGCTGTGGTTGTCCATTATCGTCTCCCTTACGCAGCGCGCGCACACGCCGACCAAGCGTAGCAACGGCCCTCGAAAACCTGTTTCTTGCCGCTCGACATCGCCCTGCGCGACCTGTTGCGGCCTTGCTTCTGGCCTTACACAAACCGACCTCAAAGCGCAATGGCACCTTATGGCACAGGCGTTCTCTCAACCTGTGATCAACTCAGGCGAAGCCCTTCCCTGACCTGGGACTGACAAGCCGCGCCGTCGGCAGGATGGTGAGCGGTGCCATTCCGCTGATGGCAGAACGATCGAACATCAACCGGCGTTCGTAGGGCTGCGATTCGTAGATCGGAAACCGGCTGAGAAGCTTTGTCCGGATCTCGCGGGTCCGCGAAGCGAGCAGCGTCAGGTCGAAGCCGTAGATGTCCGCATAAGTCGGCGGCACCACCACGTCCGCATAGAAGTAGCGTCGGTAGAATGCGGCATGGGCAGGTCGAATGTGCTGGAGCATCCGGTCGGCATTGAAATAGATCGCGGCCAGTATCGTGGGCCTCACCGTGAGGTAAGGCAGAGCCGACCGCTCGCCGTCCAGATCCGGATCGATCGCCAGCCGGGCCGGGTCGATCAGCGTCATGCCTGCATCGAGAAAAGCGTCCAGAGCCTCCCCGAATACGCCGCCGGACTGGCTGACCCGGTGCGACGGCGTCACGTGATGGACGCGAATGGTGCTGACCAGCTCTTCGTGCAGATAGACCCCGAAGACGTAGGCATGATCATCGAAGTCGCTGTCATCCAGCATGCTGCTGGCCGAGCGGGGAAGGACACCTCGTTGCCTGTAGGACTTGTACCGAAGGCGAGCGATGTCTTCGAAGTCTTCCTGGCTCTCTATGCGACGATACTCGATAGCATCCAGGACGGATAAAAGCTTGTTGGGAAATTTCTTGGTGGAAACATCAATGGCAATCGGCATGCGGACACTCCTGACGGTTAACAGGAGGTTAACCCGAGATGGAGTGACGCGAATGTTCCACAGCCGGAAAGCGGCGTTATTTTAAGGAATATGGTTAAATCGCGCGTGAGGGTGCACTAGCGCGGTCGACAACGTCAGTGGAGCGGTCTGGCACGTTTGCGCTTCACTCGCGCCGCCGCAGGCCGTTGGTCCGCCTGCAACATCTCTGTTGCCGCCTCCAGGTTGACGGGAGGCGAGAAGACATAGCCCTGGATAAGATCGGCGAAGTGGTTGTCATTGATCAACTGTAGCTGATCGAGCGTCTCCACCCCCTCAATCACGATCCGCAGGCCGAGATCCCGCGACATGCTGGTGATCCCGCGAAGGAGCTTGATCCGTTGTGGATCCAGGTTGATGTCGCGGATGAAGGCCCGATCGAGCTTGACGATGTCCAGCGGCAAGGAGGTGAGATAGCCGAGGCTGGAAAACCCGGTGCCAAAATCGTCGATGGCAATCGTGACGCCCTTGGCGCGCAACTGATGAAGGGTCGTGCCGACCGCAACAGGATCATTGATGAAACAGCTCTCCGTTACCTCCAGATGGAGGCGAGTTGGCGGAAGGCCGTTGCTTGCCAGAACGTCCAGGACGTCGCGGACGATCTCCGGCTCCAGCAGATCGTGCACGGACAAGTTGACGGATACCGAAACAGGCTGGGGCCACCCTGCGCAGTCTTCGCAGGCGCGCTTCAAAACGAACCGGGTGATCTCGGAGATGATGCCCATATCCTCGGCCATGGGAATGAACAGGTTTGGCGCGATCATTCCCTTCTGCGGATGGCTCCAGCGAACCAGCGCCTCCATGCACTCGATCCGATGGCCGTCGGGAGAATACATCGGCTGATAAACGACATGGAGCGCGTCGTGGGCGAGCGCAGTCCGCAGATCGGCGCGCAGCCTCTGCTCCTCGATATAACGGGCGTCCATCTCCGGGCGGAAGAAGACCAAGGCGCCGTTGCCTTTCGTCTGCGCGTCGGTGAGGGCAAGATCCGCCTTGATCAACCAGGTTTCGATGTCGAACTGCTGCGCGGTGGCAATGATGCAGCCGGCATTGACGGCAACGGGAATTCTCAGGTCGGGAAGCTCGTAAGCTTGCTGAATGTCCTGATGCACCTGTTGGATGCGCGCCTCCAGTTGCGCTCGGTCTTCCGCAACCACGAAAAGGCTGAACTCATCCCCGACCAGCCGACCGGCGACAAGATCAGCGCCGGCCTGCGCAGACAATCTGGACGCAATGGCAGAAAGCAGCCGATCGCCAACTACATGTCCGCGCAGATCGTTGACGTGCTTGAACCCGGCAACATCCAGGACCACGAGCGCCGCGGGCATTTCGGGGGGACGCCGAGACAGTTTCTTCGTTGCCAACGCGGCGAAATGATCGCGGTTGGCAAGTCCGGTCAATGTGTCGAACTGCACCATGTGGAGGATTTTCTCCTCCGCCGCGATACGCGCGCTGACATCCTCGAAGATCAGAACGACACCGCCGTCCTCCCGCCGGCTGGCAGAAAACTCGACATGGACGCCAGCCTTGAGCTGGAAGACGATTCGATCCACGCGACCTGATAGAAGCTGCTCGACCTCGCGCACCACCTTTGTCGGGCGGTAGTCGCTGTGGGCTTCAAGGATTCCGACCAGCGAAAGCCCCTCGAGTTCGGCGGCACCTGGAAGACTGAGCAGATTGCAGGCGTGGCGGTTGATCACCTCGACACGGCCTTCACTGTCCAGCATGATCAGACCATGCGCCATCGTCGTCAGCGCAAGATCGAACTGGTTGGCAATCATCCGTATCCGACGCGCCGCAAGAACGTTCTCATAAAGAAAGGCACGAACGCCATTCGCCATCGAGCGTGTGGTGAGCCCAAAGGGGATCAGCAGCAAGGACATCAAGGCGAGATGGGTGTCGCCGCTGGCGACGCAGGCAATGATGATGGGAACGCAGCACCCCAGCGTCTGGAAGTCCACCGCCCGCCGGGACCCGTAATTGCGGCCGACAATAGACATCATCGAGCCCATCGTCATGGCTATGCACGTGAATGCGACAAAGCTGTCCTTGAGTACAAGCATGGCATGACCGCTCGTCGTGCCGAGCAGGATAGCGAGAAGCGTGGCGCCTATGACGTATCGTCGCTCCCAACGTGCGATGTCGCTGTCGTTCAGTGACGTCTTGTCGACCTTGTCGAATTTCAGAAAGTCACGAAACCGGAGGGCAAAGATCAGGGGGAAACAAACTGCCGCAACTAGATAGAATTGCGCGCCGGTATAGCTGTAAACGATGGCACACCAGACAACGTGGACAACCACGCCGGTTACGAGCGTTCCGCGATTTCCAAATAGCGAGCTGACAAACGACAGATAAACATCCGTCGGCAATGTTCTCGCCTTATGCGCCGTCATCAAAGTGCCCTTCAGTTCGACGCAGTTCTCGCCGCTACGCATTAATTTTTCGGGTTCTGGCAGATCATGATGCCCCTAAAGACCCGGGGGCTTTTCACGCTTTGCTTAATGAGCTCTGAAAGCCGATCCCAAGAAGTGCTAGTATCACCTCTGGCTGGTGGGGAACTGAACACCAACGTCGGAACACTTGTCCCTGCCTCGAAAGCCCGGCTCGATTAGGCCGCACCCCCTGAAAATCAAGTAGAAGCGTCATCTGGTGCAATTGATTTTTGGCCCGCCAGCCAATACACGTCGCCGGCAAAGGACGAGCCTGGCGGCTGCCTCGACCTGATCATTTGGGACGGCAGGATAGCTGGTAGCTTCGACAGGAGAGGGAAAATGGCTGCACTGCTCGCGCTCACGCGCGTGATCGACGCCGTAACGACGGCAATCGGAAAATCGGTCTCGTGGCTGCTGCTGGCCGCTGTATTGATCAGCACTGCAAACGCGATCCTGCGCAAGACGTTGGACATGTCGTCCAATGCCTGGCTGGAGATCCAGTGGTACCTGTTCGGAACGGTCTTCATGATGGCAGCGGCCTACGCGCTGCTCAAGAACGAGCATGTGCGCATCGACATCCTCTCCTCCATGTGGAGCAAGCGCACGCGCGACATCATTGACCTCGTGCTCCACATCATCTTCCTCGTCCCCTTCGCCGCCCTGATGGCTTATCTCGCCTGGCCCTGGTTCTGGCTGTCGTTCAATTCCGGCGAAGTCTCGTCGAACGCCGGCGGTCTGACGATCTGGCCGGCCAAGCTGGTCGTGCTTCTGGGCTTCCTGCTTTTGCTGCTCCAGGCTTTCTCGGAAATCATCAAACGCTATGCCGTCGTTACCGGCCGGATCGAAGATCCGCGCCAGGATACTGCCGGCGAAATGCCGCCTGCCGCGACGGAGGTCTGACGCGTGATCGATTTTATTGCCCACAACCTGCCGCTGGTGATGTTCTCCAGCGTCATGCTGATGCTGCTGCTGGGTTATCCGGTCGCGTTCACGCTGGCTGCCGGCGGACTTCTATACTTCGTCCTGGGTGTTGAGCTTTCCACCATCTCGCCGGAGATCCGGCTCTTTTGGCCGCTGCTGCAATCGCATCCAGAGCGCATCTACGGCATCATGTACAATGACACGCTGCTGGCGATCCCCTTCTTCACCTTCATGGGGATCATCCTTGAGCGATCGCGGATGGCGGAAGACCTGCTCGACACGATCGGCCAGCTCTTCGGCCCCATCCGAGGTGGTCTAGCCTATGCCGTGATCCTGGTTGGCGCGCTGCTCGGGGCCACGACCGGCGTCGTGGCCGCTTCCGTGATGGCCATGGGTTTGATCTCGCTGCCGATCATGATGCGCTACGGTTATAACCGGCCGCTCGTTTCCGGCACGATCGCCGCCTCTGGCACGCTGGCGCAGATCGTCCCGCCCTCTCTCGTCCTGATCGTCATGGCCGACCAGCTCGGTCGCTCCGTCGGCGACATGTATGTCGGCGCGCTCTACCCTGCGCTGCTGATCGTCGGCGCCTACTGCCTCTACATCTTCGCCGTCTCGATGGTGAAGCCTGAATGGGCCCCTGCCCTGCCGATGGAGGCACGGACGCTCGGCAACGGCGTGACATCCCTGATGGTCATGCTGATCATCTCGGTCGCCCTCTACTACCTTGGTTTGTACGTCCTGTTCACCGGCGTTCAGTCGCCGGAGTGGCAGCTCGTCGCAGCCATGACCTTCGCCGTTGCCGTGGTCTATGCCGTTGCCCTGATCAACAGCCGGATAGAGAAGAAAATCATCTCGCGCCTGGCAGAACAGGTCATCATCGTCCTCATCCCGCCGCTGGCACTGATCTTCCTGGTGCTCGGCACGATCTTCCTCGGCATTGCAACGCCGACGGAAGGTGGCGCCATGGGGGCATCGGGCGCGCTGGTTCTTGCTCTCGTCAAGGGCCGGCTCAGCTTCGCCACCGTCAAGAACGCGCTCGAGGCCACCACCAAGCTCTCCGCCTTCGTGATGATGATCCTGATCGGTGCGCGGGTCTTCGGCCTTACCTTCTACGGCATCAACGGCAATGTCTGGATCGAGGAACTGCTGCTGGCGCTTCCGGGCGGGGAAACGGGCTTCCTGATCGTCGTGACGATCATCGTCTTCATCCTCGGCTGCTTCCTCGACTTCTTCGAGATCGCCTTCATCATGGTTCCGCTGCTGGCGCCGGTGGCGGAAGCCCATGGCATCGATCTCGTCTGGTTCGGCATCATTCTCGCCGTCAACCTGCAGACGTCCTTCCTGACGCCGCCCTTCGGCTTCTCGCTCTTCTTCCTGCGATCGATTGCACCGGTTGCGCCCTGGATCGACAAGGTAACAGGCAAGAAGATGCCGGCGGTGAAGACCACGGAAATCTATACCGGCGTCTTCCCCTACATCATCATCCAGTTCGTGATGATCCTGGTTGTGATCTTCTTCCCGGGCCTAGTGATGCATTACCGCGCAGAAACGCCTGCAGCCAATCCGGCCGACATCCGGATCGACATCCCGGGCTTTGGCGGCCAGAACGACAGCGGGCCCAATTTTGGCCTGCCGCCGATGGGCGGACAGGGAGGAAGCGGTGGAGCGGTTACGCCGCCCTCCATGGGCCTCCCACCCCTTGATCTGGGCGGTCAGCCGCCGGCCCCGGGTGCAGCTCCGGCGGCACCACCGGCCTTCGGACTGCCGCCGCTCAACCTCGGCGGCGAAGAGCCGGCTCCGGCTTCGCCTCAGGCTCCGGCTGCCGGACCTGGTGCGCCCGCGGCTTCACCTGCGATCGGTCTGCCGCCCCTGGAAGGTCTGCCGGGCCAGGCACCGGTGCAAACCCCGCAACCAGCGACCCAGCCGCCGGCACAACCCGACCTCAGCCAGCCGCCGGTGATCAATCAGTGAAAAGGGGGGGCGGCCGCGAGGTCGATCCCCAACCTCAAAACGAAAGGCCCGGGCGTTTCCGCCCGGGCCTTTCGTTTGAGATACAGGGTCTTCTGATCAGAGCTTGCCGTTGCGCTGCTGGATCATCATGAAGGTGTCGTAGGTGTATTCCGACAGCTGCATCCAGAGATAGCCCTCGCGCTTGAAGGCCACCTGGTCTTCGTAGATCTTCTTGAACCACTCGTTGGACCCCGAGATCTCGGTGTAGACCTCTTGGGCTGCGTTGAAGCAGGCTTCCAGGATCTCTTGGCTGAAGGGACGAAGGATCGCGCCCTCGCCGACCAGCTGCTTGATCGCGGCAGGGTTCTTCATGTCGTACTTCGCCATCATGTTGGTGTTGGCGAAGGCGCAGGCGTCGGTGAGCGCGGCCTGATAGTTCTTTGGCAGCTCGTTCCACTTGTCGAGGTTCATGAAGGAGTGGATGATCAGACCACCTTCCCAGAAAGCGGGGTAATAGTAGTACTTGGCGACCTTGTGGAAGCCGAGCTTCTGGTCGTCGTATGGACCGATCCACTCGGCCGCGTCGATCGTGCCCTTTTCGAGCGCCGGATAGATGTCGCCGCCCGCGATCTGCTGCGGAACCGCACCGAGCTTCTCCAGCACGCGACCGGCGATGCCGGCAATACGCATCTTGACGCCCTTGAAGTCGTCAACGGTGTTGATCTCCTTGCGGAACCAGCCACCCATCTGCGCTCCGGTGTTGCCCGAGGGAATGCTGTAGACATTGTGGGTCGCGTAGAACTCGTTCAGCAGCTTGTTGCCGTTGCCCTGATAGAACCAGGCATTGCTCAGGCGTGCGTTCAGGCCAAACGGAATGGCGCTGCCGATCGCGAAGGTCGGGTCCTTGCCGACGAAGTAATAGGAGCAGGTGTGGGCCATTTCCACGGTGCCAGCGCTGACGGCATCGAGCGCCTGGAGACCGGGAACGATTTCACCTGCCGCAAAAGGCTGGATGGTGAAATTGCCGTCCGTAGCCTCCGAAACGTGCCGGGCGATGTCTTCGGCGCCGCCATAGATGGTGTCGAGCGATTTCGGGAAGGATGACGTCAGCCGCCAGGTGATCTTAGGGCTCTGTTGCGCGATGGCAGGAGCAGCCAGCGTTGTGGCAGCCGCGGCGCCCGCACCTGTGACAGCAGCCTTCCTGATGAATGAACGACGATCCATGTATTACCTCCCATTGGAATGAACCACGGGGACGACGCTTCCCTCCCCGGCGTGCGGCGAAGTAACCATGTCCCCTTCTCGCGCGCAAGTATTCTCCCTCTTATCCCTTAGTGGGGAAGAGGAATTCGTTAAGGATTTCCGCAGGCTGTAATGGAAACTGGCAGCCCCTGGCGAACCATTCAGGAGATGCTCAAAGATTGGCCGAAATCGGCTGGATCTCCCGCTTGACGCGACCTTGAACGGGGGCGAAAACTGCCTCGGCCAGATCCGGAGAGAAGACATGCCCAAGCCCATCGTTGCCGTGCCCGCCGACATTCGCGAGATCGAGGGCGCAGTATGGCATGCCAGTCCGAACCAATATCTGAAGGCTGCCCTCAGAGTTGCCGGCGTGATGTGTTTTGTCGTACCGGCCTTCGAAGAGGGGAATGAAACCGATGCGATCCTCGATCGGGTGGACGGGCTGCTGGTGTCCGGCTCCGCAACAAACGTCCATCCCTCCCTGTACGGGAGGACGGCGACCGAAGCGGATGGGCCCTTCGACATTGCGCGCGACGTGACCTCAATCGCGCTGATCAGGCGCGCGCTGGAACGGGGCATTCCTCTCCTCGCAATTTGCCGGGGCATCCAGGAACTGAACGTCGCCCTTGGTGGAACGCTTGCCACCGAGATCCATGAAGGCGAAGGCATGTGGGACCATCGCAAGCCTAACGTTCCCGAACGCGACCGCATGTTCGCCATTCGCCAGCCGATCTTCGTTGAGGAAGGTTCCTGCATTGCCCGCCATCTCGGTCTGTCCGGAGAGGTGCAGGTCAATTCGCTCCACCGTCAGGCGATTGCGCAAACCGCGCCGGGTCTGAAGGTGGAGGCGGTGGCGGAAGACGGCACGATCGAGGCCGTCTCCGTCATCGACGCGAAGAACTTCGCGATCGGCGTGCAGTGGCATCCCGAATACTGGGCAGAAACGGACCGCCCCTCCCGGGCCCTGTTTGAAGCCTTCGGCGAGGCGGTGCGTGACTACGCTGCATCCAAGAGCGGATCCGCGGAAGAGCGGCCAAAGCCGCTCGCTGCAGTCCGCTAATGGCGCAGCTGGTGCGCCGGCTAAGCCTTCACCGGTGTTTCCGGCACAGGTGAGATCACCTTCTTCTCCTTGAACCAGCCGATCAAATTGTCGACGACAAGATCTGCCATGGCATTGCGGGTCGGGATGGAAGCCGAGGCGACATGCGGCAGCAGGCAGGCGTTCGGCAGGTCCAGGAAGCCTGCTGGCACATTTGGTTCGTCGTAGAAGACATCAAGGCCGGCAGCAGCGATCGTTCCGTTCTTCAGCGCCGCGATCAAGTCGTCCTCGTTGACGCTCGTGCCGCGACCAACATTGATGAAGACGCCGTTGGGGCCAAGCGCCGCGAATATCTCCGAGGTAAAGATCTTGTGCGTCGCGGCCGTTCCCGGGACGACGGAAATCAGCGTGTCTACCGCCTCTGCCATCTCATTCAGCGAGCCGTAATAGGTGTAGGGAATGTCATCACGACGGCTGCGGGTGTGGTATCCGATTTCGACCTTGAACGGCTCGAGCCGCTTGGCGATCTCCAGCCCGATCCGCCCAAGGCCGAGAATGCCAACCTTGCGGCCCTTCAGCGAAAGCGGCGTGAGCGGATACGGACCTTCGCTCTTCCAACGGCCCTCGCGCAGGTAGTTTTCAGCCCGCGGATACTGCCGCACCGTGTTGAGCAGGAGCGCAACTGTGGTATCGGCCACCTCGTCGTTCAGAACGTTCGGCGTATGAGTGACGATAATTCCGTGTTCTGATGCTTTCTTCGTGTCAACGCCGTCATAGCCGACACCGAAGTTGGAGACGATCTCCAGGTTTGGCAGCGTGTCGATCCAGCCATTGTCGAGAACGCCGGAGATCGCCACCCCGCGAATGCGTTCGCGCAATTCAGGCGCGATGTCGGTGGGAGCGCCTACGGGGACTGAAACAACCTCCATCGTCTCCTTGAGCCGCTCCAGAACGCGCGGATGGATGCGACCGGGCACGAGGACGGCTATGGGTTGATCGGACATGGTATCTCCTCTTTTTCGTCTTCAGCTTCGGGGGCGGTAGATGCCGGTCGACTGACGAATGCGCATCTCCGGCTTGATCAGGTGAATGCCATCGGGTTCGTGGCTGCCGGCCAGCCGGTCGAGAAGCGCGCGGGCTGCAAGACGCCCCACTTCGCTCTGGCCGTTCCAGACTGTGGTGAGCGCCGGTGTCGCGATCGACGCCTCTTCAAGATCGTCATACCCGGTGACCGAAATATCCTGGCCGGGCACCAGACCCGCCCGGCCTATGCCATTCATGAGGCCAATGGCGACCAGATCGTTCCAGCACACGGCGGCCGTCGGCTTCTGTGGCAGCGACAGGAAATGCACGGCCGCTTCGAACCCGCCTTGCTTGGTGCGTGGGCCGGGAATGCGCAGGTTCGGGTCGACTTCGATGCCGGCCTTGCGCAACGCATTGACGTAGCCATGATAACGGTCGCGCCCGGTCGAGGTCTGGTCGGTTCCCCCGATCATCGCGATGACCCGGTGGCCCAGCCCGATCAAGTGGTTGGTAGCAAGCGAGATCCCATAGCTGTCGTCGCCACGATAGGTGGGCAGGCTGACGCCCTCCATGGATCGCGCAACAAGGATGGCAGGCATGCCATTGGCTTCGGCAAGCTTGACGTCCTCGAGCGGAGTGCCGATTGCCGGCGACATGATCACTCCGTCGCCGCCAAGCTGGAGAAGCGTCTCGATGAAGGTTCGCTGCTTTTCGACCGAGTCATAGTGGTTCGACAGGATGAAGGTCTGGCCGCTGCGATCCAGTTCGCTTTCGATCGCCTTGAGGATTTCCCCATAGAACGGGTTCATGATGTCATGAACG
>JAEWOP010000163.1 GCA_023399635.1 Pseudomonadota bacterium
TGCATGACATTCTTCAGCCCGAGGGCTGGGCGAAGCCGATCGGCTATTCCAACGGCGTGGCGGCACGCGGCCGGCAGGTCTATGTCGGCGGCCAGATCGGCTGGAACGGCCAGTGCCAGTTCGAGACGGACGATTTCGTCGAGCAGGTCCGCCAGACGCTGAAGAACGTCGTTGCAGTCCTCGCCGCCGGCGGTGCGGGCCCGGAACATGTGACGACCATGACCTGGTACTTCACCGACAAGGCGGAGTATCTCGCCAACCTGAAGGGCATCGGCCAGGCCTATCGCGAAACCATGGGCAAGAACTTCCCTGCCATGGCCGCCATGCAGGTGACGGCCTTGATCGAGGACCGGGCCAAGATCGAGATCCAGGCTATCGCTGTCGTTCCGGAGTAGGCCAATGGAAGCCGCTGCGATCGCTTTCTCCGACACTGTACGCGGCGAGATCCAGGGTGACGTTCTCGTCCTCACCATTGACAATCCGCCAGTCAATGCGCTCTCCGTCGATGTCCGCGCCGGCCTTGTGGCAGCACTGGACCGTGCCGCTGGTGACGCTGGCATCCTCGGCCTCGTCATAACCGGAGCTGGAAAGACCTTCATTGGCGGCGCCGACATCCGGGAATTCGGACAGCCGCCGGCGGAGCCGATCCTGCCGACGGTCATAGAGCGGATCGAAGACTCTGCGAAACCAACCGTCGCGGCCATCAACGGCGCAGCCCTCGGAGGCGGTCTGGAAGTCGCGCTCGGCTGCCACTACAGACTGGCGTCTTCGGCTGCGCAGATGGGGCTCCCCGAAGTGAAGCTCGGCATCGTGCCGGGTGCGGGCGGTACCCAGCGCCTGCCCCGGCTGATCGGCATCCCTGCGTCAATCGACCTGATCGGCAGCGGCCGCAGCGTGAAGGCGGAGGAAGCACACGAATTTGGCCTAATCGATGAGTTCGTCGAGGCCGGCCTGGAGGAGGCAGCCCTTGCGGCCGTTCGGCGCTTTGCCGGCCAAGACCCGCGTCGCACTGGCCGATTAGCAGTGCCGCCGGCCGACAATGCCACGGTCGAGAAGGCAAAGGCCCGGATCCTTGCCAAGGCACGCGGGCAACAGGCCCCCGCCCAAGCCATCCGCCTCATAGAAGCGGCCGCGCGACCGCTCGCCGAAGGCTTGGCCGACGAGCGGGCCACCTTCCTCAAGCTCCGCGACAGCGGAGAGGCGGCCGCCCTGCGCCATGTCTTCTTTGCGGAACGGCAGGCATCGAAGGTGGAGGATCTGGAGGGTGTTCCCCCTCGCCTTGTCGAGACGATCGGCATCGCCGGCCTCGGCCTGATGGGGAGCGGTATCGCCGTCGCGGCGCTCAGTGCCGGCTATCGCGTGGTCGGGCTTGACCGCGACCATGAGGCAGCGGCCAGGGGTCGCGAGCGCATCCTCGGACTTCTGCAGAAGAACCTGTCCGCCGGGCGGATCGACCAGGCGATGTTCGACGCGCAGGAAAGCCGCCTCTCAGTCACGGCAGCCGATTCCGATCTTGCTCCCTGCGATCTCGTGATCGAGGCGGTGCTCGACGATCTCGACGTCAAGATCGATCTCTTCCGCCGCCTGGACAAGGTCATCCGGCCCGACGCCATCCTCGCGACCAATACGAGCTACCTGAACCCGGACGAGATCGCCGCTGCCACGGCCCACCCGGAGCGGGTGCTTGGCCTGCATTTCTTCTCGCCGGCGCATGTCATGCGGTTGCTGGAGGTCGTGCGCTGCGCCCGCACGGCGCCCGACGTGCTGGCGACCGGGCTTGCGGTGGCGAAGAGACTCCGAAAGCTTGCGATCGTCACCGGCGTCACCGAAGGCTTCATCGGCAACAGCATCTTCTCCGCCTATCGACGCGAAGCCGAGTTCCTCTTGGAAGACGGCGCCCTGCCGCACGAGATCGACGCGGCGCTGGAAGACTATGGGTTCCCGATGGGTCTCTTCGCCGTCTACGATATGGCGGGACTGGAGATCGCCTGGGCGCGACGCAAGCGCCAGGCTGCGACTCGCGATCCGTCAGAGCGCTATGTCGAGATTGCGGACCGGCTCTGTGAAGCCGGCCGGCTGGGCCAGAAGGCCGGACGAGGCTGGAATGCCTATCCCGAGGGGAAGCGGCAGGTGGATCCGGTCGTGACCGAGATCATCGCGCAGTGCCGCGCAAGCAAGGGTATTAAACCGCGCAGCTTCACTGTCGCAGAGATCGTCGGCCGTCTGCTTGTCGCGATGGCCGCTGAGGGCAGGAAGCTGCTTGAGAACGGTATCGCCGCTCGCGAGAGCGACATCGATCTCGTGATGATCAACGGCTACGGCTTTCCGGCCCACAAGGGCGGGCCGATGTTCGCCGCTACTCAGACGCCGAGATAGCGATCCTGCAGATCGGCGGTCAGTTCCGCCGGCGTTCCATGCCAGGCGTTCCGTCCGTTTTCCAGAATGACACAGCGGTCGGCGACCGGAAGCAGTTCTGACAGCGTCTTATCGACGACGAGGATGGAGAGCCCCTCGGCCTTCAGCTTGCGGATTGCTGCCCAGATGTCCTGTCGGATGACCGGCGCAAGTCCCTCCGTCGCCTCGTCGAGGATCAGCAGGCGAGGATTCGTCATCAGTGCACGGCCGATTGCCAGCATCTGCTGCTCCCCACCGGAGAGCGACCGCGCCATCTGCGCGTGACGCTCTGCAAGGCGGGGGAAGAGGTCATTGACGCGCTCCAGGCTCCAGGCGCCGGGCCGTGCGGCCGCAATCAGGTTTTCATGC
>JAEWOP010000224.1 GCA_023399635.1 Pseudomonadota bacterium
CCGAAGGGCTCGATGCCCGGCCTTCGCATGAGATCCTGACGCTTCTCTCCCAAGGTCAGCAATCTGCCGCGAAAGCAGTCGACGCCGCGATCCCCGCAATCGAAGACGCCGCAACGCTCGCCGCTGAAGCCCTCCGCTCTGGCGGTAAGCTGGTCTATGTCGGCGCCGGCAGCTCCGGGCTGATGGCGATGGCGGACGCGCTCGAGCTTCCTGGCACCTATGGCATCGGCAAGAAGCAAATCATGATCCTCCTTGCTGGCGGAGTGGCGAGCCTCTCCGATCTCGCAGGCTCCCCGGAAGACGATGTGGAGCAGGCGAGGCGGGACGCGGCGGCCATCGCGGCGGGTGACTGCGTCCTCTGCGTCTCGGCCAGTGGCTCGACACCCTATGCCGTAGCTGTCGCGCAAGAGGCTCGACAGCGCGGGGCAAAGGTCGTGGCCTTGGCGAATAATCCGGGTGCCAAGCTTTTCTCGCATACCGATGTGTCGATCCTTCTTCGAACGCCGCCCGAAGTGATTGCAGGCTCGACTCGCATGGGCGCGGGCACGGCCCAGAAGATCGCCTTCAACATGCTGTCGACGCTGGTTGGCGTAAAGCTCGGCCATGTGCATGACGGGCATATGGTCAATCTCCATCCGGACAACGAGAAGCTGCGCATCCGTGCTGCACGCATGGTCTCCGAGATCGCCGGCGTCGATATGGATGAAGCAAGCCGGCATCTGGATGAAGCGGACGGAGCGGTGAAGGTTGCCGTGCTTCTGGCGCGTGGTGCAGCGGATGCCGCTGCTGCACGAGATTTGCTCGCCCGGTCGGGCGAGGCTCTTCGGCCGGCACTCGCCGAGCTGGAGCAGACAGGATCAACAGGGTTCCACAAACGCGCCTGAAAGCGCGAGCAAGAGGGAGAACGACATGACCCGCATTCTTAAAAGCATGCTCTTTGCCACGACCGTGCTGGCTCCGGCTGGCATGGCGATGGCGCAGGAGACGCAGCTGACCATCGAGAGCTGGCGCAATGACGACCTGCCGATCTGGCAGGAGAAGATCATCCCCGCCTTCGAAGCCAAGCACCCCGACATCAAGGTGACCTTCGCGCCGATGGCGCCGACGGAGTACAATTCGGCCGTCAATGCCAAGCTGGAAGCCGGCACCGCAGGCGACCTGATCACCTGCCGCCCGTTCGACCTGACGCTCGCCATGTTCGAGAAGGGCCAGCTGGCGCCGCTGAACGATCTGCCGGGCATGGAGAACTTCTCCGACGTCGCTAAGTCCGCCTGGACCACCGACGACGGCGCGACCACCTTTTGCGTACCCATGGCATCCGTGATCCACGGCTTCATCTACAACAAGGCCGCCTTCGAGGAAGTTGGCGTCGAGGTGCCGAAGACCGAGGAAGAATTCTTCGCGGTGCTCGAGAAGTTCAAGGAAGACGGCAACTATATCCCGATGGCCATGGGTACGAAGGACCAGTGGGAAGCCGCAACCATGGGCTACTACAACATCGGCCCGAACTACTGGAAGGGCGAGGAAGGCCGCAAGGCGCTGATTGCCGGCACCCAGAAGCTGACCGACGCACAGTGGGTCGAGCCCTATGCTGCGCTTGCCAAGTGGAAGGACTATCTCGGCGACGGCTTTGAGGCGCAGACCTATCCGGACAGCCAGAACCTCTTCACGCTCGGCCGCGCCGCTATCTATCCGGCCGGCTCCTGGGAAATCGCACCCTTCAAGAGCCAGGCCGATTTCGAGATGGGCGCCTTCCCGCCGCCGGTGAAGGCGGAGGGCGACAAGTGCTACATCTCCGACCATAACGACATCGGCATTGGCCTAAACGCCAACAGCAAGAACGCTGAAGCCGCCAAGACCTTCCTGTCCTGGGTTGCCTCGCCGGAGTTCGCTGATCTTTATGCCAACTCCGCGCCGGGCTTCTTCAGCCTGAACTCCAATCCGGTCACCATGCAGGATGAACTGGCCCAGGAGTTCGTCTCCTGGCGCGAGAACTGCGAGACGACGATCCGCCCGAGCGCCGCGATCGTCGGTCGCGGCGACCCGAACCTCGACCTCGAGATGTGGCGCGTTTCGGCAAACGTCATCAACGGCACGATGACGCCAGAGCAGGCTGGCGAGGAGACCCAGAAGGGCCTCGACAGCTGGTACAAGCCGAAGCAGTAAGCATTGGCTGAACCTACACTCGCCCTCTCCCTTATGGGGGAGGGCTTGTTTCTTCCCAATGTCGCTAGCCGCTACGCTTGGCCCGTCATCTGATCGGAAGACGCTGGCTGTAGCCGGGCAAATGCCGCTACCATGAACTCGGACGAAGCTCGTTTCCGGAAAAGCTGATGAACTCATCCGACATCGCCAACACGCAGATCGCGCCGCCCAAGCGCACCGTCCGCTGGCATATCCTTGTGTTCCTGGCTCCGGCGTTCGTCGTCTATACAGCAGTGATGATCCTGCCGCTGATCGAGACGCTGAGGCTGTCGCTCTTCAACGTCGTCAACGGCCAGATGGGGTTCGTTGGATTGGCAAACTTCCAGCGCCTGTTCGGCGACCCGCGGCTGGCCGCGGACTTCTGGAATGCGCTGTGGAATAACACCGTCTTCTTCTTGATCCACATGGCGGTACAGAACCCGATCGGGATCGCGCTTGCTGCCATGCTGTCATTGCCGGGTTTGCGCTTCGCTGCCCTCTACCGCTCTGCGATCTTCGTCCCGACGCTGCTCTCCTTCGTCATCGTCGGCTTCATCTGGAAGCTCATCCTCTCGCCCATCTGGGGCATCGCGCCCGGCTTGATGGACCTCGTGGGCCTGAAGTCGCTGTTTTCCCCATGGCTCGGCAAGCCGGAAAGCGCGCTGATCACCGTGTCGCTGATCTCGGTCTGGCAATATGTCGGCATCCCGATGATGCTGATCTACGCAGCCCTCCTGAACATTCCCGACGAGGTGCTGGAAGCGGCGGAAATAGACGGCATCACCGGCTGGAGCCAGTTCTGGAAGATCAAGCTGCCGCTGATCCTGCCTTCCATCGGCATCATCTCGGTGCTCACCTTCGTCGGAAACTTCAACGCCTTCGACCTGATCTATACGGTGCAGGGGGCGCTCGCCGGACCGGACGGCTCGACCGACATCCTCGGCACGCTGCTCTACCGCACCTTCTTCGGTTTCCAGAACCAGATGGGCAACCGCCCGATGGGGGCGACCATCGCAACCGTGATGTTCCTGATCATCCTTGCCGGCGTGTCGCTCTACCTCTTCGTCATCCAGCGGCGCATCCGCCGCTATCAGTTCTGAGGGAGGCGAGATGCCCAAGGCACGTTCTTCCCTTCTCCGCTCCGGCCTTATCCATGTGGCGTTGATCACCTACACCGCCATTGCCATCTTCCCGGTCTTCCTGACCCTTGTGAACTCGCTGAAGGCGCGCAACGCCATCTTCCGTGAGCCAATGGCCCTGCCGACGCCGAAGACCTTCAGCCTCATCGGCTACGAGACGGTGCTAAAGCAGGGCGATTTTGTCGGCTATTTCCAGAACAGCCTGATCGTCACTGTCATCGCGATTGCCCTTGTGTTGCTGTTCGGCGCCATGGCGGCCTTTGCGCTCTCGGAGTATCGCTTCCGGGGCAATACGATGATGGGCCTTTATCTCGCACTCGGCATCATGATCCCGATCCGCCTCGGCACGGTTGCCATCCTGCAGGGCATGGTGGCGACGGGGCTGGTGAACACGCTGACGGCGCTGATCCTCGTCTACACGGCGCAAGGCCTGCCGCTGGCGATCTTCATCCTGTCTGAATTCATGCGCACCGTTTCCGACGACTTGAAGAATGCCGGCCGCATCGACGGCCTGTCGGAATACGCGATCTTCTTCCGCCTCGTCCTGCCGCTGGTGCGGCCCGCGATGGCGACGGTCGCCGTCTTTACCATGATCCCGATCTGGAACGACCTGTGGTTCCCGCTGATCCTGGCGCCAGGGGAGGCGACCAAGACGATCACGCTCGGCGCCCAGATGTTTATCGGCCAGTACGTCACCAATTGGAACGCGGTTCTTTCGGCGCTGTCGCTCGCCATCCTGCCGGTTCTGGTTCTCTACGTCATCTTCTCGCGGCAGTTGATCCGCGGCATTACCTCCGGAGCAGTGAAGTGAATACCCCAGACAAGCCCATCCGCGTCCTCGTCGCCGGCCTCGGCAACATGGGCCGCAGCCATGCGCTGGCCTACCACAACAACCCGGGCTTCGAGATTGTCGGTTTCGTCAACCGTTCGGAGGTGACGTTGCCGGAAGAACTGCAGGGCTACACGATCCATCCCTCCTTTCCCGAGGCGCTTGCGGAACTGAAGCCGGACATCTGCTCCATCTGCACCTATTCCGACAGCCATGCCGATTATGCCGTCATGGCCTTCGAGGCCGGGTGCCACGTGTTTGTAGAAAAGCCGCTGGCAACGACCGTGGCGGATGCCGAGCGGGTTGTTGCAGCAGCCAAGGCCGCTGACCGCAAGCTAGTGATCGGGTATATCCTGCGCCACCATCCGTCTTGGATGCGGCTGATCGAGGAGGCGCGCAAGCTCGGGCCGCCTTACGTCTTCCGCATGAACCTCAACCAGCAGTCCTCGGGCCCCACCTGGGAAACGCACAAGGCGCTGATGCAGACGACATCGCCGATCGTCGATTGCGGGGTGCACTATGTCGACGTCATGTGCCAGATCACCGATGCCAAGCCCGTCCAGGTGCGCGGGATGGGCCTGCGTCTCTCCGACGAGGTGGCGCCGGACATGTATAATTACGGCCACCTGCAGGTGATGTTCGATGACGGCTCGGTCGGCTGGTACGAAGCCGGCTGGGGCCCGATGATCTCCGAAACGGCCTTCTTCGTGAAGGACGTGATGTCGCCGAAGGGATCGGTATCGATCGTCATGGACCCGAACGCCAAGTCCGACGACATCGATACCCACACGAAGACCTCGCTGATTCGGGTTCATACTGCCGAAACAGGCCCCGACGGGAAGTTCCTGCGTCCGGACGAGGATCTGGCCATGGCTGGCGAACCGGGGCACCAGGATCTCTGCGACATGGAACAAGCCTATGTGCTCAAGGCTATTCGCGAGGACATTGACCTCGACCGCCACATGAACGACGCCGTGCAGTCGCTGCGCATCTGCCTGGCGGCCGACCAGAGCGTGCGAACCGGCGCGCCGGTCATTCTATAAGGAATAACGCCTTGGGCTCGCTGCAACTTTCTTCGATCCGCAAGTCATTCGGCACGCATGAGGTGCTGAAGGGCATAGACCTGGAGGTAAAGGACGGGGAGTTCGTCATCTTCGTCGGTCCCTCCGGCTGCGGAAAATCGACGCTGCTCCGGGTGATTGCCGGCCTCGAGGATGCCACCTCCGGCAGCGTCAAGATCGATGGTGCAGAGGTCGTCAACACCCCGCCGGCCAAGCGCGGCATCGCCATGGTCTTCCAGTCCTATGCGCTTTATCCGCACCTCACGGTAAAGGATAACATGGGGCTGGGGCTGAAGCAGGCAGGCGAGGGGAAGGCGGTGATCGAGGAGCGGGTTGCGAAGGCCTCTGCCATGCTGTCGCTCGATCCCTATCTGGCGCGTCGCCCGGCGGAGCTTTCCGGCGGCCAGCGCCAGCGCGTCGCCATCGGCCGCGCCATTGTCCGCGAACCGAAACTCTTCCTGTTTGACGAGCCGCTGTCCAACCTCGACGCGGCACTTCGGGTTCAGACGCGTCTCGAAATTGCAGCCCTCCATCGACGCCTGAAGGCCACGATGATCTACGTCACCCACGATCAGGTTGAGGCGATGACGCTGGCCGACAAGATCGTCGTGCTGAATGCTGGCGCCATCGAGCAGATCGGCTCACCGATGGAGCTCTACAACCGCCCAGCCAACCTCTTTGTCGCAGGCTTCATCGGCTCGCCGCAGATGAACTTCATCGAGGCAGGGCGCCTGAACGAGCAGGGTGCTTCCACGATTGGCATCCGTCCTGAGCACATCACCTTGTCGCGCGAGGCCGGCACCTGGAAGGGGCGGGTGGAGCATGCCGAGCACCTGGGCGCCGACACCATCGTTTATCTGGAAACGGAAGCGACTGGCTTGCTGACGGTCCGCCTCTTCGGTGAACATCCTTACGCGACCGACGATATCGTCTTCGCCACGCCCGATGCCGCCAGCATGCACCGCTTCGATGCCGAAGGCCGGGCAATCCGGGCTTAGCCGTCGCTTTCTACTGAGGGATCGTGGAAATGATGGTGTTTTCGAAGGAGCGCCCAACCCGGCGAAGCTGTTCGTCGTAGTTGCGGCGGGTGTTCGTATCAAAGACCGCGATCGGCGCGTTGACCGTGGCGCTTGCCACTCCTCCGACCGTCTGGGCCGTCCCGAGCGCGACCGCCCCGATCCGATCGCCAAGGCCGATATTGGAGTCGGTGATCGCCTGGCCGGTCAGCAGCCGTGTCCCGATCAACTGCACCACCTGCGGGCTTTGCGCAAACTTGCCGTGATTGAGCGGGTCTCCGCTTTGCAGCGCCGTAAGGTCGATGATGGAGATGCCGGCAGCCTCGAACTGCGTCCGGTAAGGCGCCACGGGCGGGTCGATCTGGCCCAACCGGTCGATATTGCCGGAGATCCGGCGAGAAAGCTGCAACGCCCGGTCATCACGGGACACGAAGAGCGTAAAGTCAGGCCGGCTTGAACCCAAGGCGCGATATTGTTGCCCGAACACGTCCACATCCAGATCGGGCGAGGCGAGAATGACGTTCTGGATCTTCGGAGAAACGCGGCCGTCGCGGATGGCCATCTGCCGGAGCGCCTCGACTGTCAGCCACGAACCCATGGAATGCGCCATGACCGTGACTTCCCGAACCTTCGGGTTGTCGGCGATCGAATCCAGCATCTCTTCCAGAGCATCGCGCGAATAATTGGTGCTTTCCTTGTCGTAATTATAGTCGAAGATCGATGCGCGTGACGGCCAGGTGAATAGAATCGGCGCGACGTCAGCCTTGGAGTCATGCACAATCTGGGCAAAGCGATAGACGGCATCTTCATAGCGGTTGTTGAAGCCGTGGACGAATACGAGCACACGGCCACTCGGCGGCAGATGGCGGACAAGCCAACGCCTCGCGCCCGCCGCATCGACCGGCGCAACGCGCGCAGTCGCGAACTCGCGTGCGGGATCGGCAGGCAGCTTCTTCGGCCACTGAACCTCACCCACCTTCCGGTTGGCGTCCGGCGGGATGGAAACAGCAATGTCGGTGATCTTCAGCCCCGTACCGCGCTCGCCGGAAAACAGGATGCCGGGCTCCTCCGCGGGAGACCGCGTGGTCGCCACCAGCATGTCGACCTGCGGACCCGCCGCAGTCGCTGCCTCGGCAGTGGGAACCAGCACGCCCTCGGCTCGCCCGGCGCAGCCGGAAAGGCAGGCGGCAAGAGACAAAGCTACGGCAATTGATGCAAGGCGTGAACAGGTGAAGAGACCAGTTTCCATCCCGCCATTCAGCGGGATTGAACACGGATGTCAATCGCGGGAAGGACGATCTGCCTGACCACGACAAGCCCGCTGTGGGTTGCGGAGCGGCGGTCCCCATACGTCTCGTGCGGGTATAGCTTCAGCTAGTCTGCTCAAACCAAAGGTACGCTTGGCAGGATCGGAAATCATCTATGACTTGAGCGGCCTCGAAGGAAAGCTGCTTAATCCTTGCCACGGATAAATCTGCTGTCTTTGTACCCGTCACTACCTTGTAGGAGCCGGAGAACGGGTTTTGGTCAAAATGCCCGTGGGCCAACGTATTGCGCTCGCCACTCAGCATCTGAGCCGCTTGAATATTGGGCTTGTACATGTCGGGCAACGCCAACAGGACAAATTGGAAAAACCGGAGCTTCAATTCGAACCGATCATTTGCACGATAGAGTTCCGGTTTTCCCAATCTCCTCAGCGACTGTTGGAGTAGATCACCGAGAAGATTCTCGAGACGATTGAAGGAAACAAGAAACGAACCCAACGCCGCTTCATACTCTGCTTGGATTTGGGGATCAGCCCATGGCGTCGGATCGTCATCATCGACCAGATCAATCAATCGGGACCTCCGTTACGAGAACTTGGTCTGAATTACTGGTCGGAGTTGGCCTGCGGCTCGCGCCTAGAAATCCAGCACCGCCTGTATAGTAGTTCACTGATTGTAATTTGGCAAAATTTGGTGGAGCTAAGCGGGATCGAACCGCTGACCTCTTGCATGCCATGCAAGCGCTCTCCCAGCTGAGCTATAGCCCCATCAGGGTGGTCCGGCATTCTGTCCGGTCCTGGGAACCCAGGGCGTTTCGCCCGGAGTGGCGGCTTATTACTTCCGGTTTCGGGAGAGTGCAAGCCGTATTTTGAAGCGCCCGGCGAAATAATGGTCCGCCGGGCCAAACGCTCGATGATCAGACTTCGTCGTCGTCGCCGGTGACGCCGATGATGCCGCTCATGTCGTCATTGTCGTCGTCTTCGTCGGCTTCCAGGAAGGTATCGTCATCGTCGTCGCCTTCGATTTCGACGTCGTCGTCGCCCATATCCGGAAGATCGTCACCGCTGGTGTCGTCGCTGTCGTCGTTGGTCGTCAGTTCGACTTCGGTGTTCTCGGTATCGACTTCCTGGATCTCCTCCTCCTCAGCCTGTTCCATCTTCTTCTGGACGGTGTTTTCCTCGAAGAAGGAGAGCGGCCAGGACTTGCCGGTATAAGGAGAAACAACCGGGTTGCGGTTGAGGTCGTAGAACTTCTTGCCGGTATCGGGGTCGGTACGTTTGGTTCCGAGTTCCGCTTTTGCCACTGTGAAAGCCTCGTTTGTCTGGCCGATCAGGTCGGCTTGCCGCCTGCGCGGCTGTCAACGGGTAATGAAAACTAGCCGGTCCCCATAAGGCCTGCGTCCTTTTCTGTCAAAGGTAAACTTGCCGGTCGTCACGCCGGGCGAAATTAGCTGGATGACCGGCTTTGCGCTTTGTGATAACGACGCCGCAATTTGTAAGGGTAAGAATAGAAGGACAAGCCATGTCGCATGGTGTTGCGTTGAAGCCGGCCCGCTCGCTGAAATCCACGGATCTGAAGGGCACCGTCCGCATCCCGGGCGACAAGTCCATCTCGCATCGCTCCTTCATGTTCGGCGGCCTGGCATCCGGTGAAACGCGCATCACCGGCCTGCTGGAAGGCGAGGACGTCATCAATACCGGCAAGGCCATGCAGGCCATGGGTGCCAAGATCCAGAAGATTGGGCGCGAGTGGATCATCCAGGGCACGGGCAACGGCGCGCTGCTGGCACCGGAGGCGCCGCTGGATTTCGGTAATGCCGGCACCGGCTGCCGCCTCACCATGGGCCTCGTCGGAGTTTATGATTTCGACTCCACCTTCATTGGCGATGCTTCGCTCACCAAGCGGCCGATGGGCCGGGTGCTCAACCCGCTGCGCGAAATGGGCGTGCAGGTGAAGGCCGCCGATGGCGACCGCCTGCCGGTGACGCTGCGAGGTCCTTCAACACCGAACCCGATCACCTATCGCGTGCCGATGGCGTCGGCCCAGGTCAAGTCGGCCGTGCTGCTCGCCGGCCTCAACACACCCGGTGTGACGACGGTGATCGAGCCGGTGATGACACGGGACCATACGGAAAAGATGCTTCAGGGGTTCGGTGCGAACCTGACGGTGGAAACCGATGGCGATGGCGTGCGCACGATCCGGCTAGAGGGTCGCGGGGAGTTGACCGGCCAGGTGATCGACGTGCCTGGCGATCCGTCGTCCACCGCCTTTCCCCTGGTCGCCGCCCTGCTTGTGCCAGGCTCGGATGTCACCATCGAGAATGTGCTGATGAACCCCACGCGCACGGGCCTCATCCTGACGCTCCAGGAGATGGGCGCCGATATCGAAATCCTCGATCCTCGTCTCGCCGGTGGCGAAGACGTTGCGGACCTTCGGGTAAAGCATTCGGATCTGCGAGGAGTCATCGTGCCGGCTGATCGCGCGCCGTCGATGATCGACGAATATCCGGTGCTTGCGGTGGCCGCCGCCTTCGCAGAAGGCACGACGACCATGCTTGGCCTGGAGGAACTGCGTGTCAAGGAATCCGACCGTCTCTCTGCCGTGGCAGATGGCTTGAAGCTGAACGGCATCGATTGCGACGAGGGCGAGGATACGTTGGTGGTGCGTGGTCGGCCGGGCGGCAAGGGTTATGGCAGCGCTTCGGGAACGGCGGTTGCAACCCATCTGGACCACCGCATCGCGATGAGTTTCCTTGTCATGGGCCTCGTTTCGGAGCACCCGGTGACGGTAGACGATGCCGGTATCATCGCGACCAGCTTTCCCGAGTTCATGGACCTGATGGCCGGCCTGGGTGCCCGGATCGAAGCTGTTGAAAGCCGGGCGGCCTGATGGGCTTCGTGATTGCGATCGATGGCCCGGCGGCGGCAGGCAAGGGTACGCTGTCGCGCCGGATCGCGGAGATCTATGGCTTTCATCATCTCGATACCGGGCTCACCTATCGCGCGACCGCCAAGGCGCTTCTCGATGCGGATCTGCCGCTGGATGACGAGCAGGTGGCGGAAAAGATGGCGCGAGAAGTGGATCTCGGCGGCCTCGACCGCTCCGTCCTGTCGCGTCACGAGATCGGGGAAGCGGCGTCTCAGATCGCCGTCATGCCGTCTGTTCGGCGGGCATTGGTGGAGGCCCAACGCATCTTTTCTGAACGCGAGCCGGGAACGGTGCTCGATGGTCGCGACATAGGCACAGTGGTTTGTCCGGCGGCGGCGCTGAAATTCTACGTCACGGCCTCACCGGAAGTTCGCGCCAAGCGTCGCTTCGACGAGATCATTGCGGCCGGCGGCAATTCCGATTTTGATTCCATCTACGCGGACGTGAAGAAGCGCGACGAACGGGATATGGGACGTGCCGACAGCCCGCTGAAGCCCGCCGATGATGCACACTTGCTAGATACTTCGGAAATGAGTATAGAAGCCGCGTTTCAGGCCGCGAAGAGCCTTATCGACGCTGCCTTGAATAAAGTTTGATGACCTGCCGGTCGATCCGGTGTGTCTTATAAGCTCGCATGATCAGTCCTTGCGCCGGATTGCCTCTTGAAGAGAGGCGGACTGACATCGAGCGTGTTTAACACGAACCCCCGGCGCGTATGTGTCCTGCACGGACACTCTCAGGAGATTTCATGGCAGTATCTAACCCCACGCGGGAGGACTTCGCAGCCCTCCTCAACGAATCCTTCGCACAGACCGATCTGGCTGAAGGCTATGTGACCAAGGGCCTCGTCACCGCGATCGAAAAAGACATGGCGGTTGTCGATGTCGGCCTCAAGGTCGAAGGTCGCATCGCGCTGAAGGAATTCGGCGTCAAGGGCAAGGACGGTTCGCTGAAGGTCGGCGACGAAGTCGAAGTCTATGTCGAGCGCATCGAAAACGCACTCGGCGAAGCGGTTCTGTCGCGCGAGAAGGCTCGCCGCGAAGAAAGCTGGGTCAAGCTCGAAGTCAAGTTCGAAGCTGGCGAGCGCGTTGAAGGCGTCATCTTCAACCAGGTCAAGGGTGGCTTCACGGTCGACCTCGATGGCGCTGTTGCCTTCCTTCCGCGTAGCCAGGTGGACATCCGTCCGATCCGCGACGTGACCCCGCTGATGCACAACCCGCAGCCCTTCGAAATCCTCAAGATGGACAAGCGCCGCGGCAACATCGTCGTATCGCGTCGTACGGTTCTCGAAGAGTCGCGTGCCGAGCAGCGCTCTGAAATCGTTCAGAACCTCGAAGAAGGTCAGGTTGTTGACGGCGTCGTCAAGAACATCACCGATTACGGTGCGTTCGTTGACCTCGGCGGCATCGACGGCCTGCTGCACGTTACCGACATGGCCTGGCGCCGCGTCAACCATCCGACCGAGATCCTCAACATCGGTCAGACGGTCAAGGTGCAGATCATCCGCATCAACCAGGAAACCCACCGCATCTCGCTCGGCATGAAGCAGCTCGAGAGCGATCCCTGGCAGGACATCGGCACCAAGTTCCCGATCGGCAAGAAGATCACCGGAACCGTCACCAACATCACCGACTACGGCGCGTTCGTCG
>JAEWOP010000151.1 GCA_023399635.1 Pseudomonadota bacterium
GATCAGAGGCGAACCTGGGGCTGCAAACCAGAGCAACGAAAGGCAGACGATCTTCAAAGCGGCGAAGCAGGCAATCCATGGCTTGCGCGGGCCGGATTGGTCGGCAATGGAACCAAGGACGGGCGAGAGGACAGCGATCACAATAGAGGAGATCGTTGCCATGTTGCCCCAAGCCGCCTGCGCGGACACTGGATCCTCCGTCAACCGGGCCACGAAATAGGGCCCGAACACGAAGGTAACCACGACCGTGAAGAAGGGTTGTGCCGCCCAGTCGAACAACATCCAGCCCCAGATGCCGCGCCGTCCTACGGTGACCGTCGGCGGGGCATCAGAAGCGATCGGTGCTGTCAACGGCGCATCCTTCCCAGTGTCAGGGCGTCTTGAGCTGAGGTTCAGACAGATCGCTCAGCAGACTGGCGGCGACCGAGAGCTTGGCAAGGTTAAAATCCGTGGCCTCGCTCAAAACGAGCAGCTCATTGACCAGCCGGTTCACCTGCTGGCGCCTGCTGCCGTACCAGCTCTCCAACGGCTTCTTCTCCTCGCGGTGGGACGTAAGCGCTGAGCAGACGATGTCCCGGCGGGCCGAAGAGATAGCGGAGAGGTTGCGCCGAAGCGCAACACTTTCGTAATGCTCCGTCGAATGAATGGCTTCACCGAGGGTAAGCAGCTTATCGATCCGGAACGTATCCGTTGCGGCAAAAAAGGTTTGGGCGACGTTACTCAAATCGGCTCCGGTGCGGCCGGCGATCATCAGTAGTTCCGGGACGAGGGTTAGCGTCGGCAGCCTGCTGATATCCGCGGCAAGATCGCCTGGTACACCATCGGCCTCGAGTGAGGTTGCCCGTTCCCTCGCCTCGGTAGCAAGACCAAGCGAGCCGATCGAGGCTTTCAGCTTCTTTGCTGCACTCTTGAGTGCCGTGATCGCGGTCTCGACCGAGCCCTGCCCTGAACGCGTCTTCAAGATAAGCTGGGTTGTATTGGCAAAGATCTCTCCGATCATCGCATAGAGATCATTCTGTACCTGCCCAGCGATCTTTCCGTCCAAGGCATCTATGGCAGCCCATAGCCGGGGAAGATCGAATCCATCACGGGTAAGATAGGCTGCCTTGACGACATCCGGAGGTGTGGCCCCTGTGGCATCGATCATTGCCTGGACGAAACCGGGTCCGCCACGGTTGATCACCTCGTTCGCCAACACCGTCGCAATGATCTCCCGACGCAGCCGGTGGCCTTCGATATCGTGAGCGAAGTCCTTTTGCATCTTCGTGGGGAAGTAGTTCTTCAAAGCATCGGCGAAATGCGGCTCGTCCGGCAGGTCGCTGTCCAAGATCTCGTTGAACAGGGTGATCTTGGCATACGAAAGAAGAACACCGATTTCGGGTCGTGCCAGAGGACGACCTGTCTGGTAGCGCTCGGCGAGCTGTACGTCGCTGGGGAGCGTTTCCACCGTCCGGTTCAGATGGCCTCTGCTCTCCAAGACCGACATCAGCCGCGAAAGCTCCTCTCGGTTATGGGTGCCCTTTCGCTCGACAAGAGAAATTGCCAGCGTCTGGAGGTAGTTGTTGCGCAGTACGAGAGCGCCGACCTCCTCGGTCATGGAGGCGAGGAGCTGGTTGCGTTTTTCGCGAGTGAGACCGCCTGTACGCATGGCGGAGCTGAAGGCAATCTTGATGTTCACCTCTACGTCTGACGAATTCACGCCCGCAGAATTGTCGATCGCGTCCGAATTCAGCCGACCTCCAGCAAGTGCATAGGCAATGCGGCCCTTCTGGGTCACGCCAAGATTGGCGCCCTCACCAATAACTTTGGCGCGGACTTCGGCGCCATCGACCCGGATCGGATCATTCGCCCGATCGCCCACCTCAGCATCGGTTTCTGAGGCAGCCTTGATGTAGGTACCGATGCCGCCGAACCAGAGCAGGTCCACCGGGCTCTTCAGGATGGCCGTCATGATTTCGAAAGGCGTAGCGACGTCCTTGTCGATGTCGATAGCAGCCCTTGCCTGAGGCGTGAGTCTTACCGATTTCTCCGAACGTGAAATGATCATCCCACCGTCGGACAGGCAGGTCCTGTCATAGTCTTGCCAGCTCGACCGAGGCAGGCGGAAGAGACGCTGACGTTCTGCAAAGGAGCGTTTCGTATCGGGATCAGGATCGATGAAGATATCGCGATGGTCGAAGGTAGCGACAAGCCGGATCTGCTGCGACAGCAGCATCCCATTCCCGAACACATCTCCTGACATGTCGCCAACACCGGCAACCGTGAATGGAGTCGTCTGGATGTCGATATCCATTTCGCGGAAGTGCCGCTTGACCGCTTCCCAGGCACCGCGGGCGGTGATGCCCATCTTCTTATGGTCGTAGCCTGCCGAGCCACCGGAGGCGAAAGCGTCGTCGAGCCAGAAATCAGCCTCCTGCGCCAGGGCATTGGCGGTGTCGGAAAATGTTGCAGTCCCCTTGTCGGCGGCGACGACGAAATAGGGGTCGTCGCCGTCAAGCCGTACCGTGTTTTCCGGCCCGACCACGTCGGTCCCGATGATGTTGTCGGTGAGTGATAGCAAAGTGCGGATGAAAGTCTTGTAGGCGTCGCGTCCCGCATTGAAGATCTCGTCGCGCGAGCCGCCTACCGGGAGGGCCTTGGGAACAAACCCTCCTTTGGCGCCGACGGGGACAATCACCGCATTCTTGACCTGCTGCGCCTTCACAAGACCGAGCACTTCCGTGCGATAGTCTTCTGCGCGATCAGACCAGCGCAAACCGCCTCGCGCCACCTTTCCGAAACGCAGATGCACGCCCTCCACCTCGGTTCCGTAGACGAAGATTTCGCGGAAGGGGCGCGGTTCGGGTAGGCCGTCAAGGAGCTTGGGGTCGAACTTGAATGCCAGTGCTGGACGCGGCAGACCCTGTTGATCTCTCTGAAAGTAGTTGGTGCGCAATGTCGCGTCGATTGCATTGATGTAGCGTCGGAAAATCCGGTCGTCGTCGAGGCTGGGAACCCCCGACAGCGCCTCTTCCAGTTCTGCGTGGCGCCTAGCGAGGTTCTTTGTGCGTGTCTTTTCGGCGACCGACAGCGCGAAGCTGTCATGGAAGAGCTGGAAGATCGCGCGAGAGATCTTGGGGTAGCGGGCGAGTGTGTCGGCGATCAATGGCTGCGAATACACGATGCCGGCCTGCCGCAGATAGCGCGCATAAGCCCGCAGCACGGCAGTTTCGCGGGTTGTCAGCCCAGACAGAAGCACAAGGCGGTTGAATGAGTCATTGTCCGCCAAGCCGTTGAAGGCAGCGAGAAACGCTTCCTCCAGACGAGGCGCGTCGCTCTCCAGGCTGAACGGCAGCTGGTGGCGCAACTCCAACTCCATGTCATGCAGAACCACCGGCTTCAGGTTGTCATCGGTGCTGACGTTGATGTCGAAGGTCTGCTCGCTGACGACGCGAAAGCCGAGATTCTCCAGAAGCGGTACCCGGCGCGACAGAGACAGATGTTCAGGCTGGTGGAAGATCTTGAGACGGATTGTTTCTGGCTTGTCTTCAGGACGCCTGTAGAAGGCTATGCGTATCGATTCACCTTCGGCGCAGGCGGCAAGGGCTCGCAGATCACCGAAAGCCTCTTCGGGCTCGAAGGCCTCCTGGTAGGCCCTGTTGACCGAAAGTCGTGTTTGCTCATCCGTCAGCGCCGAGAACCTCTGGTCCCAAGGCGTGGAGATCTTCCGGATGACTTCCTCCAGCTTGACCTGCTGGATGCGCGGAGTCCGGCCGCCACGGCGACCAATGATGATGTGCACGCGCGCGACGCTGCCTTCGGGGAAGGCGGGGTAGTAGGCTGAAAGGTGTCCGTCATAGACCGCGGCGAGGTAGTCGCTTACCCTTTCGCGAACCTGCGAGTTGTAGTGCTCGCGCGGCACATAAACGATGACGGATACGAACCGGTCAAAATGGTCGATTCGCGGCAGAACGCGCACCCGCGGCCGCTCGCTAAGCTCCATGATCTGCTCACAGAAGCGCGTGAGCGTCGGGACGTCTATCTGGAAGAGGTCATCGCGGGGATAGGATTCGAGGGTATTGGCAAGCATCCGACCGGAATGGCTGTTCGGATCGAAAGAGAACTGCTCCTCAACGCGGTGTGTCTTGGCGCGCAGCAGCGGGATGTCCCTGACTGAATGAGTGTAGGCGGTGGCGGTGAAGAGTCCCACGACCCGCAACTCGCCAATGACCTCACCCTTCGCATCGAAGCGTTTGATCCCGACATAATCCATGTAGGCGCGTCGATGGACGACCGACTTGACGTTGGCCTTGGTGACGATGAGGAAATCCGGGCCATCCAGGAATTCGAGAATTTCAGGAGTGGTGGTCACCGCATCTTTGCCGTGGCGCAGAACGAGGACGTCCGGGTTGGACAAGATACCGAGACCCCGGCCCTTGCTCCGCTCAACCGTCGCATTCGCACCCTTCCCGGAGTAGACATACTCGCGCATGCCGAGGAAGGTAAAGTTGTCGTCGCGTAGCCACTCGAGGAACGCGAGAGCCTCATCACGATCGCCTTTTCTCCTGCTTGCCGCATTGGAACGCAGCTGATCTGCGGCGCCTTCCAGGAGGTCCAGCATCGGCCTCCAATCGGTGATCGCGAGATGCACCTGTTCCAAGACATTGTGAATGCGAGCAACGAGGTCTTCTTCCTCCGCAGGCGAAAGTGGGGGCAGATGGACCTGGATCAGGCTCACGTGATGGGCTGGATCACCCGGATGATCCGCGGAGCGAAGCACCGCTTCCTTTCCCGGCTCGAGAAGCAGGATAGGATGCACTGCAAGGTAAAGCTCCCGATGGGTGCTGGTCACCTCCCCCATGACAGAGTCAAAAAGGAAGGGCATGTTCCTGTCGATCACGGTCAGGACATGCACCGCTACCCCTTCAGGTTCGACACCCTCTACCGGTTGAATGGTGATGGATGGGCGGATCCGCGTCCAGTTGTCGAGGCGATCCTGAGTATATGCGGCGGACGCCGCCAACATTTGCGGTGTATAGCTCTCCAGGTCATCGTTGCTGGCCCGGCCGAAGAGGACGAAGGGGTCCAGGAAAGGCTGAGAATTCTCTGCAGCGATCTTCTTGGCGTTCTCGATCTGCTTGTCCCGCTTCGGGTTCTGCCTGCCCATGTCATTCTCCGTGTGATGCGCCAACATGCTGTCGTCGGACGTGATCCGTCAACCGCTGGTCTCCGGATCCGGTGACTGATGTGTAGGACACAATTGCTTCGACAATGCCTGTGGGCCACGGTTATTGACAAGCGACTGGGAAAAAACGATCAAGCGGGGCCGAAAGGGAAACGCACACATGGAAAATCCCGGCGCTGTCATCGTTATCTCCAGTCACGTGGTTCGTGGGTCGGTGGGCAATCGGGCAGCTGTCTTTGCATTAGAGACGTTGGGAATCCCTGTTTGGGCGCTGCCGACTGTGGTTCTTCCTTGGCATCCCGGCCATGGACCTTCCACACGCCTCACCTTTTCTGCTGATGAATTCGATGCAGTCATCGAGGATCTCATTCGCGCTCGCTGGGGCGGCGAATTAAAGGCGGTCTTGACCGGCTATTTTGGAACGGCAGGGCAGCCGAGGGCTGTGGCAAAGCTCGTTCGCGCCCTGAAGGAACGCAATCCAGACCTGCTTTATGTTTGCGACCCGGTGATGGGCGATCTTGGCGGTCTCTATATCCCGCAAGCAACGGCCGAAGCGATACGGGACGAGCTGATACCTCTTGCAAACCTCGCTACTCCAAACCGTTACGAGCTTGCGTGGCTCTCGGGCGGCGAGCTCGACAGCAATACGGCGATCATGGAGGCAGCGCTTGCGCTTGGGCCTTCGAGGATGCTGGTGACGTCCGCGGTACCTATGATGGCAGGCGGAACGGGAAATCTCTACCTCACTGGTACGCATGCGTTGCTTGCCGAGCATCGTCTGATCGATAATCCCCCGAACGGCCTCGGAGACCTCCTTTCAGCGCTGTTCCTCGCGCGCCTCTTGACGGGTGCGCCTGAGGAGCGCGCACTTCAACTGGCGACGGCAAGCGTCTACGAGATCCTCGCGCGGACCGCCAAACGCGGGAGTGACGAGCTTACTTTGGAGACAGATTCCGAAAGCCTGGCGACGCCGATGGCCATGGTGCACATGCGACGCCTCATCCACCCGCTTCAACGGGTACGGCGCTAGCGGCAAGCGCCTCCGTATCCCGCAACAACTCAGGATAACCC
>JAEWOP010000154.1 GCA_023399635.1 Pseudomonadota bacterium
TAGATCATCGGCTTGTCGTAGACCGGCATCAGCTGCTTTGAGACGGCCATGGTGATCGGATAAAGCCGCGTTCCGGAGCCGCCGGCGAGAATGATACCCTTCATGTCTTATCCCTTGCTATCAGCCCGTTCGGTCCAGCCGCAAATTTGCCAGGCACGGGCGATGGTTTGTACCGCCTATCTGAGGAGCCGGTCGAGCACGACCCTGGTCGACACTCTCCAGTCGGGGAGAACTAATCCGTAGGTTTCGGCGAGCTTGTGGTTCGAAAGCCGCGAGTTGGCTGGCCGCTTGGCCGGTGTCGGATACTGGTTCGTGGTGATCCGTCCTACGGAGATGGCCTTGCCGCTCTTCTCCTTCAACCCAGCGAAGATTTCCTCGGCGAATTCGGCCCACGTGGCTTCCCCCTGTCCGGTGAGATGGAAGACGCCACGTAGCTTTGGATCGGGATCAGAAACCAAACGGTTTGCGATAGTGATTACCGCATCGGCGATATCAAGCGCGCTGGTCGGTGTGCCTTGCTGGTCTGCCACGATATCGAGCGCGTCGCGGGTTTCCGCGAGCCGCAACATTGTCTTTACGAAATTGGCGCCGAACGGCGAATAGACCCATGCAGTGCGCAGGATGACATGGTTGGATGTGGCACGTGCAACAGCTTCCTCGCCTGCAAGCTTGCTTCTACCGTAAACTGAAACCGGACCGGTGACATCAGTCTCGAAATAGGCGCCGTCTTTGTTCCCAGGGAATACGTAGTCCGTCGAAAGATGAACCACCGGGACGCCCAGCTCGGCAGCGATTTCCGCAAGCGCTGCAGGTCCTCCGGCATTGACCGTGAACGCCAATTCGGGTTCGCTTTCTGCTTTGTCAACCGCCGTATAGGCGGCGGCGGATACGATCGCGTCCGGCTTCACTTCCGACAGAACACGGCGAATGGAGGTGGAATCGGTCAGATCCATTTCCGGCCGACCGACGGCAATCATCTCGACGCCCATCTGAGGCCCGCGCTCAAGAAGGGCGCTCACCACCTGCCCCTGTTTTCCGGTAACGGCAATACGCATGGGTGTCAGCCCTTCTTCAGAACGCCAAGGCGTTCGCCCGAGTAGACGCCATCGCGAAGCGGCTGCCACCACCATTCGTTGTTTAGATACCAGCGCACGGTGCGCTCTATGCCACTCTCAAAATTCTCCTGCGCCTTCCAGCCCAGTTCCGTTTCGAGCTTGGTGGCGTCGATGGCATAACGTGCATCATGGCCCGGACGATCGGTGACATAGGTGATAAGATCCGCATGCGGCATCGCCTTGGGGCGAAGCTCGTCCATGAGCGAGCAGATGCGCTTGACCACTTCAATATTTCGACGCTCGTTGCGGCCACCAACGTTATATTTTTCGCCTAGTCGCCCATGTGAGGCGATGAGGTCGAGCGCGCGTGCGTGATCCTCGACATAGAGCCAGTCGCGGATGTTCAAACCTTCACCGTACACTGGCAGTGGCTTGCCGTCCATCGCGTTGAGGATGATCAGCGGGATCAGCTTTTCCGGGAAGTGGTAAGGGCCGTAATTATTCGAGCAGTTCGAAACTACGACTGGAAGACCGTAAGTGCGGTGCCAAGCGATTGCCAAGTGATCACTCGCGGCCTTCGAAGCGGAGTATGGCGAAGACGGGTCGTATGGCGTGGCTTCCTTGAACAAGCCCTCGTCACCAAGCGAGCCGTAAACTTCGTCCGTCGAGACATGCAAGAAGCGGAAAGCCTCCTTGCGGGCCGGCGACAGGTCACTCCAGTAATGGCGAGCGGCCTCCAATAGCGAGAACGTGCCTATCACATTCGTCTGCACGAAATCTGCAGCACCGCTGATCGAGCGGTCGACATGACTTTCAGCGGCGAGATGCATGATCCGGTCCGGCCGGAATGAGGTCATCGCCTCAGACATTTTCTGCAGATCGCAGATGTCCGCCCGCAGGAATTGATAGTTGGAAGCATCTTCAATTTCCCTCAGCGAGGCGAGGTTCCCCGCATAGGTCAGCTTGTCTACATTCAGCACCTCTGCACCAACCTTCTTGACGAGATGTCGCACGAGGGCCGAACCAATAAAACCTGCTCCGCCGGTCACGAGAATGCGCATATGTCCACTCCGCTGTTTGCCGCTGCTTCTGGTCAGCTCTGAGCAATGATTAGTACGTGAAGGAGGGCGGCAGGTCCGTTAATGCCGGCTGCTTCCTGTCCTTGTCGGATAGTACCGCATTGTCAAGCGGCAGCGGCCACTTGATGCCGATCTCCGGATCGTTCCACAGCAGCCCGCGATCATTCTCAGCGCTATAGGGTGCCGTCACCTTATAAAGGATCACGCTGTCGGGCTGAAGGGTTGCGAATCCATGAGCAAAGCCGGCTGGCACCCACAACTGCTCCCCATTCTGCTTCGAAAGCTCGGTGCCGTACCACTGACCATAGGTCGGCGAGCCGACGCGGATATCGACAGCGACATCGAAAATGCTGCCTGCGAGGCAACGTACCACCTTGCCCTGCGCGAAGGGCTCAAGCTGGAAATGCAGGCCGCGCACCGTACCGACAGCGCTTGAGAGTGACTCGTTCTCCTGCACGAAAGCAACATCGGCAACATTGCGGCGGAAGTCCTCTAGCTTAAAGACTTCGGAGAAATAGCCACGATGGTCCCCCACTCTGGTGGGGATGATCTTTACCAGGCCTGGCAAAGGTAGATGTTCAAACTTCATTGCGGACCTGTTGTCACTATCCAGACGCGGGCGGCGTGGGCACGATGATAATACGTCACATAGCGGTGGTTACAGTTCTCCGCAATCCTTCATCGTTAGTGAACGGTGGGGTCCAACCCAGCGCTTCGCACGTTGTTCGACAGTCCACCTGCAAACTTGACAGCAGGCGATCCGCTGCCTGTTTCTGCCCGGCAAGTGCAGCTAAGCCCATCAGGAAGCTTGGGCTCCACCGAAAGGTTCGACGAGTTCTTCCGGAGGCGGTTGTCAACTTCGCCAGTAATTCACCGGTCGACAGAGTTTCAGCATCGGCCACAAGGAAGGTCTTATTGGCGGCCGCAGGATGGTCCAAAACTTTAATCAGCAAATCGGATAGGTTACTGACATAGACAAGCGAGCGCCTGTTGCCGATCTTGCCGAAGGGATCTGGAAGTCCCAACCGCGCCCATTTGATTAGGCTCCCGAAGTTTCCTCCAACGCCTGGACCATAGACCAAAGGAGGTCGTATTATCACGATCTCCATCCTCGTTTCGCGGCCCAGACGCATCAAGGCTGCCTCGGCTTCCGCCTTGGATATGGCATAGGGATCCTGAGGATTGGGTGGATCATCTGCAGTAAAGGGCGTGCCGGGCGCTGTACTCTCCCCATTCACCTTTATGGTGCTGACAAAGATAAAGCGTCTGACGCCTGCGCGGGCCGCCTGACGTGCAAGATTGAGTGTGGCGCCCACATTTGCCGCGCGGAACTCTGCAAGCGGATCCTTGGCGGTTTCGCGCATCACATGGACCCGGGCTGCCAGGTGAACAATGACATCAGTGCCTGCAAGATACGCAGTCCAATCTACTTCGGGACCATAGGATGGGACTGTCACAAGTCCGGGCTTTTTCTGCCGACTGACGCCCCGTACAGGAAGCCCACGCTGCCTCATCTCCTGGACAAGATGGGTCCCCACAAAACCCGATGCTCCCGTGACCAGCGTCAATCCCATCTCTGGTCCCTTCAGGTCGCGGCGTTAGCCGAAACGCGCTCAATCGGGGGTTCATCTTCCGTCACGATCAGCCCAAACAGGACTTTCCGAGCCCCGGCTTCGTCTTCGCCATCTAAGCTTTTTCTCAGGTCCTCAAGAGCACCCAACAGATCGTAGCTGAGGATGGCAGCGGAATCCGCTCTCAGAATCTTCGGATGACGCGTGGGCTGGGCGTTGTTTCGGTCATAGAAGAGTTCCTCGAAGAGCTTCTCGCCTGGACGTCGACCGATCACTTCGATGGCGATACCACTACCGACGTCGCTAGTAGGGTCGCGAACCTGGAAACCAGCCAGGCGGATCATGTTTTCAGCCAGGTCGCCGATACGAACGGGCTCTCCCATGTCGAGGAGGAAGACATCACCTCCGGCGGAGAGACTGCCCGCCTGGACGATAAGTTCGGCTGCCTCCGGAATAGACATGAAGTACCGCGTCATGTCCGGGTCTGTGACCGTGACGGGTCCCCCATCGACGATCTGCTGCTTGAAGCGCGGAACGACGGAGCCGTTCGAGCCAACGACATTGCCGAAGCGGACTGCACAGAAGCTCTGACGGGCAGTCTTGGCTTCTACCTCCTTGGCCTTCAGCCGAACGATGAGTTCAGCCCAGCGCTTGGTCGCGCCCATGACATTGGTTGGCCTCACGGCCTTGTCGGAAGAGATCAGGACGAAGCTTTCAACTCCTTCTTCCACGGCAGCTGTCGCAACGGTCAGCGTTCCGAAGACATTATTGCGGATGCCTTCCAGGACATTCGCCTCCACAAGCGGGACATGCTTGTGGGCTGCGGCATGGTAGAGAACGTGTGGCGCATGGCTCCGGATCGCACGTCTTACCGTCCTCTCGTCGGTGACAGAGCCGAGAAGCGGAACGATCTCGACACCGCTCTTGCTCAACAGTTCCTGTTCGATCTGATAGAGCGCGTATTCGCTGGCTTCCAGCAGAACGAGTTTGGCGGGTTTCCAGCGGGCAATCAGCCTGCACAGTTCCGAGCCGATGGAACCACCGGCGCCAGTCACCATGATGACTTTGCCGGTGATCGCTTGCCCCAGAAGCTCCTTGTCCGCAGGCACGAACGAGCGTCCAAGCAGCTCATCGAGTTCGATTTCGCGGATCTGATTGACGATATATCGCCCATCCACAATGTCGGAGATATCGGGCAGTGTTCGGACACGCACATTCAGTCCCGTGACCTGCGCGATCACCTTCTGTCGGCTATCGGCGGGGATAGCCGACATGCTCAGCACGATCTCCTTGATGCCGTAGCGGTCGATCAAGGTCGGCAGTTCATTGGACGGGAAGACCCTGTATCCCGCAATCTCGGTGCCGTGGTTGCGCGGGTCATCATCGACCAGACCCATCACGTAGCGGTTGCCGTGCCCTTTCAGGGCGCGAGCGAGTTGGGCGGCACTCGGACCCGCGCCATAGATCAGGATCGGCTCCTCGTCACGGCGCAGACCGGTTCCGGTCGTGACGATCCATTTCAGGCCGAAGCGAATGGCGCCAATCAACAGAGTGCCGAGGATAAAGTAGAGAAATGGAACTGACCGGGGGACGATCCCTTGCCCAGCCATCTCCATGAGAAAGATCAGGATGACCCAGCCAGCGGTCGAAATCATCATGGCTCTGAGGATCGTCCAGATCGCGGCTTCCGGGAGATAACGAATGACCGAGCGGTAAAGGCCGAGGCGGATGAAGACGGGGATGGCGATCACAGGAGCGAGTGCGGCAAGGGTGACACGCTCCATGGTGATGACAGGCGTCCAGTCTGCATAGCGGATTGCATAGCTTGCCCAGAGCGCTAACATCAGCGTCACGACGTCAAGAACAACCATCGTCACCCGCTTCCAGACGCGCGGGGTGTTGATGATCCAATCTCTGAGTAGCTGTACGATACGGCTGTCGTTTGACTTAGCAGTCATCGATTTCTCCGTTCACACCAGCTTCTAATTACCTTCGGTCTCTCGATCACCATCACCGAGCACCACTAATGTTTCACGCCTGCGGCTCCTACGACCTTCAAGGCGGTGATGCCAAGGATGCGAAGGTCAAACCAGAAGCTCTGCCTTCGCACGTATTCCGCATCCAGCTTGACCTTTTCAGGTATGGCGAGTTCGTCTCTGCCATTGACTTGAGCCCAGCCCGTGAGGCCTGGAAGTAGCCTATGCACGTTTTCCTCGGTACGCGCCAGGATCAGATCGTCCTGGTTGAACAGGGCAGGGCGCGGCCCGACCAGGCTCATGTCACCTTTAAGGATGGACCACAATTGCGGCAACTCATCGAGGCTGGTTTTTCGCAGGAAACCGCCCGCCGGAGTGAGATGCTGCGCTGGATCGGTGAGCAGATGCGTTGCCACGACAGGCGCATTGATTCTCATCGTCCGGAACTTCGGCATCCAGAACAGCTGGTTGTCACGCCCAACCCGCTTTGACCAGTAAAGCGCAGGCCCAGACGATGTCCCCCTTACCACGCCCCAGATGAACAGCATCGGAACAGCGAACACGGCAAGTGCCAGGGCCGCAACGGCAAAATCGAAAACGCGCTTCAACCACATTTCTTGAAGTCTCGGAGAGGTGTTTTGTGGCCTCTACGATAAATGCGGGGCGCATGCCAGCGTAACCGCGAAGGTCGTTAAGCTGGAACATGCCTAGAACGGCTCGCTGATCCCGGCGCTCCGTCTCATGCGCCCTCGGCTCCCCTCGGTGGGGGTGCTAGCCAAGCGTTTCGAGCGTGGTGCAGCCCAAGCCTCTTGCCATCAATGTATCACGTCATGTAACAAGCGATGTAGAAAGAAAACCGCTTTTGAGCCAGAAGCTTAAGCGGCGCAGGCGTTTTCGCTGTAACTGGAGGAGAGTCCCACCCTCTCCTTCAGGCCGTCGGTGAAGATGATGTACGGGATCGGTGGTCGGTGCCTCTGAACCATCTCCTTGTAGCGATAGACAACATCTGGGCAGTCACTCGCCAAGCTGGACCATATTCCTGTCATGCCTCCGCCCCAGCGGACGCGGTCGTGAATGTTTCTCTACGACCGCAGCCTCCACAGCCTCACCACGTCCCTGAACGCTATGTGCGCTTGTCATCGGCCACCTCCTCTCGGTTTTCGGCTTCTGCAGTTCCGTACACCGATAATCCTCCGATCTTTCGAAGCCCACCTTGAAGAGGGCAGGCGAGGCGGCATGTTGTGGCAATGACCTCTCTTAGAAACCGCCAGTACGATATCGCCTCGGCCGCAGGTTGCTTGGCTGCACGAGGTTCGGGCGCATGATGCTTGAGGAGCTCTTTCAGAGGACGGCTTTAGAGGCTGCGCAAGCCTTGATCGGTGCATCGATTCGCGTGAACGAGGTCGGTGGCATCATTGTTGAAACGGAAGCCTACGAATTGGAGGATCCCGCTTCTCACAGCTTCCGGGGGCCCACCGAGCGCAACCGATCGATGTTCGGACCCGCCGGTCATGCATATGTCTACCGATCCTATGGTATCCATTGGTGCCTCAACATTGTTTGTCGTCCGGGAAGCGCCGTGCTTATTCGCGCCCTTGAACCACGCTGGGGCGTGGCGGAGATGGAGAGGAGGCGAGGGGGCAGCAGCGGACGCCTTCTTTGCGCCGGGCCCGGTCGCGTTTGTCAGGCGCTTGCCGTAACGCGCGAACACGATGGGCTTTCGCTGGTGGAGCCGCCATTTGATCTTGCGCTGCCGGATAAAACGCAACTGATCGTCACCGGCAAACGCATCGGCATCACCAAGGCGGCAGAGTTGCACTGGCGGTTCGGGCTGAAAGGTTCTGCCTTCGTCAGCCGGAGATTTCCCGCCGCAGACGGTTCTTCCGCTTCAACATCAGCGTCTTGATCCCTTGTTGTGCATCCAACTCGCGACACCTGACCCGCAGGCCTGTTCTGAGACGGAACCGCTAATATTTTAACCTTCGGGCAAGGAATTAACCAT
>JAEWOP010000170.1 GCA_023399635.1 Pseudomonadota bacterium
GAGGAGAAGTGGTTCCGGCCGCGGGCGGTCATCGGCTTCTGGCCTGCCAATACGGTCGGCGACGACATCCGGGTGTTCACCGACGAGACCCGCGCGCAGGAACTCGCGACCTTCTTCACGCTCCGCCAGCAATTGTCGAAGCGCGACGGACGACCGAACGTTGCCCTGTCCGACTTCGTGGCACCCGTGGGCAGCGGCATCGAGGACTATGTCGGCGGCTTCGTCGTTACGGCGGGCTTCGAGGAGATCGCTATCGCCGAGCGCTTCGAGCGGGCAAACGACGATTATTCGTCGATCCTGGTGAAGGCGCTTGCCGACCGATTTGCAGAAGCCTTTGCCGAGCGCATGCACGAGCGTGTCCGCCAGGAGTTCTGGGGCTATGCGCCGGATGAGAACTTCACGAACGAGGAGCTCGTCAGTGAAGCCTATGGCGGTATCCGGCCGGCGCCGGGCTATCCGGCCCAGCCGGACCATACCGAGAAGGACACGCTCTTCCGTCTACTGGACGCCGAAGCACAGACGGGCGTGACGCTGACGGAAGGGTACTCGATGTGGCCGGGCTCCAGCGTCTCCGGCCTCTATATCGGTCATCCGGACTCGTACTACTTCGGCGTCGCCAAGGTCGAACGCGACCAGGTGCAGGACTATGCATCGCGGAAAGGAATGCCGGTCGAGGAGGTCGAGCGCTGGCTCGGTCCGGTTCTCAACTACATTCCTGCTCGACCAGGCGATACGGCGGACGAAGCCGCTTAGCAGCCGAGGCAAAGACTGCGTCAGTCGCGCACGACCAAAAGGTCCTGGGACGAGAAGTTGAGCGTGATCGTCTCGCCCGGGGCCGGCATCGTCAGGTCAGGCGTGTTGAATGTATCGAAGGAGATCGCGTTGCCGCCCACGGCGATCTTCGTGCGAACCACAGATCCGAGGAAGCTCGACGAGATCACCTCTCCGTGCAGGTTGCTGTCGCCGCCACCGGCGACGGATCCTGCCTCCGGGCGCAGTGCCAGGAGGATCGTGTCTCCGGCCTTGTGGCCTCCCGGCATCTCGCGTAGCGCAATCACCTGATCACCGATGCGGACGGTCCGGGCGGTGGGGTCTGCAACAACCGAGTCGATCATGTTGAGCGTACCCACGAAAGACGCGACGAAACGCGTTGCCGGGCGATTGTAGATCTCCGATGGCGTGCCGATCTGGTCGGCGCGGCCCGCGTTCATCACGACGATGCGGTCGGAGATCGAGAGTGCCTCTTCCTGATCGTGCGTGACGAAGACGGTCGTGATCCCGAGCTGGCGCTGGATCTGGCGGATTTCCTCGCGCAGCGAGATGCGGATCTTCGCGTCGAGTGCTGAGAGCGGCTCGTCCAGCAGCAGGAGTTGCGGCTTCGGCGCCAGCGCCCGGGCCAGCGCCACGCGCTGCTGCTGGCCGCCCGACATCTGGTAGGGGTAGCGGTCGGCAAGGTGCTCCAGCCGGATGAGCGCCAACATTTCCTTCACGCGCGCCTCGATTTGGGCCTTCGGCGTACCGGCGACCTTCAGCCCGAAGGCGACGTTGTCGAAGACGTTCATGTTGGGAAACAGCGCATAGGCCTGGAAGACCATGCCAATGTTGCGCTGGTTCGTTTTCAGCCGGTTCTGATCCTGGCCGTTAACGCTGATCGTCCCGCCGCTCGGTGCCTCAAAGCCCGCGATCATCCTCAGCACTGTCGTCTTGCCGCAACCCGACGGCCCGAGGAAGGAGACGAACTCACCTTTCTCGATCGACATGTTGAAGTTCTTCACCACCTGTATGGCGCCGAAGCTTTTCTGGAGGTTGTCGAGAACCAGGAACGACATGAATGAGAATCCTAGTGGCGCGCCGGTGCGGCCTTGCTGAAGCGGGAAACGAACTGAATGAGGGCGAGACAGGCCCAGGTGATGGTAAAGGCAATGACGGAGAGAGCGAAGGGCTCGTAGGCCTTGTTGGCACCAATCCGTTGGAGATACGGGCCGAAGGCAGGACGGTCGAGCAGGGCCGCCAGCGTGAACTCGCCGATCACGATGGCAAAGGTGAGGAAGGCGCCGGAAAGCACTGCCGGCACGACGTTGGGCAGGATAACGCGGCGGAGGATTGTGAACCATCCGGCGCCGAGGATCTGGGCGGCTTCCGTCAGCGTGGCGACGTCGATGGTTCTGAGCCCCGTATCGACCGCGCGATACATGTAAGGCAGAGCCAGGACCGTATAACCGAAGGCGAGTAGTACGTTGGTGCCGAAGATGGAGCCGGTCAGCGGCAGCCAGCTGGACGTATTGTAGAGGCGAATGTAGCCGAACACGACAACAATGGCCGGAATGACAAGCGGCAGCAACGTCAGGAATTCAACGTAAGGCCGCGCCCACGGCATCTTCAGCCGCACCCAGAAAGCTGTCGGGACGACGATCAGGATGCCGATCGCGATCGTCACGAGCGCCATGATAACGGAATAGCTGAAGGTTGCCTGGAACTGCGGGTCGGCGAACACCTCCCGGTAGGCATCGAAGGAGTAGACGCCACGGCGAGCTTTGAGGGAAAACTCAAAGAGGCCGCTGAGCGGCACGAAAAAGTAGAGCAGGCCGAAGATCAGGACGACCCAGCCGACGATGCGGGTCCAGATACTCATTTCAGCCACCTTTCGGCTCGGATTCGCAGCCAGATATAGATGACGTTCGCGATTGCAGTCACGACGATCATGCCGAAGGCCATGGCATACCCCAGATGCGGATTGCCAAGCACGTCTCCGCGGATCTGGGCGAAGAGCTGGATCGGCACGATGTTGAGGCTCGAGCCGGTCAAGGCGATCGCGGTGGCCACGGCGCCAAAAGCGTTTGCGAAGAGGAGCGCAAACGTACCAAGCAGTGCCGGAAAAAGGATCGGCAGGGCGACCATGCGCCAATACTGCAGGCCGGTTGCACCAAGAACCTCAGCCGCCTCCCGCCATTCCCGACGCAGCCCCTCCAGCGCAGGCGTTATGATGAGGATCATCAGGGGGATCTGGAAGAAGAGATAGGTGATCGTCAGGCCCCAAAAGCTCAGGATGTTGAAGCCGAGGTCGCGCTGCAGGACAATGCCGAAGTTCTGGCGAAGCATGACGGTGACGAGGCCGACCGGGCCGAAGGTCGCCAGAAAGGCGAAGGCGAGGGGGACCCCGGCAAAGTTGGAAGCAACCCCTGAGAAGGTCATCAACGGCGACCTGATCCAGCGCGGTACTGCACCGAAGGTGACCGCTGCCGCCATGCCGAAGCCGATGAGGCAGCCGAGTGCTGCCGAGGTCGCAGAAATCTTGATCGAGATCCAGTAGCTCGATGGGATCGTGCCGTTGTTGAGGTCGATGATATTCTGCAGCGTGAAGGAACCGTCGCGGGTCTGGAAGGCACCGACTACGATGTGCATGGTCGGCAATATAAGAAACAGCAGGATGAAGACGGCGAAGGGCATCAGGCCCAGCCAAGTCAGCGAAGAACGCAGTCTTGGTGCGGGAGAGGGTTGGTTCATCGGCGCAGTCGTCTCCCTCGGCTCGGCTGTTGGTCTGTGGCGAAAATACGGCGAGTGCGGCTGAAATGGCAAGCCCGGCCGCGTGGATCGGGCCGGGCTTGCCGAGCAAGGCTGCTTTTACTGAACGTTGGAGCCGACGACGCTGTCCCAGCCACCGGTGACGGCTGCGTTGTTGGCATTTTGCTCTTCGACGGTCGGGAAGACGGCGGCTTCATAGCTTTCAGCCGGCGGCAGGGCATCCAGCAGTTCCTGCGGGACCTTGCCAGCCTTGGCCATGGCGTTGAAGCGTGCCGGGTGGCAATAGCCCTTGAGCCACAGGTTCTGGCCTTCGTCAGAATAGAGATATTCCATCCAGAGCTTTGCGGCATTCGGATGCGGCGCATAGGCGGAGATGCCTTGGACGTAGACGCCGGCGAGAACGCCCGTCTTCGGCACGACGACCTCGACCGGCGGGTTGTCGTTCAGCTCGTCACGCCATGCCAGTGCGTTGTAGTCCCATGCGATGGAGATTGGCGTAGCGCCCTGGGCGATGGTGCCAGCCTTGGCGATGACCGGCACGAAGTTGCCAGCCTTGTTGAGTTCAGCAAAATATTCGAGGCCCGCCTTGCCGGCCTCTTCGCCGGATTTCGCGCCCTTGGACAGGCCGGCTGCGAGAACAGCGAGGATCGCCTGGTTGGAAGCACGCGGATCACCAGCGAGCGCCACCTGACCGGCGTAATCCGGCTTCAGGAGGTCGGCCCAGTCCTGCGGCACCGTCTCGACCATGTCCTTGTTCACGATAAAAGACAGAACGCCGTAGTAGTCGCCGTACCAGTAGCCTTCCGAGTCCTTGATCTCATTGGGGATCTCGTCCCATGTCGAGACCTTGTAGGGCTGCAGCAGACCTTCTTCCTTCATCTGCGGGCCGAAGGACAAGCCGACATCGATAACGTCGGGGGCTTGCGGGCCCTTGTTGTCCTTGTTGGCCTTGACGGCTTCCACTTCATCAGCGGATCCGGCGTCCGGGTTCAGTTCGTTGACCTGGATTTCCGGATACTTGGCCTTGAAGCCGGCGATAACGTCGCCATAGCCGCACCAGCTGTGGGGCAGGGCGATGGTAGTCAGCATGCCTTCCTTCTTGGCAGCTTCGATCAGCTCCGCGCTCGGCTCGGCGAAGGCGACGCTCGTCGAGGCGATGACGACGGCGGTCGTCAGAGAGAGCAGGCGGTGGGTCTTGGTAAGCACGATATCCTCCTGAGGTTGGTCGTGTGGGCGAAGCTCGTAGAGCCAGTTCATGTAAGGTATGTGACAGACTGCAGCGGGCAGAAGAGGCTGTTAACCCGCTTGAAACGAACAGACTTCACTGGCTGCCTCCTCCCGGCCTGTGCCGGTGGGGCCGACGGAAAAGTCGCGACTGTTCGAACAGTTGTTCCAGGGAGTTCATCCGCTCGCGTGTGCGGTCCCAGGCAGCACTTTGTACAGCTTCGATCAGTGCTTCCACGACAAAGAGCGTCACGACCGAGGAATCCCAGGCGCTCGGTGCTTCAATCCGCACACGGAAGACGTGCTTTGCGTGTTTGGCGACTGGCGAGGACCAGACATCCGTCATCAGAATGATGATGACGCCATTCGCCTTCGCCACCTCCGCCAGCGTCGCCATCTCCTGCTCGTAACGGCGGATGTCGAAGATCACCAAGACGTCGCCCCGGTTCATGTTCAAGACATGTTGGGGCCATGAGCTGGAGTTCGTCGAGATCAACGCCGTCTTCGGCCGGATGACCTGCATGTGGGTGAAAAAGTACTCTGCGAGCGCGCCAGTAATGCGTCCTCCGACGAAGTAGATGCTGCGCTCCCGATCGCCCAGGAGGGCAGCTGCATCCTCGAAGGTTTCGGTGTCGAGCTCCGAAAGCGTGTCGCGGAGGTTGGCGGTGATCGCTTCGGCGAACCGATTGAGAATATGCGTACCCGGCGCATTGAGCGCCCAGCGGTCGTGCTTGGCAATCGGATTGGAGATTGTTTCTTCCAACTCGTGGTGCAGGTGGGACTGAAACTCTGGATAGCCCTTGAACCCAAGCTTCTGCACCATGCGAGCAACCGTCGGGGTCGAGACACCGGCGTTTTCTGGAATCGTGGTGATGCTGCCCCGGCCAGACCCCGGGGTATTCTCCAAGATG
>JAEWOP010000174.1 GCA_023399635.1 Pseudomonadota bacterium
AAACGCCACTCGATGCGGGGCACCGGAAGGTGGTCCGGTTTCAGGAAGATGCGGGTGTAGCTCAGTCGGTTAGAGTGCCGGCCTGTCACGCCGGAGGTCGCGGGTTCGAGCCCCGTCACTCGCGCCACTTCTCTTTCCTCTCCTCATGCATCAGATGGTTTCAGGGCGATGCGCTTCAGCTTTCGCTAAAATATCTCTGTCTCGATCTTGCGGTGAGGGGCCAGCGGCCTAGATAAGCGCTACGGTCCCTTCGCGGCTGAGGACCGATCCTTCACCTGGCTATCACCAGCCATCCATCCGTACCGGCTTTCCGGAAGCAGTCACGCGGTTGCTGGCATGTTCCCGTCCAATCCTGCGCTTTCTGCCGTTGTGGCGGCGCCCTTGGCTGTGCCTGAAGGTTGTCTCCGGGTGTTATGCGCGGCTGTACCGTTTCGGCACGGAATCGGGAGTCTAAATCGCTTGCGCCCAAGCGTGCGCTGCGGTAGTCACGGGCCAATTGCAATGCACGTCCGCTTTGCCCGTGCATTGCTGATCGAGCGCCGCCCGGCGCTGTCGGCAAGCAGGATAGAATGCCATGACTGAACTCCTCGGTTCCTATCTTCCCATCGCGATCTTCATCGGGATCTCCCTGGTGATCGGGCTTGCGCTGCTGATCGCTCCCTTTGCGGTCGCGTACAAGGCGCCCGACTCGGAGAAGCTCTCCGCCTATGAGTGCGGCTTCAACGCCTTCGATGACGCGCGCATGAAGTTCGACATCCGATTCTACCTGGTATCGATTCTGTTCATCATCTTTGACCTGGAAGTCGCCTTCCTGTTCCCATGGGCGGTGTCCTTTGGTGAGATCGGATGGTTTGGCTTCTGGTCGATGATGGTATTTCTCGCCGTCCTGACGGTCGGCTTTATTTATGAGTGGAAGAAAGGAGCGCTAGAATGGGAGTAGTCGATCACGGCAACACCCTCGTCGCGCCACAACCCAAGGGCATCATCGATCCTGCCACCGGCAAGCCGATTGGCAGCGACGATCGCTTCTTCGGCGAGATCAACAACGAACTCGCCGACAAGGGTTTTCTCGTCACTTCGACGGACGAACTCATCACCTGGGCCCGCACGGGCTCGCTGATGTGGATGACCTTCGGTCTTGCCTGCTGCGCGGTCGAGATGATGCAGATGTCCATGCCGCGTTATGACGCAGAGCGCTTCGGCTTTGCGCCGCGCGCCTCACCGCGCCAGTCGGACGTGATGATCGTCGCCGGTACGCTGACCAACAAGATGGCGCCCGCGCTCCGCAAGGTCTACGACCAGATGCCGGAGCCGCGCTACGTCATTTCCATGGGCTCCTGCGCCAACGGCGGCGGCTATTATCACTATTCCTATTCCGTGGTGCGCGGCTGCGATCGGGTTGTGCCGGTGGACATCTATGTCCCGGGCTGTCCCCCCACGGCAGAGGCGCTCCTTTACGGCGTGCTTCTGCTGCAGAAGAAGATCCGCCGAACCGGCACGATCGAGCGCTAAGGGCAAGGACACGGATATGAGCGAAGCCCTCAGGGAACTCTCTGGCTACATTGCGGAACTGCATCCGGAACTGGTGCAGTCGTCCGAGTTCAACTTCGGTGAACTGACGCTGACGACGACGCCGGAAAACCTCATCGCGCTCCTGACCTTTCTGCGCGACGACGTTCAATGCGCCTTCATCAACTTCGTCGACATCTGCGGCGTCGACTGGCCGCAGCGCGAAAAGCGCTTCGACGTGGTCTATCATCTCCTGTCGCCGCGTCAGAATACGCGCATCCGCATCAAGGTGATGGTGGGTGAGGACGAGGCAGTGCCGTCGGCCTGCGCCGTCTATCCCGGTGCCGACTGGTTCGAACGCGAAGCATGGGACATGTACGGCATCCTGTTTACAGGCCACCCGGACCTGCGCCGCATCCTGACCGACTACGGTTTCGAGGGCCATCCGTTGCGCAAGGACTTCCCGACGACCGGCTTCGTCGAGGTTCGCTACGATGACTCGGCCAAGCGCGTGGTCTACGAGCCTGTGGAGCTCCGCCAGGAATTCCGCAGCTTCGACTTCCTGTCGCCGTGGGAGGGGACGGATTACGTGCTGCGGGGAGACGAGAAGGCCAAGGCCTGAGGAACCGGCGTCTCGGCGCCGGTCGCTGCTTTTCATTACGCCCGATGCGGCTTGGCCCCTCGGCATGGAGCTGACAGATGAACGAACACAACGTCCGCAACTTCAACATCAACTTCGGACCGCAGCATCCGGCGGCACACGGCGTGCTTCGGCTGGTGCTGGAGCTTGACGGAGAAATCGTCGAGCGGGTCGATCCGCATATCGGCCTGCTTCACCGCGGCACCGAGAAGCTGATCGAGGCAAAGACCTATCTGCAGGCGCTGCCTTATTTCGACCGCCTCGATTACGTGGCGCCGATGGTGCAGGAGCATGCTTATTGTCTGGCGGTCGAGCGTCTGCTTGGCATCGAGATCCCGATCCGCGGCCAGCTCATCCGCGTGCTCTATTCGGAAATCAGCCGCATCCTGTCGCACCTCCTGAACGTCACGACCCAGGCCATGGACGTCGGCGCCCTGACGCCGCCGCTCTGGGGCTTCGAGGAGCGCGAGAAGCTGATGGTATTTTATGAGCGGGCGTCGGGTTCGCGCATGCATGCCGCCTATTTCCGTCCCGGTGGCGTCCATCAGGACCTGCCGCCGGAACTTGTGGAAGATATCGGCGCCTGGTGCGATCCCTTCCTCGGAACGCTGGATGACATCGACGAGCTTCTTACCGGCAACCGCATCTTCAAGCAGCGCAACGTCGATATCGGCGTCATCAAGCTGGAAGACGCCTGGGCATGGGGCTTCTCCGGCGTCATGGTCCGCGGCTCCGGTGCTGCCTGGGACCTGCGCAAGTCGCAGCCTTACGAATGCTACGCCGACATGGATTTCGACATCCCGATCGGCAAGAACGGTGACTGTTTCGACCGCTACCTGATCCGCATGATCGAGATGCGCGAGTCGGTGAAGATCATGAAGCAGTGCGTCAACCGCCTGCTGGGCGATGCCAAGGTCGGTCCCGTGTCTTCGCTGGACGGCAAGGTCGTGCCGCCGAAGCGGGGCGAGATGAAGCGTTCGATGGAAGCGCTGATCCACCACTTCAAGCTCTACACTGAGGGCTATCACGTTCCCGCCGGCGAAGTGTACGCGGCCGTCGAGGCCCCGAAGGGCGAGTTTGGCGTCTATCTTGTCGCCGATGGTACCAATAAGCCATATCGCCTGAAGATTCGGGCGCCGGGCTATGCCCATCTGCAGGCGATGGACTTCATGTGCCGCGGCCACCAGCTGGCCGATGTGTCGGCGATTTTGGGTTCGCTGGATATCGTGTTCGGTGAGGTAGACCGTTGATGATCCTCAAGCTTGCTTCAACAGGCGCTGCGTCAGGGCAGTGCGGTTCCAAGACTGATAAGGCGTAAGAAAGAATGTCCGTTCGTCGACTAGCCGAAGACAATGTGCAACCGGCAGCATTCGCCTTCACCGAGGAAAATGCCGCCTGGGCCGAAGCGACTATCCGGAAGTATCCGGAAGGACGCCAGCAGTCTGCCGTGATCCCGCTTCTGATGCGGGCGCAGGAACAGGATGGCTGGGTCACCCGGGCTGCGATCGAGTTCGTCGCGCAAAAGCTCGACATGGCCTTCATTCGCGTTCTGGAAGTGGCCACCTTCTACACCCAGTTCCAGCTGAAGCCGATCGGCACGCGCGCGCATATCCAGGTCTGCGGCACGACGCCCTGCATGCTGCGCGGCGCTGAAGACCTGATCAAGGTGTGCAAGTCCAGGATCAATCCAAATCCGCTCGAGCTCAACGAGGACGGCACGCTGTCCTGGGAAGAGGTCGAGTGTCAGGCCGCCTGCGTAAACGCGCCGATGATCATCATCTTCAAGGACGCCTATGAAGACCTCACGCCCACCCAGCTAGAGCATATCATTGATCGCTTCCACGCCGGACGAGGCCACGAGATAACGCCCGGCCCTCAGATCGATCGTCTTGTGTCTGCCCCGGTTGGCGGCCCCGTAACGCTGACGGAAGACACCAGGCCGGCCCGTCCGGATCTGGAGCCGGCGCCGAGCGCTGACGAAGCGCGTTCGCCGGGTCCCATGGCGCCCACTGATGCAGCGCGCGCCAAGAATACGGCGGAAGAGGCTGATCCTTCAATCAAGACGCCGCTGACGGACAAGGCTGGCTCCAGGAAGCGTGTGAAGACGGCGCAGGAACAGCCCCTGTCGGCGACGGCTTCGACACCGAAGCCGGACAAGAAAAGCGCCGGCAGCGCCGCGGAAGGCGCGCCGCCGGAGCCGGGTGCTGTATCCGGCGACGCCAAGCCGAAGCGTACCCGTAAAAAGCCGACCCCTGACGGTGAAATGTCGTAAGGATGTCGTTGGTTGTGTGGCCATGCCGTTTGGCCGCATGATGCAAATCAATGGCCGACATGGATGTCGGCGGACCGGTGGAAATAGATCATGCTAAAAGACCAGGATCGCATCTTTACCAATATCTACGGTCTCAAGGACAAGTCCCTGAAGGGCGCGATGATCCGCGGCCATTGGGACGGTACCAAGCAGATCATCGAGAAGGGTAGGGACTGGATCATCGACGAGATGAAGGCGTCGGGCCTGCGCGGTCGCGGCGGCGCCGGCTTCCCGACCGGTCTGAAGTGGTCATTCATGCCCAAGGAGGCCGACGGCCGGCCGCATTACCTCGTGGTCAATGCCGACGAGTCGGAGCCAGGCACCTGCAAGGACCGCGATATCATGCGTCACGATCCGCACACGCTGATCGAGGGCTGCGTGATCGCAAGCTTCGCCATGGGTGCGCATGTGGCCTACATCTATGTCCGCGGCGAATATATCCGCGAGCGCGAGGCGCTGCAGGCGGCAATCGACGAATGCTACGACGCCGGCCTCCTTGGCAAGAACAACAAGCACGGCTGGGACATGGACATTTACGTCCACCACGGCGCCGGCGCTTATATTTGCGGCGAGGAAACGGCACTGCTGGAAAGCCTGGAAGGAAAGAAGGGCCAGCCGCGCCTGAAGCCACCGTTCCCGGCCAATATGGGCCTCTATGGTTGCCCGACGACGGTCAACAATGTCGAGTCAATCGCGGTTGCGCCGACCATCCTGCGTCGCGGAGCGTCGTGGTTCTCGTCCTTCGGCCGGCCGAACAATGTTGGTACAAAGCTGTTCATGGTGTCCGGCCACGTCAACAAGCCCTGCACCTTCGAAGAAGCGATGGGCCTGTCGTTCCGCGAGATCATCGACCACCACTGCGGCGGCATCCGCGGAGGCTGGGATAACTTGCTGGCGGTCATTCCCGGTGGCGCCTCCTGTCCCGTGGTTCGCGGGGAAGACATGGCCGACGCGATCATGGACTTTGACGGCATGCGAGACGTCAAATCGTCCTTCGGCACTGGCGGCATGATCGTGATGGACAAGTCGACCGACATCATCAAGGCGATCTGGCGCATTGCCGCCTTCTTCAAGCATGAGAGCTGCGGTCAGTGCACGCCCTGCCGCGAAGGGACGGGCTGGATGATGCGCGTGCTGGAGCGCATGGTGAGGGGCAACGCGCAGAAGCGCGAGATCGACATGCTGTTTCAGGTTTCGAAGCAGATCGAGGGCCACACGATCTGCGCGCTCGGCGATGCAGCGGCCTGGCCGATCCAGGGCCTGATCCGCAATTTCCGTCCGGAGATTGAAGCACGCATCGACCGCTACACGAACAACGCCATGGCGGATGGTGCTGTCATGGAAGCCGCGGAGTAATCAGGTGAAGAAGCTGGCAACCGGGCAGCAGGAAAGGACGACGGCCAGCGGGTCTTCGAACGATGCCGCGCGTGCTCCTTTTGTCGATGCCTTCGCCATGAACCCTCTTCTGGCGCAGTCTGCCGCTGCCATGGCTGCCGCAACTGCGGTGGGAATGAGTATGGCCGGTCAGTTTGCCGGCGCTTTCTTCGGCGCGCTGCAGGGGGCGATGGAGACGCAAAAACGTTTTGGTTCTGCTGCCGGATTCGACGACAAGGGGGAAGCTCCGAAGTCGCCAGCAGTTCAGAAAGATGTTGCTGTCTCGGAAGCCGCCCCTGTCGCAGAGCCAAGGGTAAGGCGGAAGCCAGTAGCTGCAGACCCTTCAGCAGAAGCGCCAAAGCGGACGGTCAAGGCAAGGACGCCAAAACAGGCAGCCAGCCTCCCTGCGAAAAGAAAAGCTGTCGAAGATCTGAAGCAGATTTCCGGCATAGGGCCAAAGCTCGAGAAGGTGTTGAAGGCGAAAGGCGTGACTCGTGTCAGCCAGATCGCGGGCTGGAGCGAGGAGGATGTCGCAAGCTTCGACGCCGCGCTCGGGCTCGACGGACGGATCGGCAGGGACGACTGGGTTGGCCAGGCCAAGAAGCTGGCAAAGTAAGGATTTTTCTCCGGCCCAGGGCCGCGGGATTGAACACAGGACGTAAGTGATACGATGGCAAAGCTGAAGGTTGACGGCAAGGAAATCGAGGTTCCGGATCATTTCACGCTGCTTCAGGCATGCGAGGAAGCCGGTGCCGAAGTGCCGCGTTTCTGTTTCCACGAGCGCCTGTCGGTAGCGGGCAACTGCCGCATGTGTCTGGTAGAGGTCAAGGGTGGACCGCCGAAGCCGGCCGCCTCTTGCGCCATGGGCGTACGCGATGTGCGCGGCGGACCGAATGGCGAACTGCCGGAGGTCTTCACCAACACGCCGATGGTCAAGAAGGCCCGCGAAGGCGTGATGGAATTCCTGCTGATCAACCACCCGCTGGACTGCCCGATCTGCGACCAGGGGGGCGAGTGCGACCTGCAGGACCAGGCCATGGCCTTCGGCATGGACGCCTCTCGGTACACCGAAAACAAGCGCGCCGTCGAAGACAAGTATATCGGCCCGCTGGTCAAGACCGTGATGAATCGCTGCATCCACTGCACGCGCTGCGTTCGCTTCACCACGGAAGTGGGCGGCATCTCCGAACTCGGACTGATCGGCCGTGGCGAGGACGCCGAGATCACGACCTATCTCGAGCACGCGATGACCTCGGAGCTGCAGGGCAATGTGATTGACCTGTGCCCGGTCGGCGCGCTGACCTCGCGTCCCTTCGCCTTCACGGCGCGTCCTTGGGAACTCGGCAAAACCGAATCGATCGACGTCATGGATGCCGTCGGGTCCGCCATCCGGGTCGATACCCGCGGTCGTGAAGTGATGCGCATTCTGCCGCGCGTTAATGAGCAGGTGAACGAGGAGTGGATCTCAGACAAGACCCGCTTCATCTGGGACGGTTTGAAGACCCAGCGTCTCGACCGGCCTTACGTCCGGCGCGACGGTCGTTTGCAGGCTGCGACCTGGGGCGAGGCCTTTGCCGCCATCAAGGCTGCGGTATCGGCAACTTCCGGGGATAAGATCGGTGCGATTGCCGGTGATCTTGCAGCCGTGGAAGAAATGTATGCGCTGAAGGAACTCATCCGTTCTCTCGGCTCCGACAACCTGGACTGCCGTCAGGATGGTGCAGCACTCGATCCCGCGCTTGGCCGCGCGAGCTACCTGTTCAACCCGACGATCGAAGGCATTGATCACGCGGATGCGCTTCTGTTGATTGGGGCCAACCCTCGTTACGAGGCAGCTGTGCTCAATGCTCGTATTCGCAAGCGCTGGCGCCGCGGCGATTTCCCGATTGGCGTGATAGGGGAGGGCGGTGACCTTCGCTATCGCTACGAGTATCTGGGCTCAGGTCCAGACAGTCTGGTCGAGCTCAACAACGGCTCCGGCAGCTTCCTCGAAACGCTTCGCAACGCGAAGAAGCCGATGATCATCGTTGGGCAGGGCGCTCTGTCGCGTCCGGACGGCGCAGCTATCCTGAACGCTGCAGCCCGGCTTGCTGTTTCGGTAGGGGCAGCAACCGAAGAGTGGAACGGCTTCGGCGTGCTTCATACCGCAGCTTCGCGTGTGGGCGCGCTGGACCTCGGTTTCGTCCCGGGTGCGAACGGCGCGAACGCAGCCGACATGCTCGCCGGCATGGACGTACTCTTCCTGCTTGGGGCGGACGAACTGGACTTTTCCCAGAAGGCGGCAAAGTTCACCGTTTATATCGGAAGCCACGGCGACAACGGCGCCCATTATGCGGACGTCATTCTGCCGGCTGCGACATACACGGAAAAGTCCGGAACCTGGGTCAACACCGAAGGTCGGGTCCAGATGGGCAATCGCGCTGGCTTCCCGCCCGGCGAGGCCCGCGAAGACTGGGCGATCATCCGCGCATTGTCCGATGTCCTCGGCAAGAAGCTGCCCTTCGATTCGCTTTCAGCGCTGCGCGCCAACCTCTATGCCGCATATCCTCATTTCGCTGCGCTAGACGAGATTGCGCCCGGCAATGTCAATGAAATTGCTGCACTTGGTCAAAAAGCCGGTGACTTGGGCAAGTCTGGATTTGCGTCTCCGATCAAAGACTTCTATTTGACGAACCCGATCGCACGCGCATCGGCCGTGATGGCCGAATGTTCGGCACTGGCCCGCAACACTATTCAGGCTGCGGCGGAGTAACAGGAATATGGACGGTACCTTCTTCTCGAACTATGCGTGGCCGGCACTGGTGATGATTGGCCAGTCGCTGCTCGTCCTCGTCTGTCTTCTGGTGTTCATCGCCTACATCCTCTACGCCGACCGCAAGGTCTGGGCTGCCGTCCAGTTGCGCCGCGGGCCAAACGTCGTCGGTCCCTTCGGCCTGTTTCAGTCCTTCGCCGACCTTTTGAAGTTCGTCTTCAAGGAACCCATCATTCCGTCAGGTGCCAACAAGGGGGTCTTCCTGCTGGCACCGCTGATTGCCGTGACGCTTGCATTGGCAACTTGGGCGGTCATCCCGTTCAACGAAAACTGGGTGGTCGCCAATATCAATGTCGGCATCCTTTACGTGTTTGCGATCTCGTCGCTCGAGGTCTACGGCATCATCATGGCCGGCTGGGCATCCAACTCGAAATACCCGTTCCTTGGCGCGCTCCGCTCTGCTGCGCAGATGGTGTCCTACGAGGTCTCCATCGGCTTCGTCATCGTTACCGTGTTGCTGTGCGTGGGTTCGCTCAATCTGTCGGACATGGTTTTCGCGCAGAAAGACGGTCTTGGCACGATGATGGGTCTGCCAAACTCGTTCCTTGATTGGCACTGGTTGCCGCTCTTCCCGATGTTCATCATCTTCTTTATCTCGGGACTGGCTGAAACGAACCGTCCGCCCTTCGACTTGCCCGAAGCGGAGTCCGAACTTGTTGCGGGCTACATGGTCGAGTATTCGTCGGCGCCGTACATGATGCTGATGCTTGGCGAATATGCTGCCATCCTCCTGATCTGCTCGCTGACGACGATCCTGTTCCTCGGGGGCTGGCTGCCGCCGTTCGACATCTGGATCCTCAACTGGGTGCCCGGCATCGTCTGGTTCATCATGAAGGTTGTGCTGATCTTCTTCGGCTATTCCATGGTGAAGGCTTTCGTTCCGCGCTACCGCTACGACCAGCTGATGCGGCTGGGCTGGAAGGTGTTCCTTCCAATCTCGCTCGCCATGGTCATCATAACCGCTTTCGTGCTCAAGCTGATGGGATGGGCATAACCATGCCCCGCTTCATGCTGAGCCGCACTGGAGAATAAGATGGCAAGTCTGACACAGACCGTCAGTTCGCTGTTCCTGAAGGAGTTCGTCTCGGGCTTCCTCCTGTCGATGCGCTACTTCTTCAAGCCAAAGGCGACGGTCAACTACCCGTTCGAAAAGAACCCGGTGTCGCCGCGGTTCCGGGGCGAGCACGTGCTGCGCCGCTACCCGAACGGCGAAGAGCGTTGCATCGCCTGCAAGCTCTGCGAAGCGATCTGTCCTGCCCAGGCAATCACCATCGAGGCAGGTCCGCGGCGCAACGACGGCACGCGTCGTACCGTGCGCTACGACATCGACATGGTGAAATGCATCTACTGCGGCTTCTGTCAGGAAGCCTGTCCGGTCGATGCGATCGTCGAAGGCCCGAACTTCGAGTTCTCGACGGAGACGCGCGAGGAGCTCTACTACGACAAGGCGCGCCTCCTGGAAAACGGGGACCGTTGGGAGCGTGAGATCGCTCGGAACATGGCGCAGGACGCGCCATACCGCTAAAGCGGACGGTCGCTCGCTGCGGTGGGCGGCCTGATGGTAGAACAGAACATTTGCCGGTGGTGCTCATCCACCGGGCCAAATGGAAGAGCGCGCATGTTCTTCCGGAAGAACGAAAAGGCACCACTATGGGTCTGCAGGCTGTATTCTTTTATCTCTTCGCCTTCGTAGCGGTGGCGTCCGCCTTCATGGTTATTTCTGCGAAGAACCCCGTGCACTCGGTGCTCTTCCTGATCCTGACCTTCTTCAATGCCGCAGGACTGTTTCTGCTGACGGGTGCCGAGTTCCTGGCGATGATCCTGCTGGTCGTATACATCGGCGCAGTCGCGGTCCTCTTCCTCTTCGTCGTGATGATGCTGGACATAGATTTCGCCGAGCTCCGCTCTGGGGTCCTGCAGTATGCTCCAGTCGGGATCCTGATTGGTCTCATCGTTGCGGCAGAGCTGATCGTTGTGGTCGGTGGCAGCGTGATGACCCCGCAGGCAGCACAGGCAATCACCATGCCTATCCCAAATCCTGCCGTACGGACAAACACCGGCGCACTGGGTGATGTCCTTTACACCCACTACGTCTATTTCTTCCAGGTGGCGGGCCTGATCCTGCTTGTGGCGATGATCGGGGCGATCGTACTGACGCTGCGCCACCGCCAGCACATCAAGCGCCAGGACATTTCGCGCCAGGTTGCCCGTACGCCGGAAACCGCCATCGAGGTGGTGAAGGTGAAATCGGGGCAGGGCATCTGAGGTAGGCGAAGAAGGAACAAGCACATGGAAATCGGTCTCTCGCACTACCTCACGGTCAGCGCCATCCTCTTCATTCTCGGCGTGTTCGGCATCTTCCTGAACCGCAAGAACGTCATCATCATCCTGATGTCGATCGAGCTGATCCTGCTCTCCGTCAATCTGAACATGGTGGCGTTCTCCTCCTTCCTGAACGACATCGTCGGACAGGTTTTCGCATTGTTCATTCTGACCGTTGCAGCCGCGGAAGCGGCGATCGGTCTTGCAATTCTCGTCGTCTTCTACCGCAACCGCGGCTCCATCGCGGTTGAAGACGTCAACATGATGAAGGGCTGATCAGGTCATGATCTACAAGGCTATCGTCTTTCTTCCCCTGATCGGCTTCCTGATTGCCGGGCTGTTCGGCCGCTCGATCGGCGCCAAGGCTTCCGAATACGTCACCAGCGGCCTGATGATCATTGCGGCTGCCCTGTCATGGGTGGTCTTCTTCAACGTCGCGCTCGGCCACGGCGAAGCTGGCGAGGTGATCAAGGTTGTGGTGATGCGCTGGATCCAGTCTGGCGGCATCGACATCGAGTGGGCATTCCGGATCGACACGCTGACGGCTGTGATGTTTGTCGTCGTCAACACAGTCTCGACGCTCGTCCACGTCTACTCCATCGGCTATATGCATCACGATCCGCATCGGCCGCGCTTCTTCGCTTACCTGTCGCTCTTCACCTTCGCCATGCTCATGCTGGTGACGTCCGACAACCTGGTGCAGATGTTCTTTGGCTGGGAAGGCGTGGGCCTTGCCTCCTATCTGCTGATCGGCTTCTGGTATAAGAAGCCGTCGGCATCGGCCGCCGCGATGAAGGCATTCATCGTCAACCGCGTCGGCGACTTCGGCTTTCTTCTTGGGATCGCCGGCGTGTTCATGCTGTTCGGCTCGCTCAACTTCGAGACCATCTTTGCAGCCGCGGGAAGCTATCTTCCGGCTGAAGGTGCAGCCGAAGGCGGGGATGTGATCGCCAACATCTTCGGCATGGAGCTGACTCGTTACGGCGCTCTCACGCTGGTCTGTCTGCTGCTCTTCATGGGCGCCATGGGCAAATCGGCCCAGTTCCTGCTGCACACCTGGCTGCCGGACGCCATGGAAGGTCCGACCCCGGTCTCCGCGCTCATTCACGCGGCGACCATGGTCACCGCGGGCGTGTTCCTTGTGGCGCGCATGTCGCCGATCTTCGAACTGTCCCCGGATGCCCTGCTGTTCGTGACGATCATCGGTGCGATCACCGCGTTCTTTGCGGCAACGGTCGGCCTGGTACAGAACGACATCAAGCGCGTCATTGCCTATTCGACCTGCTCGCAGCTCGGCTACATGTTCGTAGCATTGGGGGTAGGAGCTTATGGCGCCGCAATCTTCCACCTGTTCACGCACGCCTTCTTCAAGGCACTTCTGTTCCTAGGCGCAGGCTCCGTGATCCACGCTGTCGATGGCGAGCAGGACATGCGCTACATGGGCGGCCTGCGCAAGCATATCCCCGTAACCTTCTGGATGATGACGATCGGGACGCTGGCGCTGACTGGCGTCGGCATCCCCGGCACGATGTTCGGCTTCGCCGGCTTCTTCTCGAAGGACGTCATCATCGAGTCTGCCTATGCCTCGCACTCGGCAGCGGCTGGCTTTGCTTTCACCCTTCTGGTTGTTGCCGCACTCTTCACCAGTTTCTATTCCTGGCGTCTGGCTTTCCTCACGTTCTTCGGAAAGCCTCGGGCATCGGCAGATGTAATGCACCATGTCCACGAGTCGCCGCAGGTCATGCTGGTGCCGCTCTACATCCTCGCTGTCGGCGCGGTGGTGGCGGGCTTCCTGTTCGAAGGATACTTCTTCGGCCATCACTACACCGAGTTCTGGAAGGGCGCCCTGTTTACGCTGCCGGAGAACGAGATCCTGGAAGAGTTCCACCACGTGCCGCTGCTGGTGAAGTGGAGCCCGTTCATCGCCATGGCACTCGGCTTCGTGACAGCCTGGTACATGTACATCAAGTCGCCATCGACGCCGAAGCGCCTCGCGGAGCAGCAGAGCATTCTCTACAACTTCCTGCTCAACAAGTGGTACTTCGACGAGATCTACGACTTCCTATTCGTTCGTCCGGCGAAGGCTCTTGGCCGCTTCCTCTGGAAGAAGGGTGACGTCGGCGTCATCGACTCCTACGGGCCGAACGGCGTTGCCGCACGCGTCGTCGATGTGACACGAGGCGTCGTGCGCCTGCAGTCCGGCTACCTTTATCACTATGCGTTCGCGATGCTTCTCGGCATCGCCGCCCTCGTCACCTGGATGATGCTCGGGAGCTCAATGTAATGACCGACTGGCCAATTCTCTCGACGGTCACCTTCCTGCCGCTCGTTGGTGTGCTGCTTCTTCTCCTGACAAGAGAAGACAGCCCCTATGGGCGCCGCAACATCCTGAACGTCTCGCTGCTGACGACTGTCTTCACATTCGTCGTCTCGCTCTTCATCTGGATCGGTTTCGATAATTCGAACCCGGGCTTCCAGATGGTCGAGAAGCACGCGTGGCTCGGTACCGGCATCTCCTACCATCTCGGCGTTGACGGCATCTCGATGCTGTTCGTCATCCTGACCACCTTCCTGATGCCCTTCTGCGTGCTGGCCAGCTGGCACTCGATCGAGAAGCGCATCAAGGAATACATGATCGCCTTCCTGCTTCTGGAAGTGGTCATGGTCGGCGTCTTCGTCGCGCTCGATATCGTTCTGTTCTATGTCTTCTTCGAAGCGACGCTGATCCCGATGTTCGTGATCATCGGCGTGTGGGGCGGCAAGGACCGCGTGTATGCGTCCTATAAGTTCTTCCTTTATACGTTGGCCGGGTCGGTGCTGATGATGCTCGCCATCATGGCGATGTACTGGCAGGCTGGCACGACGGATATCACCGAGCTGCTGCGGTACAACTTCCCGGCCAACATGCAGACCTGGCTCTGGTTGGCAGCCTTTGCGGCTTTCGCGGTCAAGATGCCGATGTGGCCGGTCCACACTTGGCTTCCGGACGCGCACGTCCAGGCGCCGACCGCAGGTTCGGTCATCCTGGCAGGCGTCATGCTGAAGCTTGGTGGCTATGGTTTCATTCGCATCTCGCTTGCGATGTTCCCGTTGGCGTCCGACTACTTCGCGCCCTTCGTGTTCACCCTGTCGATCATCGCCATCATCTACACCTCCCTGGTCGCGATGATGCAGGACGACATCAAGAAGCTGATTGCCTATTCCTCTGTCGCTCACATGGGCTTCGTGACCATGGGGATCTTCGCTGCCAACATGCAGGGCGTGCAGGGGGCGATCTTCCAGATGCTGTCGCACGGCATTGTGTCTGGCGCGCTCTTCCTGTGCGTCGGGGTCATCTATGACCGCCTCCATACCCGTGAGATCGCGGCCTACGGCGGCCTCGTGAACAATATGCCGAAATACGCTGTCGCCTTCATGGTCTTCACCATGGCCAATGTTGGTCTGCCCGGCACCTCCGGCTTTGTCGGTGAATTCCTCACGGTCGTTGGGGTGTTTCAGGTGAACACCTGGGTCGCGTTCTTCGCGGCCACCGGTGTCATCCTTTCAGCATGTTATGCTCTCTGGCTCTACCGTCGCGTGATCTGGGGGGCACTTGAGAAGGAGAGCCTCAAAGATCTGCTGGACCTCACGAGCCGGGAGAAGCTTATTCTCTACCCGCTGATCGCTCTGACGATCTTTTACGGCGTCTATCCGGCTCCGATCTTCGATGCGACGGCGGCCTCGGTGGATATGCTTGTCAACAATTACTCCGCAGCCCTGCAGGCGGCGCAAGACCTTGCACTGACAGTGCACTGAGACGGGACACGAGTGGACATGACCTCTGAACTTTTCCTCGCCAGCTTGCAGCTCGCCATGCCGGAGATCATCCTCGCCGTGGGAGCGCTCGTGCTCCTGATGATCGGGGTCTTTTCGGGTGAACGCTCGGCTCCGACAGTCACCGGTCTTGCGGTTGCGCTCATCATTGCGTCCGGCCTCTGGCTCGTGCTGGTGCCGGGCGAGGGCGAAGCCTTCGGCGGCGCCTTCCTGCTCGACCCGTTTGCGCGTTTCATGAAGGTGGTGGCCCTCATCGGGTCGGTCACCGCAATGATCATGACCGTCGGCCATGCGCGCTCTGAGCAGCTCGACCGCTTCGAGTTCCCCGTTCTGCTGGTGCTCGCAACACTGGGCATGATGCTGCTGATTTCGGCGAACGACCTGCTGGCGCTCTACCTCGGCTTGGAACTGATGTCGCTGGCGCTCTACGTCGTCGCCGCCATCAACCGCGACAGCCTTCGTTCGACGGAATCCGGACTGAAGTACTTTGTGCTGGGGTCACTGTCTTCGGGCATGCTGCTTTACGGTATGTCGCTCGTGTATGGCTTCACCGGCAACACTGGCTTCGACGAAATCGCAGCAGTTCTCACGGCTGAGACACGCTCCCTCGGCCTCGTCTTTGGTCTGGTGTTCGTTCTGGCTG
>JAEWOP010000176.1 GCA_023399635.1 Pseudomonadota bacterium
TGGATGACATCGCCGTCCTGGACGACGTATTCCTTGCCTTCGTCGCGACCCTTGCCCGCTTCCTTTGCGCCGACTTCTCCCTTGAAGGCAACGTAGTCATCGTAGCCGATGGTGAAGGCACGGATGAAGCCGCGCTCGAAATCGGTGTGGATGACTCCAGCCGCCTGGGGAGCCTTGGTGCCACGAACGATGGTCCAGGCGCGCGTTTCCTTCGGCCCCACCGTAAAATATGTGACGAGGTCGAGCAGGTGGTATCCAGCACGTATCAGACGATCCAGACCGGCCTCTTCAAGCCCCAGAGCCGACAGAAACTCCTTGGCTTCCTCCTCCGGCAGTTGGGCGACCTCGGCTTCGATTGCTGCCGAGATGATGACGCATTCGGCGCCCTGCTGCTTGGCCATGGCGGCAACTGCCTGGGTATGGGCATTGCCATCGACGGCATCGGCTTCGGCCACGTTGCAGACGTAAAGAACGGGATGCGAGGTGAGGAGGTTGAGGCCCTTGAGGATCTCGATCTCGTCGGCCGAGAACGTCTTCAGGAGAAGGCGCGCAGGCTTGCCCTCGTTCAGCAGCTTGACCACCGCTTCCATGATCGGCAGCTGGGCGACCGATTCCTTGTCCTTCGATGTCGCCCGCTTGCGGGTCTGCTCAACACGGCGCTCGAGGCTTTCGAGATCGGCGAGCATGAGCTCGGTTTCGATCGTTTCTGCGTCGCCGACAGGGTTGATGCGGCCTTCGACATGGGTGATGTCGTCATCCTCAAAGCAGCGCAATACATGAACCACCGCATCGACTTCACGGATGTTGGCAAGGAACTTGTTGCCGAGCCCTTCGCCCTTGGAGGCACCGCGCACAAGGCCGGCGATGTCGACAAACGAGATACGGGTCGGGATGATTTCCTTCGATCCGGCAATCGACGCCAGCACCTGCATCCGCGGATCGGGAACCGCAACCTCGCCCGTGTTCGGCTCGATCGTGCAGAACGGATAGTTGGCAGCTTGCGCCGCAGCTGTCTTGGTCAGTGCATTGAAGAGCGTGGATTTGCCGACGTTTGGCAGGCCCACGATGCCGCATTTGAAACCCATCGGTATTGTTACCCGTACTTGAACGATTGTTGCCTTGGCTATGGGATAAACCGCTGGAGGGGTCAAGCCCGGGCGGAGCTAGTGGATGCCGCGATCACTCAGGCACCCCCAGCTTGATCGCTTCTGGGCGCGATGCGATAATACGGCCAGCAGAGTTCAACGTCATCGCGAGGCTCAGATGCCGACCAACGACGACATCATCATTCTTCCCAGTACAACGACCAAGCCCAAGGTGGAGCGACCGAAGCTGTATAAGGTCCTCCTCAACAATGACGACTACACTCCGCGCGAGTTCGTTGTAATGGTGCTGAAGTTCGTCTTTCGAATGAGCGAGGAGGCTGGCTACCGGGTCATGCTGACAGCGCATCAAATGGGCACGGCCGTGGTCGTTGTCTGTGCCAAGGACATTGCGGAAACCAAGTCGAAGGAAGCGGTCGATCTTGCCAAGGACGCAGGCTTTCCGCTGATGTTCACCACCGAGCCGGAAGACTAGTCAGCGAGCTCGGCGATAGAGATCGTCATCGGGCAACGCTTGCTACGCAGGTGCAAGAAATAAAGGGGATGATCTGAGCGACGACTGGCGCCCGCCTTCGCTGCTATTCCGTCTTGGTGCCAAACATCTTCTTCAGCATGGCAGCCATGGGGCCGGTCTCCGGCAGTTTCTTCGGCTGGAGCGTGTTGTTGCGCGCCTGCCGGATATGCGACTGCTCGGCCGTTTTTTTGATTTTTGACTTCTGCTCGTCCGGCTTGTCGCCTATCGCTAGCGCAAGCTTGTTGAGAAGCTGCGAATCCTCACCGCGGACAAGCATTTCGGCATTATCGGCCAGCGTCTGCAGAAGCGGGTTCAGCCAGGTCTGGTCGGACTTGCTGAAGTCCCCCAGGACATAGCCATGAACCAGTTCCTTGGTGCCAGGATGGCCGATTCCGAGACGAAGACGGCGGTATTCCTTCCCGCAATGAGCATCAAGGGACTTCACGCCGTTATGGCCCCCATGGCCACCGCCGGTTTTCAGCCGAGCCTTGCCCGGCAAAAGGTCCAGTTCGTCATAAATCGCAATGATGTTCTCCGGTCCAAGCTTGTAGAAGCGCATGGCTTCGCCGACGGCTTCGCCGGACAGGTTCATGAAGGTCTGCGGCTTCATCAGCAGGACCTTTTCGTCGGCGATCTCTCCTTCGGAGATATCCGCCTTGAACTTCTTCGACCAGGGTGTGAAGCCGGCACGTCGCTGGAGTGCGTCGGCCGCCATGAAGCCGATATTGTGGCGGTTGCCCGCATACTTGCTTCCCGGATTACCCAGCCCAGCGATGATCAGCATGTCGTCTCTATCTGTTCGTCAGGTGTCTCATGATCTCCCACTGGTAACGGGGAGGGCGCTCATACCGTTGCGCTTCTGCTCCCAGAAGAACAACCTGGGCAAGATAACAAAAAACCCGCCACGAAGGCGGGTTTTCTATCAAAGAGCAACCGCTCCTTATTCAGAGGCCGGAGCTTCTTCCGTCTGTTCTTCTTCGACGCCAGCCGCCGGGGCAATGATTGTCGCAATGGTGAAGTCACGGTCGGTGATGACCGGCTTCACACCCTTCGGCAGTGTGACGCTCGAGATGTGGATGCTGTCGCCGATCTTGAAGCCCGTGAGGTCAACGGTGATCGAGTCCGGGATGGCGTTTGCCGGGCAGTTGAACTCGACCGTGTGGCGGACAACGTTCAAAACGCCGCCGATCTTCACGCCAGACTTCTCTTCGTTGATGAAGTGAACCGGCACATCAACGGTCACGGCCGTATCGGCCGAAACGCGAAGGAAGTCGACATGCATCGTGAAATCGCGAACCGGATCACGCTGGTAGTCCTTCGGAAGGACCTGGATCTTCTGTCCATCGACATCGATCGTGGCGATCGTCGTCATGAAGCCGCCGGCGTGGATGCGCTTGGTTACTTCGTTGGTCGACAGTGCGATTGCGAGGGGGGCCTGCTTGTCACCATAGATGACAGCGGGAATCAAACCGTTGCGGCGAAGTTCACGGGCGGACCCCTTACCAACCCGTTCGCGCGCCTCGGCCTTGAGCTCATAAGATGTCTGGCTCATGGCATATCCTTTCGAGGTTATTGGAGAGCCTTGCGACGCAGTTTCTGGGTCGGAAGACCGGAGGACACCTCGCGATGTGCTCCATCCGCGTTGCCTCCAAGGGTGTCTACGCGGACTGGCGGCCTATAGTACAAGCGCACCACAATATCAAGCTTGGATGAACCGATGTCGCCTTCAGCCCTGGCCTATCGCGGCTCGCCGCCCGGAGGATAGGCCGTCTTCTGTTCGAACCGGAATTTATGGCCGCACTGACAGCGCACCATGTATTTGCGCGGATCCGTCGAAGGGAACTCGTCAGAGAAGCCGAGGGGCATTTCATCGATACGAAAATCGCGGTTGTTTCCGCGACGATCGTCACTCTCGGATACTTCAGCGAATCCGGAATGGCCGCATTGAGAACATTCCAGCTTTCTTGAATAGCGGTCGCGTGCGGCCATGGGAACTCCGTATCATCGTCTTTGACGCGCAGAACTAGCTCCGGTGGCACAGGATGCAAGGCAAAAGAAAGGGCGCCGCTTTCGTGATGAGCGGCGCCCTGAAATATCTGGTTGATTATACGACGGTCAGGCGGCGCGGCGGCTCGCGTTCGTCCCGCCATCTCCCACCGAGAAATGGCTGATCTGCTCGTTCAGCATCTCGGCTTCGTTCGCCAGAGAATGAGCCGAGGCGGAGGTCTCTTCCACCATAGCGGCATTCTGCTGCGTCACCTGGTCAAGGCCGCTGACAGCCGAGTTGATCTCACCCAAGCGAGCGGATTGTTCGCGCGAGGAGGTGACAATAGCGCCGATATGCTCGTTGATCGACTGGATGTTGCCTTGGATGTGCTCCAGGCTCTCCCCCGTCTTCAGAACGAGTGCGACGCCGTTCTCGACGTCCGCAGCCGAGGCCGTGATCAGTTGACCGATGTCACGCGCAGCCGTTGCCGACTTTTGCGCCAGTTCCCGGACTTCCTGAGCAACCACGGCAAAGCCCTTGCCAGCTTCGCCCGCGCGTGCCGCTTCGACCCCTGCATTCAAGGCCAAAAGGTTGGTCTGGAATGCGATCTGATCGATCACGTCGATGATCTGACGGATCTTGGACGAGGAGCTTTCGATGCGCTCCATAGCCTGGATGGCGTTCTGTACGACGTTGGTGGACGTATGCGCGCCTCTGAGCGTATCGGCCGCCACATCGACTGCGGTTTCGCAGCGGGTGAGGGCGCCGTTGACCGAGCCAGTCATTTCGGCGAGTGCGGCTGCTGCCTCTTCCAGAGCCGCAGCCTGACGCTCGGTGCGGCGGGAAAGATCGTCAGATGCCGCCTTCAGTTCACCCGAGCCCCCACGGATCGTGGTGACGCTGTTGCCGATGGCCCCGATTGTCGCCTGCAGCCCTTCGACCGAATTGTTGAAGTCGTGCCGCAGGTGATCGAGCGACGGGGCAAAGGCCTTGGTGATGCGTTGGTCGAGCCTGCCGCGGGACAGGGCTGCCAGGCCGGTGGCCAGTGCCGATACGGCTTCCTCGATCTCCTTCGCGCTGGCTGCCTTCTCGGCCTCGCGCTGCTGGCGCTCCTCGTCGAGTTCCTCCGACTTGCGGTGTGCCTCGTCTTCCATGCGTTCCTTGTCGAGAGCGCCTTGACGGAAGGATTCCAGTGCCCGCGCCATGACGCCAACCTCGTCACCGCGCTTTGTATAGTCGACGACAATGGTCTTATCGCCGTCATTGAGGCGGTTCATCAGCTTCGCAAGTTCCGTCAGCGGACGTGTGAGGCGGGCGGCGATATAGGTGCCTGCGGCTCCCATGATGGCCAACACGGCCAGAGTGGCCAGAACAGCCCAAAGCGCAAGATCACGGGCAGAAGCCAGAACCTGCTGCTCCGACCGGCCAATGGCCAGCAGATGCTTGTCGCCAAACAGCGAAACGGGTTGGAACGCGAAGAAGAGGGGATGATCGGCAACAGTGGCGAAGACTGAGCCTGCCGTCTGTCCTGCTGCCGCCTGGGCGAGTTCAGCCGGAATCTCATGAGACGTGCCATCGACGACGGAACCGCTACGATAGGCACCGCTACCATCCAGCAGAAGTGCTTCGTCGATAGACGTGCCGAACTCGTCGGGAGTGACTGCACGTGTCAACTGGTCGGCGGAGATACGGAAGATGACGGCTCCCTTGGTGACTGTCTTGCCCCAGGATGCCACAGCAAGCTGCTTGCCGATAAAGGCGGAAGGCTTACCGTTGTCGAGTTCGTAGGGTGCGAAGGGTGAGGTTTGCACTTCGTCGGCCGTGCCTGCAACGATGCGGCCCGTCAGTTCGCCGAGGGCGGGAATGGCCGAAGCGCTCTGCAGGAGCTCAGCGCCCTTGGTGACGGAGTAAACGATCATGCCGTTGATGTCGGTGACATAGATGTCGCTGACGCCAGCGTTCTTCCAGGCGCTGGCCATCGTCCCGTGGATGGAGCTGTGGTGAATGGCGTAAAGAAGCTTGAGGCCGGAGCCGTCGAAAGCAACTCTCTCCTCCGGGGTCTGCCCTTTCTGATATTCCGCCTTGATGCTTTCGGCTTCGCTGGGGATGATATTCGTCATCGTCTCTACAGCTTGCCCCAGCGCTGTGTTCTGAGCGAGGTCGGCGAGCGATTGAGAAATGCGATCTTGATAATCCGAAAGATCGCTTGCCTGGTTACCAGCAATCGATTCAAGGCGAAGCTTGCTTGCCTCTATCAAGCCGTCCTTGCCGATTTGATAGCTCAGCAAACCAACGGACAGGCAGGACACGAAGGTGGCCCCGACCACCAGCCCAGCGAATTTTGCCTTGATAGACAACGATCTGCCGGTGCCGGCAGCGTTCGATGACCGCAACATGGTGTGATATCCCCCACACATACAACAATGGTGGCGGAATCCTTGTCAGCAAATCATTGCGGCAGTCTTAATATCCGACTCTCGTATACTGCCGTCGGCACTCACTCAGTCAAACAGGCTGGACACCGACTCTTCGAGAGCGGTGCGATTGATCGCTTCTCCGAACAGTCCGGCGGTCGTGACGACGCGGATGTTGTGGGCTGATTGCACCGCAGTGGTGGGCTGGATCGAATCCGTGATCACCAGTTCGCGGAGCTTGGAAGAAGCAATACGTGCGACCGCACCGCCAGAAAGAACGCCGTGTGTGATATAGGCAGTAACGCTGGTCGCACCTTTGTTCAGAAGCGCCTCAGCGGCGTTGCAGAGCGTGCCACCTGAATCGACGATATCATCGACAAGCAGACAATCTCGTCCGGCAACTTCACCGATCACGTTCATGACTTCAGATTCGCCGGCGCGTTCGCGGCGCTTGTCGACAATCGCCAACGGACAATCGATACGCTTGGCCAGCGAACGAGCGCGGACGACGCCGCCGACGTCTGGTGAAACCACCATGACGTTCTTCACGTCGTAGTTCTCTTTCACGTCGCGGCCGAGGATCGGGCCGGCGAAGAGGTTGTCCGTCGGTATGTCGAAGAAGCC
>JAEWOP010000243.1 GCA_023399635.1 Pseudomonadota bacterium
GTCCTGCTGATCGACGAGATCGACAATTTCGTCCAGCGAGGATCGATCGGACACGCCAGGTCTGACGAATGGACCCGCGGCATCGTCAATGCGCTTCTGGAGTGCATGGACGGGGCCACCGAGCGCCAGGGGGTGGTCGTCATCGGCGCTACGAACGATCCAGCCTGCATCGACGCCGCATTGCGCCGAGCAGGGCGTCTGGATCGGCACATCGAAATCCCGCTTCCGGACGAGGAGGCACGAGCCGCGATCCTCGCGCAGCACCTCGGTGTTGCCGACGATTTTCCGCTCGGGCTGTTCCGCCGAAAGACGGCAGGCATGTCAGGCGCGGACCTGGAGCGTGTCGCCAGAGACGCCCGCCGCATCGCTCGCCGTGAAAACGTGGAGCTTCGGCACAGCCACATCGCCCGTGCGCTGCCTCGGCGCGAGGCGAGGACGGCGGAGAGCATCCGTCACATCGCTGTACACGAAGTCGGGCATGCCCTTGTTGCTTCCGTCCTCGGCGCAGAGGTGCAGGAGGTCTACGTGACCCGCGATCGCAACCCCTCGGAGGAGGCGGACGTCGCCGGCGCGGCAATCGTGATGATGCGCGACGGACGAAGGGACGCTCAGTGGTACAGCGACCATGCCGCGTACATGCTCGGCGGACTCGCGGCTGAAAAGGTCGTCTACGGAAGGCACGGAGACGGCGTCATGGTCGACCTGACCGAAGCTACCAATCTCATCTCTTACTCGCTGGCGTCGGTTGGCATGGGTGACACTCTGCTGTCCGAGGGCCATCGCGATCCTCGGGCCCTGGCGGCGGCGCGTCAGTTCGATCCGGGTCTTCGGAGGCGAGTGGAAGACCTGTTGCAGGAACAGGTCGAGCGCGCCCGCGACATCATCGGGCAACACCGTCAGGCATTCGACGAACTCGTGGAGCGGCTCGTGCAGCGCAGTAGGCTCGACGGCGCGGAAGTCCGCGAGGTCCTGAGCGCCTACGCGCCCGTCCAGCTGTCGCTTGCAGTGTAGGAGGGGTCACATGTTCGTTGGTAAGTTCTACATCAGCGACACCCACCTCGGCCACGAGCGCCTCCTCGACATGCAGCCGCGAGCGTTCTCCAGTATCCAGGAGCATGACGAGCATATCATCGAGTGCTGGAACTCCGTCGTGCGCGACGACGATATCGTCTATCACCTCGGCGATTTCGCCTTCGCGCTGTCGCGCAACGCGGACCGTGTCCGGGAGATTTTCGGACGGCTCCGAGGGCGCAAGCACCTCGTGATCGGAAATCACGACGTCGACAAGAAGGGCAACCTACACCCGACGCTTGCGGCGCTGGACTGGGCGGCCAGGCCAGAACACGCGCTGCGCACGCGGGACGGCGGCCGCGACGTCTACATGTCGCACTACGCCGCCCGGACGTGGCCGTCACAGCACTACGGTGCGATCCATTTCTACGGACACAGCCACGGCCGTCTGCCGTCGTACGGCCTGAGCCGCGACGTCGGCGTCGACATGCCCGATGTCGCCTTCACGCCGAAGACCTTCGCAGAACTTACCGCAAGTATGGAGCTCCCCGATGTCAAATGAAGTCAGCAGGGCGGCCGCCTTCTTCATCCGGGTGTGCGTAGAGCATAGACGCCTGTTCCCGCTGCGTAACATCTTTGTCGTCACGGACGGATTTGACAGCGCGGCTGACGAGGCGAAGTTCGTCGAAGACGTTGGTGATATCGTAGAGCGGTATCGCCTTGGCGAGGATTTTGACGACATGTCCGACGAACTACGAGAGGAATTCAGGAGCCTGGGATGACGGACATCGAGACGGCGCTCGCATGGCAGCGGGGCGAGATAGACGGGTTCGAAGCGCGGCGTCGGACGGGCGCGAGGTCTTACGGCGACCTGTACCTCATTCTTCGAGACCACAACGCCGTGCTGATCTTCAAACCCGGCGACGTCGCCCGTCGGGCGGTCCGAGGGGAGGTGTCCCGGGAAGACGTCGTAAAAGTTTTCGGGCTTGAGGACGACGTCGAAGCTTTCATTTCGGCCTGGGCTCTCTCCGATGCGAGAGAGCGGCTCAGGGCGTCGACGGAGGCCAGTAAGATTGCCGCCGCGCTCGAAATCCTTGACCGCGTTCCCGATGTCGACCCCGACCCCGATGACGAAATCAAGCCCGCCGGCGGAACCGGCGAAAATTAGGTTTCCGGGATTCCGAACACACCATCGATGTCAGACCAGAGTTAAGGGAGACATCGAAATGGCTGCAAGGTGGGAACAGGACACGGACACGGCGCTGATCGAGCTGTGGAGAGCGGGGCAATCAATCGACGGGATCGCCGAGAAGATCGGCCGGACGCCGTCGGCGGTGCAGAGCAGGGCGTGCAAATTACGGCTACAGAGACAGCCCGGAGACCGCTCCCGGTACGCCCCCGTTACGTCCGACGGGAAGGTCTACTGGACGCTGACGGATGACGACAGGCTGCGGGCGCTTATGAAAGCGAGGGTCGACGTCGCGGAAGCGGCTCGACAGCTCGGACGGACGGTCTCGGCGACCGAAACGCGGTGGAAGCGCCTCGGCAGGCCAGGCTCGCCGAGGGTCCATGTGGCCGTCGCGGCAAAGACGCGACAGTGCATGTGCTGCCGCGGCGTCTTCAACTCGTCGCACAACGGAAACCGGCTGTGCCTGCCGTGCGGGCAGTATCCCGCCGGCAGCCGCAGTCAGTACGACTGAGCGGGCGCTCTAAATTCAAGAACTCGATGATACGCGGCGTGGTTGAGTTCTTGAATTACGATATGAACAAGTAAGACTTTAATCGAAGTGTCAGGAAATCCGCGTCAAGCATCAGAGTTAGTTTACAAATGTCGCAGAACAAACGGATTTTGCGACATTTGTAAACTCGTCTGCTGGTTGTATTTTCTTGTTGACACAGATGGTCCCGATGCGCTTTCTACCGCCAACGAAACGACGAGGTAGCGGGCAATGAAGGAAATGGACATCACCGAGGAGTCACGACGTCTGATCTCCGATCTCGAGGAGAACTACTTCGACTTCGTCGAGGGTATGGACTCGATGATCGGCCGACTCGGAGACGTCCAAGCAGGTTTCCAGAAGATCGCGGACAGAATGGTCCCGCTCGATCCCGGGCAGGACACGCCACTCTCTCTGGATCAGGCGATCTGCCTGCCGGAGTTCGGCGGCACCCTCTACCTGGACGTACGCGTTTCTGTTCCGTCACCGACAATTTCCGTGAAGACGATGCGCGCCGCGATTGCCGCGGGTCGTCTCGCATTCATCAGGCCCAACAAGAACCTGTTCGTAACGCGTCGACAACTCAAGGAGTGGATGTCATCATGCCTCGTAGAAGGATCAACCAAGGACCCGTCCTCCGCGAACGCGAGCCCCGCTACGACAGCGGCGGCAAGCTCACCCACCGCGGCACCTTCTTCATCGACGACATCGGAGCGAAGCCACGGCAAACTCCGACAGGATGCAGTTTCGTCGATGCTTCAGAGTATGCGTCCGCCCGCGAAGAAGCGCTCTTAAAGCTTCACGAGTACAACGTCGCCCGGTTCGCGGCGAAGGCAGCCTCGGGTGTCGCCAAGGGCGCTAGTCTGGAAGCCGAACACGTGAAGATCGGCGATCTCATTCTCTTCTACCTCCACGGCGAAGCGGAGGAGATCGAGGCGATGCCCGACCACAGGCGTCGCGAACACCTATCCCATATCCAGTGCCTCAGCGGGTTCTGGGGGGATCGGTGCGTATCGGAGATCAACAAGATCAATTCGAAAGAATACCAGAAGGGGAAGAAGCGCTCCGTCGCGCGTAACAAGCTCATCCTCCTCAAGTCGATCATCAACTACGCGGCGGGGCAAAGCCAGGTGAAAATCTACGAAGGCCAGCTCGATTATCACCAGCCCAGCCGCTTGAAGTCGCGCGTCGACTACTACGAGATCGACGAGATGGTCAGGATGTACAAGGCGGCGATGCGCCGACGGCGCACCTGGAGGGAAGGCCGTCAGGCGGTTTTGGAGGCGCGGGGGGAAACCGTGGAGGATCAGGTGGCCGTAGAGAAGCGGTACGTGGCACGGCACGTCGGGAAATTCCTCTTGACCGCCGTAATGACGGGAACCAGGTCTTCCCGCATCCAGGAGGCATCGTTCATCCGGGAGCCGGGACGTCCGTGGATCGACCTGAAGAACGGCATCTTCTACCGCGCCGCCCTCGAAGAGGACGTCGCGCCGAACAAGAGGGCTGACCCGATCCAGATTCCCGAGCGATTGCTTCGGATGATGCGCCGTTGGCATCACGGCAGCGCTAAGGTGCCAGGCTGCCGATACCTGATCGAGTACAACGGCAGGCCCGTCGACTGCCGCAAGGCGTTCTACACACTGAAGAACGAGGTGCTGTCGCCGGAGCGGGCGAAGGTACTGAACAGGCACAGCCTGAAGCACACGGCGGTCACGATGCTTCTGAAGGACGGCGTGTCAGTGGAAGCGGTCGCACACTACGTCTCGACGACGCCCGAGGTTATCCGGCAGGTCTATTCCCAGGTCATCCCCGGAGAGCTGTCTGAGGTGCATCGCTCTCTCAACAGGAAGAAGCGCCCGAAGCCTGGCGACAAGTCCGACCTGCCAAAAGCCGCTTGACTCAAGTCGAACATCCGGCCATTGGTCGGATGTTCTTGTTTGAGGGGTGTCGGTCATACCGCCAACATACCGCCAACAGATCAACGGAAATAAGCGGGAACGAACGGGCATTAACGGCCGTTCCCGGGTATCAAAAGGCCTTGTGGTGTGCTTGGTGTCGGTGGTTTGGGACCAGAGGGTCGGGAGTTCGAATCTCTCCACTCCGACCACGCGCCGGAAGGCCACCATCCGGCCATCCTGGGAGCGTCGTCGCGAATGTCCGCTAGAATCTATCGTCCCGCACGCAATGCCATGCAATCCGGCAAAGCCAAGACCCATCTGTGGGTGCTTGAGTTTGATCAGGACAGCCCGCGGCGGATCGATCCAATCCTTGGCTACACATCTTCGTCTGATACCCGCCAGCAAGTTCGGCTGACATTTGAGACGCAGGAGCAGGCGGAAGCATATGCCCGCCGTGAAGGTATCGCTTACCGGGTCGTTGCCCCAAAGGAAGTGGCGCGGCAGGTCGTGTCCTACACCGACAATTTCCGATACAACCGCATCCAACCCTGGACGCACTGACTCTCTTCACTCGATTGCCTTGGCGTTTCGGCGCCCGTCGGCCCCGTAGCTCAGCTGGATAGAGCATTCGCCTTCTAAGCGAACGGTCGCAGGTTCGAATCCTGCCGGGGTCGCCAATGCTCAGTGTCTGACCCTCCCATAGATGTCAGATCAGCGTTCTGTTGTACCTGACATCGATATCACCAGTCCCACATCACCAGGAAGTTTGCCGCCGGGCGCCTGCCGTCCGGCCAAGGCATCTACACACCGTGCTCCACCTTCTGACGCCGGAAAATGGGTAATGGGTGCTGAGTACAATAAAGCACCGACGATTTTTTGGCGTTCCAGCTAATTTTACTATTTTTCTTAAGCCAGCGTGAGCCGATCCTTGAGAGCCTACGCCTTCAAGCAGCGTGAGGAACTGTGAGCATGGACTACAGGTCGAGTATCCCCAGGCCTCAGAACAGCAAAAAGGCCAGAAGGGCAGAGCGCAGAAAGACCCGAATGCATGTGATCATTGCCTATATGGGCATGGAGACTGCCGGGGTGATCCGGGATCTGTCCACCTCAGGAGCAGCGATCGATCTGCAGGGGTATTTCCAGGGCATGATCGGGAGCTCCGTGACCCTGAGATGCGAGGGCTTTTCCAACGTGGAGGCCAAGATCCGCTGGTTTCGCAACTGCCGCATCGGCGTAGAGTTCGACGGCTGTTCGAATACGGCTGCAAAGGTGCATGCCTACTTCAAGTATTTCCACAAGGAGTCAGTTCTTCAGCCGGCTTGACCGATTCTCGGACGCCATTGTTGTTGGTGAAGCGGGAAATTCCCGCGATTCTCTGCTTTCGTTTCCTCCAGCAGCGAACGCCGCCAGCCGGCAATTTCCCTCCAAGCAGGTGAACCGTGCGGAACCTCCCCCATTCAACGCGGTTGTAGCAGATTGGCAAAGGAGGATGCGCCATGCGAATGATGATTTCGATTCCGGCTGCAATTGCTCTGGCAGTTGTCGGTCATACTGCAGCCCTAGCAGATTGTGTGGATGTCACGACGTCGGCCAATGCGGACGCGCAGACAGGCATTGCAAAGGACGGAACACACGCACCATTGGAAGGGGCGGCGGGCTCACAGGTGCAAAAGCATTCTGCAACCGGGACTACAACCACCAGTGCCGATGCTCTGGCCAAGGAGCCTCAAAAGGACGGCGCGGGAATGCCGATGGGCGAGAGCAGCAATCTCGCTACATCCGGACAGGATGCTAGTGCTCAACAGAGTGGTGGGCAGACTGCAGCTGCCAGTGCTGGGCAGGGCAAGTGCTGACACGCACGATCTGCGCCCCTGACGCGAAAGCCGCGCGTTCGCGTGGCTTTCGCCCGCCTACGACGTTCACAAGCCTTTTCGTTAGCCAGGGCGGCCATCGGACCGGCGGGTTGTGGCCGATGGCGGGATCACGTTTCCTTCGAGCGGAAAATCAGAGCGAGCGCAATCCCAACCGCGCCCGTTGTTGCCACATAGTAAGGGGCCGCCTGCCATCCATGGGCAGAGACAGCGGATGCCAGAAACAGCGGCCCTAGGAACTGCCCCAGGTTGGTCCCCTGCATGACAAATCCGCTGATGGTGCTGACAAGATCCGGCCTCGCCGCGTAAGCAGGGAGGGCACTCATGATCGCTGCGGGAAGAAGGCCGCCGGCAGCGGCGTAAAGCAATGCTGCTGGATAGCGGATCGTCAGAGGCAGGCTCGAGGTGAAGACGAGGAAGGAGCAAAGGCTCAATACCCCGAAAGCGATTGTCACGAGGGCCCAACGTTTCGCACCCTGCCGCAGCAGGTAACCGCCCAGGAAGTTGCCGGGCACGTTGCACAGGACTGCAGTGGCGGTCATTGCAGATGCGGTTGCAAGCGCCACTCCCCTTTCTTCGATCAGCATTGTTGGCAGAAATCCGAAGACGGACATGAAGCTCGCACTGTAGAGCAGGAACATTCCGGCCAGCAGCCAAGAGGCTGGCTTGGCAGCCGTAAGCCGGGCGCCTTCCAGGAATGAGGCTGCTGGCATGCTGGCTGACGCACTCGCTGCCGGTGTGGAAAGAACCAGCGCAATCAGCGGGATAGAGGTCAGCAGAGCTGCCATTATCCAGGCGCCACGCCAGCCGTACAGTGACAACAGGAATGGCGAAAACAGCATCATAGCTCCCACACCCATCGGGAGCCAAGCGGCCCAGGCCGCGAAGGCGAGACCCCGATCCTGCGGTGCTGTGGCCAATGTGATGAGTGCTGGGGCGGCGACTACCGCCAGAATGAGGCCGACACCCTCTATGACGCGGCTTGCAAACAACACGCTGGCGCTTTGGGAAAAGATACCGGTAAGACTGCCGATGATCAGCAGCGACAAGCTCAAGAGCATCGAGCGCCGATAGGTCAGCTGATCTGCCATCCTTCCGATCGCAAGGCCGAGCAATGCGCCCATGAGGCTCACCAGTCCCATCAGCCAGCCTGCAGAAACCAGATCGAGGTCAAGCTCGGCGCGCAGCAGCGGCAATGCCGGCGGCACTTTGCCGACATGAAGGGCAGCGGCAGCTCCACCCATTACAGCTATGATCACCTGGCTCCAGCGCGTCTTCATTCGATCTTGCCTTCCAGCTCCGTCGACATGTCCCCGGGAGCGACTCGCTCACCCGCGGACCTTGTTCTGTGGTATGATCTGACCGTGTAGAAGCCAAGGCCTGTTCCCGGTGCGTGTATACATAGTTCATTGTTTTCGCTTGCCGCAAAACGGTGCGACGGGATACGCTTCAGGATATAACTGCCTCGGGCAAGGGGACGACGATGGAGGAGACGGGGAGGACCACTCATACGCTGGCCGCCTTGATGGAGCTGCGCAAGCGAATCCTCAACGGGGATTTCCCAGGTGGTACGCGTCTATTTGAGGTTCCGCTGGCCGAGACGCTGCAAATCTCTCGGACCCCGATCCGTGAAGCCATGTCGCGCCTTGCTGAGGAGGGGCTGCTTGATCGGCTGACGAATGGTGGGTTTGTGGTCCGGAGCTTCACCACTGCCGATGTTCTGGATGCGATCGAGCTTCGTGGTGTGCTTGAAGGCACCGCGGTTCGACTTGCCGCGGAGCGCGGCGTCTCGGGTCAAGGTCTGGCGGAGCTGGAACATGTCCTGTCTCGCTTGGATGCGTGCTTCGGGGCCAGTGTTGGTGAAGTAGACTTCGAGGCTTACTCGGAGCTCAATGGGCAGTTTCACGCCCTGCTTGTGGGACTTTCCGGAAGTGCGGTTCTTCAGCGGGAGATCGACCGCGCAACCCGGCTCCCGTTCGCGTCACCCTCAGCCTTCCTCTCTGATCGCACGAACATAGACATCTTTCGTCAGTCCCTGCATGTGGCGCAGGAGCAGCATCGCGCGCTGGTCGCCGCGATCTCTGCACGGGAAGGTACGCGCGCAGAGTTCATAGCACGCGAGCACGCACGAATTGCCCGCCGCAATCTTGAGTACGTCATCCTTGAGAATCCCGACCTGATCGTGCGCGTACCGGGTCTGGCACTGCTTAGCGACTGAGAAATTGGGTCAGGCTCCTGCGGTGCATACAGGAGCAAGTGCGATTGTGAGCGGCAAGTGGGAAGTTGCCACTTGCGGTTTCTACGGAAATGGGTTGATGTATACATGGCCACTTTATCTCAGGGAGGAGAGACCGTGACAAAATCAAGCTTGTCCAGCGCAATCGATGCGAGCGGCAATGTCGTCGAGATGCTGCGCAATTCGCGCGTCGGCATGTATGTCTATCCGGTTGTCGCGCCGGAGTTCACCAACTGGCGTGACGAGCAGCGGGCCTGGCGAGAGTCTGCGGTGCTCTTCGATCAATCGCATCATATGGATGAGGTGATCGTTGAGGGACCTCAGGCTGCCGAATTTCTTGATCATGTCGGGATCAACAGCTTCGCCAACTTCGACCTCAACCGTGCCAAGCACTTCGTGCCGGTAACGCCGGCAGGCCATGTGATTGGCGACATGATCATCTTTCGAGAGCGCGATGACAAGTTCATCCTTGTCGGTCGCGCACCGACCGCAAACTGGGTGATGTTCCAGCAGGCAATCGGCAAGTGGAACGTCCGGATCCATCGCGATCCTCGGTCGCCGTCGCGGCCGGACGGCAAGGCGGTGTACCGCACGCATTACCGCTTCCAGATCCAGGGGCCCGACGCACCGAAGATCTTCGAGAAGATGAATGGTGGACCGGTGCCGGATATCAAGTTCTTCCATGTCGACTGGATCAATGTCGGCTCAAAGCGCGTACAGGCGCTGCGCCACGGCATGGCTGGTGCTCCGGGGCTTGAGATCTGGGGTCCCTATGCGGACCTGGAATATGTCCGCAGCGTCATCCTGCAGTCGGCTCGTGATGCGGGTGTCGACCTGCATCAGGTCGGTAGCCGGGCCTATTCTACGAACACGCTGGAATCCGGCTGGATCCCGTCGCCGCTGCCGGGCATCTATACTGGGGACGGCATGATGAAGGAATACCGCGACTGGCTCGGTGCCGACAGCTATGAGGCGACCGGCGCCATTGGCGGCAGCTACATCTCGGACAACATTGAAGACTACTATGTGAACCCGTTCGAACTCGGGTACGGTTTCTATATCGGCTGGAAGTCCGATTTCATTGGCAAGCCGGCGCTGGAAAAAATGAAGGACGCCAAGAACCGCAAGAAGGTGACCTTCGAGTGGAATGCCGAGGACGTGGTCAAGGTCATCGCATCAGCCTTCCAGCCGGGCGAGGACCACTACAAGTGGATCGACTTCCCGCAGCCTAACTATGCCTCAACAAGTGCCGACATGGTCATGCACGACGGCAAGATGGTCGGTATGTCGATGTTCAACGGCTACAGCTACAACGAGCGCTGCATGCTGTCACTCGGGGTTGTCGATGCCGATGTCCAGGAAGGCGATGTGCTGACCATGATCTGGGGCGAGCCGAACGGCGGCACCGGCAAGACATCGACGGAACGTCACAAGCAGGCGGAAATCCGTGTCCGTGTTTCGCCAACGCCCTATTCGCGTGAGGCACGTGAGAGCTACGCGGAGAGTTGGCGCACGAAGCGAGCCGGCTGAGGCTGCAACCGGCGGACGCACCTCCTCGCGTCCGCCCATCCTTTCACTCATTGGCAGGAGACGGCGGCTTTGGTCGATCCGTTCAAGGGCGAGCTATGGGAATGACGGGTATGCTGCATGAAGATGACGGGTCCGCCGCTCCTGTGGCCTTGAGTGCGATGCTCAAAGGCACCTCCATCGAGGTCATGCCACGCACGGCTGCCAAGATAGAGGACTTCCGTCCGCTGTTGCGTTCAGGAACCCGCGTTTACATCGCCCATATCGAAGGCACGCCGATCGACGATATGGTGGCAACTGCGCGGCGGCTGACCGATGAGGGTTTTGAGCCGATGCCGCATCTTCCAGCCCGTATCATCCCTGACCGGATGGTACTGGAGGTCTGGGCCCGCCGTTATCGCGAGGAGGCGGGGGTGACGCAGGCGCTGCTGCTTGGCGGCGGTACATCTCAACCGCTCGGTGAGCTCGATAGCTCCATCGCCATGCTGGAAACCGGTATCTTCGACCGGTTAGGCTTCCATCGTCTGCACGTTGCGGGCCATCCCGAAGGCAACCGGGACATCGACATCGAGGGCGGGACGCTGCGTGTGGACGAGGCCCTTCAGTGGAAGCAGGCTTTTTCAGAGCGCACCGATGCGAAAATGGCAATTGTAACACAGTTCGCTTTCGATGCGGCGCCTGTGATCGCGTGGGCTGAACGGCTAAAGGAAGGGGGCATCTGCCTGCCCATTCACATAGGCGTCGCCGGTCCCACGAAGTTGCAGACGCTTATCAAGTTCGCGATCAACTGCGGGGTCGGCCCGTCGCTCACCGTGTTGCAAAAGCGCGCTCTGGACCTGCGCAAATTGCTGGTGCCCTATGAACCTACCGATTTCCTCTCCGACCTGGCTGCATACAAAGCCACCAGGCCTGACAGCCTGATCGAGCAGATTCATGTCTTTCCATTGGGCGGGATCCAAGCGAGTACCGAATGGCTGTCGCGGATGCAGCAGGGTCACGCAGAGCTTCGCTAGCATCTAAAAGCAAGTCGATTGCCCTTTAGCACCGAAGACGATACTCGGGAGCTTCGCAGCCAATTCCTGCTGGAGCCCTCGTGCCTTTACCACATCCCGTTTTCTCGAAAAGCTATGCCGGCTTCCTGTTCGACATGGACGGAACGATCCTCAATTCGATCGCTGCCGCAGAAAGGGTTTGGGGGCGTTGGGCGACAAGGCATGGGTTGGAGCTGGATACTTTCCTGCCCACGATGCACGGAAAGCGTGGGATCGACACGATCACTGGGCTGAATCTGCCAGGGATTGATCCCGTTGCGGAAGCGGCGGAGATCCTTCGCGGTGAGATCGAGGATGTCGACGGCGTGGTGGCGATCGCTGGAGCGGCCGAGTTCCTTGCGTCCTTGCCCGCAGATCGCTGGGCAGTCGTGACGTCTGCACCGAGCGACCTGGCACGGGCGCGCCTACGGGCTGCCGGCATACCGCAGCCTCGCTTCATCGTTACAGCCGAAGATGTCGAAGTCGGGAAGCCAGATCCCCAGTGCTATCTGCTCGGCGCGGAACGGGTCGGTGCCGAACCGACTGAAACCCTCGTCTTCGAGGACGTATTGGCAGGCGTGACTGCAGGTGAAGCGGCGGGCGCAGCCGTTGTTGTCGTCACTGCCACCCATCAGCATGCGATGGAAACTCGGCATCCCGCTATTCGAGATTATCAAGATGTGGCGGTAAATATCGGGCAGGACGGGCGGCTTTCAATCATAACTCGATAAGGCCCGACTGGCTAAGCAGGTTTTTCTTCTTTTCGCTTCATGAAGGCGGAATTTACCAGCCAGAGAACAACTCCGAGGCCGATCAGACTGGCGCCGATCAGATACTGGATCGGGTCCCGCCCCGTCCATGGCCCTGCAAGGAACGCGCAAGACAGCGCTCCAAGAACAGGAAGCGCAGTTGGGGCGCGGAAATGTTCATGCTCAACCCGGTCCCGCCGTAGGACGAGGACGGAGATGTCGACTATGGTGGAAACACAAAGGAGCAGGAGTGACGTTGTTCCACCAAGCTCCGGTACCCCGCCAGCAAACAGAATCAGCATCACCGCCAGGATGGAGGTGAAGATGATCGCCATATCAGGGGTTCGCCGCTTTCCATGTACATGGCCGAAGAGAGATGGGAGAACGCGCTCCCGGCTCATCCCGTAAATCAGGCGACTCGCCATCAGCATGTTGATGAGCGCAGAGTTCGCAACAGCAAACATCGTGATGATGCCGAAGATGCTGATGGGGAAGGCCGGGGCACCTGCCTGCACAACCTTGAGCAGCGGAGTTTCGCCTTCCCCCAGTTCTGCTGCCGGTACGAGTGTGATCGCAGAGACGGATACCAAGACATAAATGACGCCGGTGATGGCCAGCCCCGTCAGTAGAACCTTCGGGAATGTCCTCGTCGGATCCTTGGTCTCCTCAGCCATGTTGACGGAGTCTTCGAAACCCACCATCGCGAAGAAGGCGAGAGTGGTCGCGGCGACAACGCCCCAAACCATGCCGCTCTCGCTCGGCGGGTCAAATGTCCATGCGCGAGAAACATCGCCTTGCCCGCCGGCGATGGCCCAGGCGCCGATGCCGATAATGATCAGCAGGCCTGAGAGCTCGACGAGTGTCAGCACGACATTCATCTTAACGCTTTCGCTGACCCCGCGCAGATTGATGAGTGCAACCAGAGCGATGAAGACGGCAGCAATCATTGGCACACCCCAGGTACCCGCTTCAAATCCGAAGGAGGTGGCGAAGCTGGCAGCAAAGGCGCGTGATGCCGTTGCAGCGGAAGTTATGCCGGATGACATCACTGCGAAGGCGACAAGAAACGTCACGAACTGGATACCGAAGGCTTTTTGAGCATAAAGCGCTGCGCCGGCCGCTTTCGGATATTTCGTAACGAGTTCAAGATAGCTGCAGGCCGTGAGCAAGGCGACGAAGAAAGCGATGAGGAAGGGCAGCCATACAACGCCTCCCACTTCGGCAGCGACTTCGCCGGTCAGGGCATAGATGCCAGTTCCAAGGACATCACCAATAATGAAGAGAAGAAGCAGACCTGGCCCCATGACCCGCTTGAGCTTGGTCTTCTCCCGATTGTCTTCCACCGCCTCTTTAGCCATCGAAGGTCTCTGGCCGCATCTTCTTCATCAGCTAGAGCAGGCGCTTAGGAAGAAAAGGGCATGGCTCAATGCAAATGCCAACCCTCATTTGTGGATTGGATCGGTCCAGAGAACCTCTTCAGGTTTTTCGACGGGCTCGATATCGAGATTGACGACCACAGGCTCCTGACCTGAGCGGAACAGGACGCATTCAAGCGTTTCATCCGGACTTGCATTGATCTCCTGGTGTGGCACGAACGGCGGAACATAGATGAAGTCCCCCGGGCCGGCTTCCGCCAGATATTCAAGATTGTCACCCCAACGCATCCGCGCCTTGCCCTTCAGGACGTATATGATGCTTTCCAGCTCACCGTGATGATGCGCGCCGGTCTTGGCGTTGGCATGGATAGTGACCGTTCCGGCCCAGATTTTCTCGGCGCCCGCCCGTGCATGGTTGATTGCGGTGGCACGGTTCATGCCCGGCGTTTGTGCGGTGTTGGGATCAAGCGAGTTTCCCGGGATGACTTTCACGCCATGCTCGCGCCAATGATCGGCTCCCGGCGCGTGATGGTGATGGTCTTCCGGCATGACTGCTTCCTGTAATTGTGTCGGGGCTCACTAACTCGAGCAGTGGGTCCGCGAGCCCCTGACCGGAAGAAGCCGGCTGGCGTGGAGCTAACGTCTGGATGCGATCAAGTTCAACATCGGCAAGGGGGAAAAGCAAGGGATGGTAAGCAGATCTCTTACCCTGTGCCGATACGACGCTAGAGCACCTTGTGCAGGTGCGACGGGCTCCCTCCCGGTCGCGTTTGGAGCGGGCAAATGAGCTTCCGGTTGTTTCCCCGACCCGCGCCGAGGCTGCTCCAGCAACGGATGTTTCTCGTGCGAGGGCGTACTCATCCGGACGGTAAAAGGCTGGCGATTTCCGCTGGCCTTGCCTATATGGCCGGCCAGCGTGTCGGTCGCGGCGCATCATCATCCCGCCGAAGATGTTCACTGTCCTTGGCCGACACCGAAGATCATGGAGTTGCACATGTCCGTTCAGAAGGCCGTCGTACTCATCGTCGAAGATGAGCCCCTTATCCGATTTACGACGCTGGATGCACTGGAAGAGGTCGGGCACGTGGTCTTGGAGGCTGGTAACGCGGACGAGGCCATGGTCCTTCTTCGTAACCGCACCGATGTCGACATCGTGTTTACCGACGTCAACATGGCTGGTTCCATGGACGGGATACAGCTGGCACAGCGGGTGAGGGCGTTGCGACCCCATATCGGCATCATCATAACGTCAGGTGTTGTCCGTCTGGACCCGATGTTACTCCCAGCGCGCACGCACTTCCTGCCCAAGCCTTATCAACACGACATGGTGCTCTCAGCCATCCACACGCTGCTCCAGGCTTAACCGCAAGACCTGTCTATTCTCGAGAGTCTTTACATCTAGCGCGCACTGGTCATGAATGCCGCGCAAGCAGAGGGGAAACTTCATGGCAGTCGAACAGGATCTAGCGCGGATATTGGAGCAGGAGCAGGAGCTTCGTTTTGCCGATTTCAGCGCGGCGGCTGGCTGGGAGCTCGGCTCGATGCTGCGTGACATGGCGCTCGAGCGCAATATGTCGGTGGTGATCGATGTATCACTCCACGCGATGCCCATTTTCTATTGCGCGCTTCCCGGTACAACCGCTGACAACGCGGCATGGGTCCGACGAAAGCGCGCCGTCACGCTACGCTTCTTCACGTCGAGTTATGCGGTGGGGCTGAAGCTGTTGCATCAAGGAACCACGATTGAAGAGAAGTATGGGCTTCCGCTCGCCGACTACGCCACGCATGGCGGTAGCTTTCCGCTCATCGTGCACGGGACTGGCTGCATCGGTGCGGTAACCGTTTCAGGGCTTCCGCAGCGTGAGGATCACAATATAGTGGTGGAGGCCTTGTGCAGAATGCTGGACAAGAACCCTGACACTCTGAAGCTCCCATGAGGAGAGAGCCGTGACCACCAAGGCACCGCAGGAAATTCTTGAGTTCTGGTTCGGGCGCCTGACGCGGCAGCAGTGGTTTCAACGTTCGGACGCTTTGGATGAGGAGATCTCTCGCCGCTTCAGCGATGTGCATCTGTCGCTTGCAAGAGGCGAGGTGGAGAACTGGCGGGAAACGCCGGAGAGCCGTCTGGCCGCTATCATTGTGCTCGACCAGTTTTCTCGCCACATCTATCGTGGAACGGCTCTTGCCTTCGCCACGGACTGGATGGCCTTGCGCGAGGCAAAGCTCGCTCTCTCGGCAGGGGCGGATGCTGATACGCCTCCGGAGCGGCGGGGTTTCATCTACCTGCCGTTCGAGCATTCCGAGGATATTGCCGACCAGGAACGTTCGGTTGCACTCTTTGAAGCATTGGGAGATGCTGAATATCTGGATTACGCGCAGAGACATCTGGCGGTGATCCGTCAATTCGGCCGCTTCCCGCACCGCAACGTGTTTCTCGGGCGCGAAACGACCGACGCCGAGCTCGACTATCTGTCGAAGCCCGGCGCCGGTTTTTAAGTTATTGGTTGCGGCTTAGCGCCTGAACATTCGACCCACTGCGATGAGAATGCACGCGCCAATGAAGCCGGCGATGAGGTAGCCGATCCAGCCACCCAAGCTGACGCCGATGAGGCCGAGCAGCGCATTGGCGACGATCGCGCCAACAATCCCAAGCAGAATATTCATGAAGATGCCCATGTTGCTCTTCATGAACTGCTCGGCCAGCCACCCAGCTATACCGCCAATGATGATGGCTGCAATCCAGCCGATACCTGCGTCTTCCATACCTTACCCTCCTGTGGTGGTTGCGCATGGTAACGCGGCAGATTGTTCCAGGGTTCCAAGAAGGTTTGTTCGTCCCATCTCTTCCTTCCTTTTGGCGCGAAGTCGAAATAGCGTCTCAGCGATTCCTAACCAGCGAGTGCTGAATGAAACCGTCCTTGCCTCACCACCGATCGTTCCTGATGCGGGTGGTCGTCATTCTGTCGATGCTCATTCTCGCGGCTGCCATGCCGATGGCTGTTGCGGGCTCCGCGGCTGCCCAAAGCCAGATTGGGGAAGTCACTACAGATTCGATCAATGCGGAGATGCGCGAGACGTTGGAGGCGCTTCGCAGCCGTCTGGACAGCTCCCTTTCTGCAGTGGAGGGCGCGCGCGACGATGCCCGTCTCGCGCAACTGCGGGTCGAGATCGATGAGATCGTCACGGAAATGGGTACCGTTTCGGAGGCGCTCAACACGAGGTTGGGCCAGATACAAGGTAGATTGGACACACTGGGCGAGCCTCCGCAGAGCGGTCAACCGCCGGAGCCGGGCGCTGTGCGAGACGAGCGCACCCGATTGCTGAACGAACGAGGGGAGCTCAACGTTGTCATCGAAGATGCCGAACGCCTTTCGACCACCGCGAATGAGTTAGCCAACAACATCACCACCATTCGGCGGACTTTGTTCACGCAGACGCTGTTCCGGCATACAGAACTGTCGGCGGAGTTGTTCGCCGATGCCGGCAATGCGTTCGCGATCGAATTGCGCCGATTGGGAGATGTAATCGGCAATTGGCTGAACTTTGCGGCGCGGTTCAAGACAGTTTCTCTTCTTGCCGCCGTGGGATTGTCGCTCGTTGTCGGCCTCGTCATTCGTTCGGCCGGCTACCGGCTCTTCGGCGGATATATCGGCAGAAGCAAAGCGCGGGATGGTCAGGCACCCTCTTATCTGAAGCGCCTTGGCGTTGCGTTCTGGTCGGTCGTCATCCGGACCATGTCACTGGCCGCCTTCCTTATTGCGTCCTATCTGCTCCCTCGACGGCTTCAACGTTCTTCGACCGGACGTTGCCCCTATCATGGCTAGCCTTTTCGGGTTCATCTGGTTCGTTTCTTTTGCCGCCCGCCTGACCCACGCGGTGCTGGCGCCGAAGGAGCCGGACTGGCGGCTCGTCCGCGTGACGGATCAGGGCGCCAATTTGATCGGCTGGGCTGTGATCCTGATGGCCGTGGTCAACGGGCTCGATTATCTCCTTGGGACGATCAGCGAAACCTTGAACTCACCACTCGTCGTGACCGTTGCGAAGACGGTGATCGCTTCGATCATTATCGGCGTCATCCTCATCATGCTGTCTTTCCTTCGGCCGGTGATGGCCGCGGACGGCAGCCCCACCGGACCTGGCCGTCCATGGCCGCGCTTCCTGCCGCTTCTTCTGCGGCTGATGGGCGGCTTCCTGATCTTTGCTGTGATCGTAGGCTATGTGGGCTTTGCCCGGTTCGTGGCGACCCAGATCATCCTTACGGGAGCCGTCTTGGTAACGATGTACATCGGCCTGCTGACGGGTAAGGCGGTGTCGCGGCAGGGTGTCTTCGGTGGGACGGCGCTGGGGGAACGTCTTTCAGAGCGCCGCGGTTGGGGAGAGGTCACCCTCGACCAGTTAGGGCTTGTCGCGGGGCTTGCAATCTATGCGTTCGCGCTGATGATCGGGGTGCCGCTGATCCTGCTGACATGGGGCTTCCAGATCGCCGATATCGAAGCCTGGTTCTATCGCTTCTTCACGGCGATAACGATCGGCAACATCACCATTTCCCTGGTCGGCATCCTGGGCGGGCTTCTGCTCTTCGCACTGGGATATGTCGCCACCGGCTGGGTGCAGAGATGGGTAGATGGCAACGTCATGGCCCGCAGCCAAGTGGATACCGGGGTTCGCAACTCCGTCAAGACCGGCATTGGTTATCTGGGGGTCGGGCTTGCCTTGATCATCGGCGTCTCGGCCGCTGGTATAGACCTCTCAAGCTTCGCACTTGTCGCGTCCGCTCTCTCGGTCGGTATCGGCTTCGGCCTACAGAACGTCGTTTCGAACTTCGTGTCGGGTCTCATCCTGCTTGTTGAGCGGCCGTTCAAGGTTGGTGATCACGTCGTGACCGGCACGACGGAAGGGATCGTCAAGCGGATCTCGGTGCGCGCGACCGAGATCGAAACGTTCCGCAAGCAGTCGATCGTTGTACCCAATTCCGACCTCATCAACGCGCCGGTCGGCAACTGGACGCATCGCAACCGTATCCAGCGATCAGAGATACCGGTTTCCGTCGCTTACGGTACGGATCCGGAGAAGGTGATTGCAATCTTGCTCGAGATCGTGGGCGCTGTGCCGGAAGTGTTGCGAAACCCGGAGCCACACGTCGACTTTCTCGCGTTTGGCGCATCCTCGCTCGATTTCGAGTTGCGCTTTTGCCTCGCAGACTATTCCGACGGCATCCGCATTCGCGCTGCCGTGCGCATTGAGATCCTCAAGCGGTTTGAGCGGGAAGGGATCGAGATACCCTATGCCCGTCAGGACATCATGATCCTGCCGCGACCCCGTCGTGAGGATCGAAATCCGGCAGGCCAGGCACCGGAGGGGCTGGAGGACGGCGCCGGCGTTTAGCCCTGAGGGAAGCCGTCGCGGCAAGCTTTTCGCATGTCGTAATCAGGCGTTTGGTCACCTGACCTGACCTGCATAGTTACGGTTCGACATCAGGCGCCGCGCCATCTGCGTGGCCAATGCGAGGGGTTGCTTTCGATGAAGACACATGCGCGGGCCGTGGTGATCGGGGGCGGTGTGGTGGGCGTTTCAACGCTTTACCACCTGGCCAGGAAGGGCTGGAGCGACAGTGTCCTCATCGAGCGCAAGGAGTTGACTTCGGGCTCCACCTGGCACGCGGCTGGCCTCCTTCCGCTCTTCAACCTTTCCTATTCCGTCGGACAACTGCACAAGTACAGCGTCCGTTTCTACGAGGAGCTTCAGGAAGAGACCGGTATGAATGTCGGTTTCTCCAAAGTGTCCAATATCCGGCTTGCACGCACGAAGGATCGTTGGGACGAGTACATGTATTACGCCGGCATCGCCGAAACGATCGGCGTGAAGGTGAACATCCTGACGCCCGAGCAGGTGAAGGAGGTTTGGCCTCTTTGCGAGACCGATGGTCTGCTTGGTGCGATCCAACATCCCGATGACGGCTATATCCAACCCGCGGATCTCACCCAGGCGCTGGCGAAGGGTGCCCGGGATCGCGGGGCGACGATCTACCGCAACACGACAGTCATTGCCATCGAGCAGCAGGCTGACGGGCTTTGGAGGGTGACGACAGACAAGGGCGAGATCACTGCCGAGCATGTGATCTCCTGCACCGGGAATTTCGCCCGCAGGACCGGCGAGATGGTCGGCATCAACATACCGGTCATCCCGGTCGAGCATCAGTATATCGTCACAGAACCCCATCCTGCCATCCGAGAACGACGCCGTCAGGGCCTGCCCGAGATGGGCGTGCTTCGGGAGTCGGATTCCGCCTGGTACATGCGCGAGGAAGCGGGGGGCCTCATTCTAGGACCCTATGAGGTCGGCGCTCCCGTCTGCTACGTCGATGGGCCCTCCGACGACAGCGAATACGAGCTCTTCCAGGAAGACCTGGACCGGTTGTTGCCGCATATCGAGGCTGCGATCACTCGCGTGCCGGCCTTCGGAGAGGTGGGCATCAAGAAGGTTTATAACGGCGCCATTGCGTATACCCCAGACGGAAATCCCATTGTCGGCCCAGCGCCGGGGCTGAAGAATTTCTGGCTCAACGAAGGCCATTCCTTTGGCATCACGGCCGCAGGCGGGGCGGGCTGGCAACTCGCCGAATGGATCGTCGATGGAGAGCCGACGGTCGATCTCATGGGGGTCGATCCACGGCGCTTCGGCCCTTATGCCACCGAGGGCTACCTGATCGCGAAGAACGAGGAAGCCTATGCGAACGTCTTCACGATGCATTATCCGGACGAGGAGCGGTCCGCCGCGCGCCCGCTGAAAACGACGCCGATCTACGAGCGACTGAAGAAGCTCGGTGGCGTGTTCGGATCAGTCTATGGCTGGGAACGCGCCAACTGGTTTGCGCCTGAAGGTTATGAATTGCCCGAAAGTGAGAAGGGCGTGGGCGCGGATGTCATCACCAATCACAATTACGCCGCTCCGCTGGAAGACGGCCGCACCGTGGAGAAATGGTCGTTCCGTCGTTCCAACTATTGGGAACATGTCGGCAATGAAGTGAGGAATGTCCACGAGAACGTGGGCGTGCTCGACATGTCACCCTTCGCCAAGATGGAAGTCTCTGGACCTGGCGCACGCGACTGGCTGGAATCGATCTTCGCCAATGCCATTCCGAAGAGGCGTGGACGCATCGCGCTTGCCCATATCCTGACACCAGCCGGTGGAGTGCGAGCAGAGTTCACCATCTATGAATGGGCACAGGGACGCTTCTACATGGTGTCGGCCGGTGGTCTTGAGGCCCATGATCACGATCTGCTGTGGCGTCTTGCGCCAAAGGACGGCTCGGTCAGCTTGCAGCCGATCACCCAGAAGTATGGAGTTCTTGTTCTGGCGGGCCCGAGGTCGCGGGATGTGCTCAAAAAGCTGACGCGCACTAGCCTGGAGAACAAGGATTTCCCTTGGCTGACCGCAAAGCAGCTATCTGTCGGGATCGCCACAGCCCATGCGCTGCGAGTGAATTTTGTCGGGGAACTGGGCTGGGAGTTACATCATCCGAACGAAATGCAGGCTTACATCTTCGATCGATTGATGGAAGCAGGTGCCGAATACGGCATCAAGCCGTTCGGCATCCGCGCCATGAGCGCCATGGCGGCCGAAAAATCCTATCGCAACATGGGTCGGGAGCTATCGATCGAATACAACGCCTATGAGTCCGGGCTCGACCGTTTTATCCGCCCTGAGAAGTCATTCATCGGGCGCGATGCGATGCTCGCTTACAAGGAGGCAGGCGTAAAGTGGACCTTCGTTACCCTGACAGTGGAGGGTAATGAGGACGTTGATCCACGCGGATCGGAAGCGATCTACAGCGAGGCGGGTGACCTGGTAGGACGCGCGACCAGTGGCGGCTATGGCTGGCGTATCGGCAAGTCCATTGCGCTTGCCATGGTGCAGCCCAAATACGCTGAGCTAGGGACGCGATTGAAGCTGAAGATCCTGGGGGAGCTTTATTCGGGAACGGTGGTCGCGGAAAGCCCCTTTGATCCAAATAACACCGTCATACGCGCCTGAAGTCGAAAGTAGGGTGTTGTTTACTTCGATGGCGGCTGGAGAGCCGCCATCGGCTTTTTCTGCAGACATTGGCAGGCCCCATTAACGGTTGTGAAAAAGCAGGTTTGGTATGTGTCTCGGAAGGGGACAGCAACGACTGAAGGGGCATCATGACTTTCCTTGGCATCTCCGGAATGCAGTATTCCGGCCAATCGCTTGCCGACGCGCGCATCTTGCTCGCCGAAGACTCAAACGTCTTCACGTCGATGATCGGCACCCGATTGAAGGAGCTGTTCGGCATTGAGGTGGAGATCTGCCGCAACTTCGAGGAGTTGCAGCTTGCCTATGATCGGTCGACGGATCCCGTCACGCTGGCCATCTCAAACATTAATCTTCCCGGTGCCGAGAACGGTGAAGCCCTGGAATACCTCATTGATCTCAGTATCCCCACGATCGTTTTTACCGGGACGTTCCACGAGGGCACGCGCGATCAGCTTCTGTCAAAAGATATCGTCGATTACATCCTCAAGGACAACGTCTTTGCCGTCGAGATGCTGGCCGAGTCGGTCGCCCGGTTCCTGACCAATCACCGCCACCATGTGCTTATCGTCGATGACAGTCCGACGGCACGCGCGCTTCTGACGAGCCGGCTGAAACGCTTCAACTTTCGCGTCAGTGCAGCGGACAGCGGAGCCAAAGCGCTGGAGATCCTCAAGAAGAACCCGGATGTCGGCTTGGTCGTGACCGACTACAACATGCCCGACATCGATGGCTTCGAGTTGACCCGGCGTATCCGCTCGGCACGTGGCTCTCACGAATTGCGTATCATCGGCGTGTCCTCATCGACCAATCGGCTACTGTCGGCTCGTTTTCTCAAGGCGGGTGGGAACGACTTCATGCTGAGGCCATTCATCGACGAGGAATTCTACTGCCGCGTCAACCAGAACCTGGACACGCTGATCCAGATCCGGTCGATGCAGGCCGAGCGAAAATCTGCAGCGTGAAGCCGCTGATTGCGTGACGCCGCGGACTAGGCTGCTGCGCTCACCCTCGAACTGGCGATCGTCAGCTTGCGTTCGGCGCGCTCCTGCTGCGGCGAGCGGTTGTAGACTTCGCGGTAGCACTTCGAAAAATGTGATGCCGAGACGAAGCCGCAGGCAACCGCCACTTCAACCACTGGCATGGACGACTGCACGAGCAGGTGCCGTGCTCGATCGAGGCGAATTTCAAGATAATAGCGCGCAGGAGATCGACCCATCTCCTGGCGGAACAACCGCTCGATCTGGCGGCGTGACAGATCGGCGTCGTCGGCAATCTCCAGCAGCGACAGCGGCTCGGACAGATTGTTTTCCATCAATTCGATGATCGACAACACCTTTGCATTTTGCACACCCAGCCGGGCGCGAAGCGGCAAGCGCTGGCGGTCGTGCGGGTTCCGCACGCGGTCGGTCAGTTGCTGTTCGCAGATGCGGTTGACGAGGTTCTCGCCGAAATCCTGACCGATCAGGTTCAGCATCATGTCGAGGGAAGCGGTGCCGCCGGCGCAGGTATAGATATTCCCGTCAACTTCATAGAGGTCGGCATAGACTTCGGCCTGCGGGAAGGCCTCCGAGAAGCCGGGCAGGTTTTCCCAGTGGATGGCACAGCGCTTGCCGTTGAGCAGGCCAGCCTGAGCCAGCACATGGGCGCCGGTGCACAGGCTGCCTATGGCGACACTGCGGTTATAGGTTTCCCGCAGCCATGCATTCACCGTCTTGTTGCTGTAGCGATCGACATCGATACCGGAGCAGACCAGCACCATATTCGGCCGGTTTTCGCCTCCCAGGTTCTTGCGTTCGTCAGCTACCGATGTGTTGACCTCTACCGCGATGCCGGCCGAGGAGCTTACCTTCTCTCCATCTGAGGAACAGAGCCTCCAGTCATAGGCTCGGTAGCCCAGCATCCGGTTGGCGATCCTCAAGGTTTCCACTGCGGCTGTGAATGGCAGCATGGTGAAATCGGGGACGAGGAAGAACACGAGTGTTCGTTTGACAGGCTGTTTGCTGCTGGTCGCGTGCATGCCTCGGCACTCCACTATACCGCCATGGCCAATACTTCATTCGCGACACTGACATGAAATAATGCTTTGGAGAAGGGGATCTTCCTTAGCCGAGCCTTATAAATTTTACGACATCACAGCTCGGTGAGAACTCCTCCGGATCCTTTTCCAGAGGAGTCAGATATTCGGTTACTTAAGGTCTCGACACATCCCTAGTGCAGTCTCTCGACGCGATTGGTTTTGGCGTCCCATGCAGGCCAACCTATGTCCTTACGGATATCAGTTGGAAGAGATTCCAAAAGCTTTTCCGTCCTGCGATGCCGCCATTCCTGCTGAACATGTGAGGCAAGGCGAGCGAAGGGTCGGCCAAGGCTGCGAATCTGCCAGCCATAGCCGTGTGTGCTGTTCTGATCTGTGGACATGATGTGTCTCCTTGAGGCGGCAGAATGCCATTGTCGTTGCATCAATCAAGATGATGAAGATGATAGACATCATGAATGATTGTGATGGATCGTCTTCTTCACGGGCTCCGATGCTTCACATCCTGAGACCGCATTGACGTTCAATCAAACGAAATGATATGGTGCTTATATTGAATTTCGTTGACAGAGGAAGCCATGGCCGTTCCCTTTCGCCCGCCCTTGCCACTGCTCGACAACGACGTCCTTCGCACCTTTGTCGCCATTGCCGACACAGGGAACTTCTCCACCGCGGCAGAGGTCGTACTGCGCACGCCGTCTGCAGTGTCCATGCAAATCAAGAAGTTGGAGGAGCAGTTAAAGACGACGCTCTTCCTTCGGGACGCTCGTTCGGTCTCGCTGACGCAGCACGGCGAGATGTTGTTGACGTATGCGCGCCGGATGCTCGCCCTGTCCAACGAAGCCGTGGCGCGCTTCGTGATGCCCGATCTCGCCGGCATCGTGCGACTAGGCGCTCCCGATGATATCGCCGAGCGCCTTTTGCCGCGCATCCTCAAGGATTTTGCCGATACGTTTCCCGGCATCCTGGTCGATGTGACGGTCGATATGAGCTCAGCGCTGCGCAAGCGGGTGGAGGAGCAGCGACTGGATCTCGCCTTGTTCAATTGCCACCCGCGCTCCTTTCCGAACTTCGGTGAGGTGCTCCACACCGAGAAGCTTGTCTGGACCGGTGCCAAATGTGGAAATGCTCATTTGCGCGATCCGCTGCCAATTTCGGTTTGGGAAGAGGGCTGCGTCTGGCGGCAGGATGCGATCACTCAACTGGAAAAGCAGAAGCGGCCCTACAGGGTCGCCTATGCCAGCGCCCATTCCATGGCGCAGCGCGCGGCAGTGCTGTCTGATCTTGCAATCGCACCGTTTCCGCGGTCTTATCTCTCGGACGATATGGTGGTGCTTGGACCTCAGGAGGGGTTGCCGGAACTCTTCAGCTTCGATGTGCGGCTGCTGACGACGCCCCAGCTTGCAGTCCCCGCGCAGGCCGTTGCCGATAGCATCAGAGATTTCTACGGACAGTTGGCGCGCGCGGCGGCCTGATCACTCCCTTGGACGCCGGCGCCGACGGCCACCCGCTTCCCCGGCGTCTGAGACGGCATCGCGCTCGGGAAGGGCAACCACAGTCGCAAGGTTCGGGAAGGCGTCTACCTTGTTCGGCAGCGCCATTGCATTGACGAAGAGTTCTTGAAACTTCGGTTCAAGGGCCGTCTCTATCTTTTCGATCTTGCTGACTGTTTGTTCGATCTCACGCCGGTAGTCGCGGTTGAGGAGAGCCATCAAAGCCCCTGTGCCGGCGGCGTTACCTACAGCTTTCACCTCCGCCAGCTTGCAGTCGGGAATGAGACCCAGGACCATGGCATATTTAGGATCAATGAAGGAGCCGAAGGCACCGGCAAATCGAATGGTGTCGACCGTCTCGACCCCCTGCTTTTCCATCAGGAGCTTGATTCCGGCATAGAGGGCAGCCTTGGCAAGTTGGATGGCACGCACATCGTTCTGGGTGACAATGATACGCTGGTCGCCGTCATGAAGCAGATAGGAGAAGGTACGGCCGTTCTCCAGAATGCGCGGACTTCTGGCAGCCAGCGCACCGTTCAAGACACCATCGGAGGAGATGATGCCGGAGAGGTACATTTCGGCAACAACTTCGATGATCGCCGAGCCGCAAATGCCGGTAATTCCCGTCTTCGCTGCCGCCTCTGTGAAGCCATCCTCATCGGACCATTCCTCGACGCCGATCACCTTGAACCTTGGCTCAAGTGTTAGCGGATCGATCCGGACGCGTTCGATCGCCCCGGGTGCGGCCCGTTGACCGCAGGAGATCTCCGCGCCTTCGAAGGCCGGCCCAGTGGGCGAGGAGGCTGCGACCGTGCGGCCCCGGTTGCCGAGCACGATCTCCGCATTGGTGCCTACATCGACCAGCAGCATCATCTTGTCCTGGCGATGCGGTCCCTCCGCCAGCGTTGCCCCAGCGGAATCGGCTCCGACGTGGCCGGCAATGCAGGGCAGCAGATAGACGCGTGCACCATGGTTGATCGCCAGGTCGATTTCTCGCGACCAGGTATGCACGGCGCCCGAGACGGCCAATGCAAAGGGCGCTTGTCCCAACTCCGTAGGGTCGATGCCAAGGAACAGGTGATGCATGATCGGATTGGCGACGAAGACGGCGTCGAGAACATTATCCGGATCGACACCAGCCTCGGTACAAACCTTGGCCATCAGCTCGTTGATGGCCTGGCGCACAGCCCTGGTCATGGCTTCGCGGCCATCCGGGTTCATCATCACATAGGACACGCGGCTCATCAGGTCTTCGCCGAAGCGTATTTGGGGGTTGGATGTGCCTGACGAGGCGATGACTCGTCCGGAAAGCAGCGATACCAGGTGCATGGCAATCGTTGTCGAGCCGATATCGCAGGCAATGCCATAGGCTTCGTTGTGAAGTCCCGGCCAAAGCGCGATCAAGTTCGGTCGCGCTCCTTCCAGATCTCGATGGATCGCTGCGGTGACACCCCAATCTCCCTTCCGCAGGATCTTCTGGACGTCCGGCAGGAGATGTTGGGCGACAAGAATGTCCTGCCAACCCCAGTCCTTCTCCAGCATGAGGTTCAGCCGGTCGAGGTCGCCGAGCGGCTTGTGCATGTCCGGCTCGTCCACTTCGACATAGCAGAGCTGGATTGCGGGGTTGCGATCGAACAGACGGTCGCTAGCGGCTTTGCGGATTACCTGAGCGTTGACGACCGTGTCCTGCGGCACGTCGATGACAAGATCTCCGAGGATCTGTGCGGAGCAGGAAAGCCTCCGACCTTCGGGAATCGTTCGCACCTGCGCGTAGCGCATCTCCTTCGCGGCCACAGGAGAGATATGATCTGCTGAAGAGCTGATCTGATGCTTGGCGAAATGCCCTTCCTGTACTTCAACCTGGCAGCGCCCACATGTCGCGCGCCCGCCGCAGACGCTCTCGACGTAAACGCCAAGCGAGCGTGCCGCGTCCAGAACGGAGGTGCCGATCGGGAAACGTCCGCGTTTACCCGAAGGCATGAAGAGGACGAGTGGGTCCTTGTCGGACTGTTCTGTCATGATGCTCTATTCACTCGCTCGCAGCACTCGCGCCGACCCGCGCTGCTCGACCTCCGCGGCGGCCTCCACCACTTGCGGCAGAGGCCGGGGAGGGCGCTGCGGCGGCACCCGTTTCAGCCGGCTTGTAGTCTCGGTAGGTCTTGATCCAGCTGTAGCAGTTCTCGTCCGTGCCGTTCAGCACATTTGCGGCACGCACTGCTTCCATCTCCTGCGGACGGCATGGGTTCATGATCGCGCTCGTCATGCCGGCGCCGATCACCATCGGGATGAAGCCGGCATTGATGCCGTGTCGGTGGGGCAGGCCGAAGGAGATGTTGGAGAGGCCGCAGGTGGTGTTCACCTTCAACTCCTCGCGCAGGCGCCGGATGAGAGCAAAAACCTGAAGGCCGGCCGACCCGATGGCACCGATCGGCATGACCAGCGGATCGACGACGATGTCATGCGGCTTGATGCCGTGATCCATGGCCCGCTCGACGATCTTCTTTGCGACGGCAAAACGGACGTCCGGATCTTGGGAAATGCCCGTTTCGTCGTTGGAGATCGCAACCACAGGCACGTTGTACTTTGCGCAAAGCGGCAGGATTGCCTCGAGCTTTTCTTCCTCTCCGGTGACGGAATTGACCAGAGGGCGGCCGTTGGCGACCTTGAGTGCTGCCTCGATGGCGGCGGTGACAGATGAGTCGATCGACAGCGGCACATCGACCAGGCCCTGCACGATCTCCAGCGTCTGGACGAGCAGGCTCGGCTCGGTTTCGTTCGGGTTGACCGAGGTGACGCCCGCGTTCACGTCCAACATCGTGGCGCCTGCCGCCACCTGCTCCAGCGCGTCGCGGATAACGGTGTCGAAGTTGCCCTCGATCATTTCCGCAGCCAGCTTCTTGCGCCCGGTTGGATTGATGCGCTCGCCGATAACGCAGAAGGGCTGGTCGAAGCCGATGATCACTTCGCGTGTGGCGGATGCGACGATGGTGCGGGTCATGCGGGTCTCCAGAGCCTGAGCGGCGGCGATGTCTGTTGTTGTAGCGGCGGCCTTCGCCGGCGCGGTTGTTCAATGAGGTTTATGGGCTGCGATGTCGGCGAGTTGCTGCTGGTTTTCTTCTTTTTCCTGGCGGATCTCTTCAAGGCGTTCTGCAACGGCTGTGTCGCCGAGATTGGGTTCACGCTTCCAAGGCCGGCGCCCCTTCAGGACTCCGGACTCGTGTACGATCTCGGCGACGTATTCTTCCTGACGGTAGGCCATCACGTGGATGCCGGAGACGCCCTCGATTTCCTTCACTTCGTTGATGATGTCGATGCAGAGCTGCTTGCCCTCTTTTTTCTGGTCCTGCGCTCCCTCGAGACGGGCGATGACATGATCAGGAATATGGATGCCGGGGACGTTCGAGCGGATCCAGCGAGCGGTCTTGGCAGAGGCAAGCGGGCCGACGCCCACCAGGATGAAGCATTTTTCGTGCAGACCGAGATCGCGAACCTTTGCCATGTAGTCGCGAAACATCGGCACGTCGAAGCAGTATTGGCTTTGCACGAACTGTGCGCCAGCTTCGATCTTCTTGCCCAGGCGGAAGGGGCGGAAGTCATAAGGTGGGGCGAAGGGATTGATCGCCGCCCCGAGGAAGACGTTCGGGGGAGAGGTCAGCTTTCGACCCGACAGAAATCGAGACTCGTCGCGCATGGTGCGAACGGTCGACAGGAGCGACATGCAGTCGAGGTCAAAGACAGGCTTTGCGCCCGGCTGGTCGCCCCCTTGAACGCCGTCGCCCGTCAGGCACATGATGTTCTGCACTCCCATGGCCGACGCGCCGAGGACGTCGCCCTGGATGGCGATGCGGTTCTTGTCGCGGCAGGCGATCTGCATGATCGGTGCGTAGCCCATGCGGGTGAGCAATGCGCAAATGCCGACGGATGACATGTGGCAGTTGGCGCCCGATGCGTCCACGGCGTTGATGCCGTCCACCCAGCCATCGAAGACGGCGGCGCGCTCATAGACATCCTGAGGATTGGCGCTGTCTGGCGGATTGAGTTCGGCAGTGACGGCGAATTCCCCGCGCCTCAGCACCCGCTCCAGCCTGCCATGGGAGGAATGGCCGGGAAGGGGATCAAGCGGTGCACCGGGTTCATGGGGATGAATATCGAGACTCATCTCGGCTCTCCAGCCGCCTGACGCCGCGCCGCCGCCTCGGCCGTGACCCGAAGCCAGGAGGAGGTTTCCCGCAGCGACTGGTTCACGGGTGTCTGGACGTTCAGGATCGCGTTCCCCTTTTCCATCTGGCGGGACCCTTCCCATGCCTTGACCCAAACGCAGGGCATATCCGGCTCCACCTCGCAGTTGCCGTTGGCGCGGACTCCGCCGCACGGGCCATTGCGCAGTTGCTTGGGACAGTTCATCGGGCAGGACATGCCCGTGGACGAGAGGATGCACTGCCCGCACATGCGGCAGTCAAACAGCAGGCCCTTCACCCGCTTTTCAACAAAGGTCACCGGTACCTCGGCCCGGCTGTAGCCGATCGCTTTCCACAGTGGGTGCAGCAGCAGAAAGGCATTCGCAAAACGCCCGTAGAACCATTCGAGCAGCCTTGAATGCCGAATTGACCAGAGGCGGACAGAGTATCGCCGCTGAACACGGCGATTGGGAGAAACGTCACCCGGGACATAGGCGCCGGTTGCAGCCTTTTTTGCTGCGCCGGCATTCCCTATGGCTGGCTTCGTTCCAGGACCAGCGGCGGGAGGATGCACCGGGACGCCTGGAGACTTCGTGGGGTCTGGGTCAGGCACTCTCGCGACCTCCCGCCTTCACCAAGGCAACCAGGCGCTCCTTGTCAAACGCTGCTTCGAGCTCGGCTGCTGCCTTTTCAGCCTCCGCCTCGAGATCATCGGAAACTGGCACGGGATCAGCTTTGCGCCAATCGGCGAGGTAATCGTCAGTGTCGGCTGCGCCGGACCGCATCGCACACATGTCGATCGCTTCCGTAAAGCGTAGCGAGAGCTCGCGCTTTGCGGTTCTGCGCCCCTGTTTGATGATCACTTGCGCCGGAATGTCCCGCCAGTAGACGGTGATGCGGTCGGCCATCTCATGCTCCCGTTTTGAGGCAGCATGCACGCGGTCTGAAGTTGGCACTGCGCTTGCCACGACGGCGCACGGAGCAAAAAGCGACGCGGTTTGCGCCGCTCGAACGAATTCTACAGGGTCCGCAGTGACGGCGTCAGATCGCCATAGCCTGTGAAGCGATACTCGTAGTCGAGTTCAAGATAATCAGCCGCGGCTTTTGCCTTCGCCTGAAGTTCCTCGTCCGGCTCCTGACTCAAGTACACGAGCTTTCGGTAGTTGCCGAAATAGGTGTGCTTGAGCTGCGGATGCCGATCCAGCCCAAGGGGCTGGATGACGAAGGCCTCGAACTGTCGCGCCAGAAAGTCGGTCAGAAAGAAGCTTAGCAGGTCGTCGTCTGCCTTCGCCTCAAACAGGTCGTTGCCAGAAAAGAATGCATAACAATGGGGTCCGGCGATCCGGGTGATGCCCTCGCGCTCGCAGAGCCTGTCGATGTCGCCGCCGGTGCCGCAGTCAGCATAGGCGAAGAAGATCCTTGAGAAGCCGCGAGCACGGGCGCTACGTAGAGCCTCCTCCAGTCCCGGGACGATCTTCTGCGGGTAAGCATGCCAGATCGCCGGCAGGCAGTGTAGGTCGATATGGCGGAGGCCATGTTGGTCGCAGACGGCCAAGACTTCACGCGCGATCGCGCCGCACGCGATGACGTGAACCTTTTCTTGATTGAGGCGTTCCTGTGGCGGAAGGCGATGTTCCGCCTTTTTTTGATCGACAACCATCGGAGTACTTTATCATGACGTCCAAGACAGTCACGGTCATCGCCGCTCTGTTCGTAACCGCCGCTGCCCTCAGCTCGTGCGGCAACACCATTCGCGGGGTCGGCGCGGATACGGCCAATGCCGTTGATGCGACCCAAGATGCCGGCCGCAGCGTAGAGCGCGCTGCACGCTGATCGAGATCTGAAGAGGTCGGCAAAGCCGGCCTCTTCCTTCTAGCGCGCTGCCAGCGAATTGTGCTTGCGGCGAACGAAGTCTTTCGCCGTTTCCACGGCAACAGCCGCGTCCCGACAGTAGGCGTCTGCCCCGACGGCCTTGCCGAATTCCTCGTTTAGCGGTGCCCCCCCAACCAGTACGACATAGTCGTCACGAATGCCCTTTTCCTTCATCGTGTCGATGACGACCT
>JAEWOP010000179.1 GCA_023399635.1 Pseudomonadota bacterium
CATGTAGGATGAATCGCGCACCATGAAGATGAAGTCGGTCATCGCCGGCGAATAGACGGCGCCGCCGGCGCATGGGCCCATAATGACGGAGATCTGCGGGATGACGCCTGAGGCCTCGGCATTGCGGCGGAAGACTTCCGCATAGCCGGCGAGCGAGGCGACGCCTTCCTGGATACGCGCACCGCCGGAATCGTTGAGGCCTATGACGGGCGCGCCGACGCGCACGGCCATGTCCATGATCTTGCAGATCTTCTGGGCATGGGTCTCGGAAAGGGAGCCGCCGAGGACGGTGAAATCCTGCGAGAAGACATAGACCTGCCGGCCGTTGATCGTGCCCCAGCCGGTCACGACGCCGTCACCGGCGATCTTCTGCTCGGCCATGCCGAAGTCGACCGCCCGGTGGGTGACATACATGTCGAACTCCTCGAAGGAGCCCTCGTCGAGCAGGACCTCGAGCCGTTCCCGCGCGGTCAGCTTCCCCTTGCCATGCTGTGCGGCGATGCGTCTTTCTCCGCCGCCGAGCCGCGCCTCGGCCCGACGCCTCTCCACTTCCTGCAGCACTGCGCGCATGCGTCCTCCCGGATGTCTTTTTTCTTTTGTAGCCGCTTGCGGCGCCGGCGCAAACTCCTGTGGCCGAAGTATCGGTATTTGTCGCGGCTTTCGCATCCTCTACCTTGGTATCGGCCCGTGAAGCGATTACTTGTGAAACCGCAAGAACAGGAGAGATTTTCGATGCAGGCGCTGGTTCTCGAAGAAAAGGGCGTGCTCTCGCTGAGGGAAATCGATCTTCCGCTTCACGTTGGCCCGGGCGACGTGAAGATCGCGATCCATACGGTGGGTGTCTGCGGCAGTGACGTGCACTATTACACCCATGGAGCGATCGGCCCCTTCGTGCTGCGCGAGCCGATGGTGCTTGGCCACGAGGCGGCCGGCACGGTGGTCGAGGTCGGCGCCGAGGTAAGAGACCTCAAGGTCGGCGATCGGGTCTGCATGGAGCCGGGGATTCCTAACATGTCGTCGCGGGCGACAAAGCTCGGGCTCTATAATGTCGATCCGGATGTCCGCTTCTGGGCGACGCCGCCCATCCACGGCGTTCTGGCGCCTTACACCGTCCATCCCGCCGCCTTCACCTATAAGCTGCCTGACAGTGTTTCCTTTGCCGAGGGAGCGATGGTAGAACCCTTCGCCATCGGGATGCAGGCGGCAGCCCGGGCACGGATCAAGCCGGGCGATGTGGCGGCTGTGATCGGCTGCGGCCCGATCGGCATCATGGTCGCGCTGGCTGCGCTTGCCGGCGGCTGCGCCCGCGTCTTTATCTCTGATCTCAGTGCCGAAAAGCTCGCAATCGCCGCACAATATCCGGGGATCGTGCCGGTCAACATCACCCAACAGCCGTTCGCGGAGGTCCTGTCCACCGAAACGGGAGGTTGGGGCGCTGACGTGGTGTTTGAAGCGAGCGGCAACCCGCGGGCGTTCGATGGGCTGTTCGACCTGGTTCGGCCGGGCGGCGCAGTTGTGTTGGTCGGCCTGCCAGTGCGAAAGGTCGAGTTCGACGTCGCCGGCGCTATCTCCAAGGAAGTGAGGATCGAAACGGTCTTCCGTTACGCCAACATCTTCGACCGGGCGCTCGAGCTGATCGCCTCAGGAAAGGTGGACCTCAGACCGCTGATTACCGGCACCTTCGACTTCAACCAGGCGATCGAAGCCTTCGAACGGGCCGCCAAGGGCGATCCGTCCGACGTCAAGCTGCAGATCGTTGTCGGCGAACGGAGCTGAGGCTCAGGCCGCGTGGCGGCCACGAATACGCTTGACCTGCGGCATGGGCACCCGCCGGACCATTTCCTCGGCAAACAGTCTCGCATTCTCGCGCGCCTTGTCGAGGTTGCTAACCTGTGTCTCGTCCATCGTGTGCAGGGACCCGCCGCAGTCGAAGATATCGCGGAAGGCGGAGCGCTCGACGATCGGCGTGTTGAGGACGTCGACGTTGCGCTGCGCCAGAAGGCCTTTCACCGCAAGAAGTGCGCGGGTGGTGACCATGGGGTTGACCCGCGTCAACACCACGGAGTGCGGCACGCGAAAACCCGCCCGCCGCTCCAGATACTGCAACAGCTCCAGAACATTGGCACCGCCCTGGGCGTCCATGGCGCAACCCTGGATCGGGATCAGGACGTGGTCAGACAGGCCGATCGCGGTCGCCAGAAGCGAGTTCCGGGCGCCAGGCAAATCGATAATGAAGTAGTCTGTCGTGTCGCGTCTTTCGGCGATACTGCGCTCGATCGTCGTGGAGTTCACATAGGCAATGACGTCGAGCCAGTCGTCGGGCGGTGACAGTTTGTGCCAACGGGTGATCCACTGCTGCGGGTCAGCATCGAGGATTGTTACGCGATGGCCTTGTTGCACCAGTTCTGTTGCAAGCAGCAGCACGGCGGTGGTCTTGCCGGCGCCGCCCTTGGTATTGGCAAAGGTAATGACTGGCATGTCTGTCCCCACAGGCGTCCCCGGAAGCCTCATGCCTCAATCATGCACCCTCATGATGCCGCGGGCAGTGTTCTCAGAACATGGTTAACCCACAGTAAAAGGAAGCCTGCATTAAATGACTGCAACCGGGAAGGTCTATCGATTGAACAGCAGGTTCGGGACGAAGAGAACGATTTCCGGTATGAAGATCAGCAGAAGCGCGACGAGGGTGATCGCAAGCATCAGCGGGATTGATTCGCGCGTATAGTCGCCGATTTTTACCTTGAGAATAGAGCAGACGGCATACATTGCGGCCCCAACGGGTGGAGTGAAGTTGCCGATCGTTGCGGCGACGACGAAGACAACGCCGAAATGCACTGGATCGCCGCCAAGCTGTCGGATCAGTGGCAGGAAGATCGGCGTCAGCATGATGATGAGCACCGTTGCATCGATGAAGAAGCCACAGGCAACGATGAAGAGCACGATGAGTGTCAGGACACCATAGAAGCTGTCGGTAATCGACAGGATGCCGCCGGAAATCAGTTCCGGCACCCGCTCAAGAACAATGCCGTAGCTAAAGATCGCCGACAGCGCGATAAGGAACATGACCGCCCCAACATCAGAAAGGCTTCCCTCCAATGCCTCCCGGAAGGAAGCTGCCTTCAGTTTTCGATAGGCCAGTACACCGATCAGGACGGCGTAGATGACAGCGAAGGCGCCGATTTCCGAGGGGGTGAAGATGCCGAAACGAAGACCTGCCAGCAGGATGATCGGGAAAAGGATCGCCCAGATGCCGCCGCGAAGGGCGCTGCCCACTTCGCGCGCCGTCGGACGCGTAGTCCGCTGTGCCGGATAATTTCTCTTCTTTGCGACGACGGAAACGGTGAAGGCGAGCGCTGCCCAAAGGAGGAGGGCAGGGACGAGGCCGGCAGCGAACAAGCGACCAATCGAGACCTGGCCGATCGTGCCATAGATGATGAAGCCAAGACCGGGTGGGATGATCGGCGTCAGGATGGCACCAAAGGATAGGACGCCCGCAGTAAAACCCTTGGACATGCCGCGGCGGATCATTTCGCTGCCGAGCATACGGCTTTGCATGGCAGCATCCGCAATGGCCGAGCCGGATACACCGCCCATCAGCGCAGAAAGGGCGAGGGACATCTGTGCCAGACCGCCCTTCATCCGGCCGGCAATGACCGAGGCAAGGTCGAGCAGTCGTTCGGTTATTCCCGACGCGTTCATCAGGTTGCCCGCCATGATGAAGAGCGGAATCGCCAGCAGGGCGAAGTTCTGGGTGGTGGAGATTGTCTGCTGTAGCGGGATCGTGATCGGCAGTTCCGGATGCTGCAGAAAGAACACGATGCCGGAGATCCCGATCGCGAAAGCGACGGGCATGCCGATGAGCATTAAGACGAGGAAGGCGATGGTAACGAGAAGCATGGCCCTGTCCTCAGAAGTTGGTGGGGGCAACCGGCGCGGTGTGGCGGAGATCGATGAACTTGACGACAGTCGTCAACGTCAGAAGCAGGGCACCGAAGGGCAGGCTTGCCGTGACCCAGGAATAGCTGATCCAGGGGATGCCCTGGAAGCTGCGTGCCCTGCTCGTCCAGGCAAGCTGGGCGCCATAGATGACGACGAAAAGCAGGAACGCCAGAAGGATCAGGTAATTCAGATAGGTGAGCAGGCGCTGTGTTGACGCCGGCAGGCGCTCCGTCAGGAGCTCGATGGACATCAGCGCGTCCCGCCGCCAGGCGATATCGGCACAGATGAAGCAGGCCCAGGCGAAGAAACAGGTGGCAAAGTCGATGGTCCAGTTGAGCGGGTGGGCTGCAAGACGCGCCAAGCCACCAAGAAAGATCAACAGGACCATCAGGATCAGGAGTGTCCCGGCCACAACCGCTTCGAACTTACCTAACGTGTCGTAGAGCTTTCGCATCGATGTTACCTGCGGCCGGGATAGATGTTGCTTACTTGCCGAGCTCGGCCTGGACGGCGTTCTTCGCCTCGGTGATGCCGAGTGTCTCGTAGGCCTTTTCGCCAGCGGCCTTGAAAGCTTCGAGATCGATGTCCGTGACGACTTCCATTCCCTTCGACTGAAGGTCGGCTTTGATCGTTTCGGCCATGTCGGCGATCTTCTGTGAAGTTTCCCGGCCAGCGGCAGTGCATTCCTCGACCAGTGCCGTCTGATACTCGGCGGGCAATCCGTCGAACCACTGCGAGCTGACAACCTGGAAGTTGATCAGCATGATGTGCTTCGTCTCGTTGGCGTATTTGAGAACTTCATAGAAGCGCCCGCCCGGGATGTTGGCATAGACCAGTTCGACGCCATCGATCGCCTGTTGCTGCAAGGCAGGATACATGTCGCCGAAAGCCATGGCCGTCGGTGCCGCACCGAGAGAACGAACCGATTCCTGCCAGATCGGTGCCGGAGGGGTGCGCACGCGCAGGCCCGCCAGATCCTCCGGGGTCTTGACCGGCTTGTTGGTGAAGAAGTGGCGGAAGCCCTGTACCCAGTCGAAGCAGACAACTTTCAAGCCATGCTGGCTTGCCAGTTCATCTTCCCATTTCTGGATGGTTGGGGAGTCGGCCAGCTTCCAGACGTCCTCCAGTGAATCGACCAGGTAGGGTCCGTTCATCACCGCGATATTGGGGACGTAGTTGCCGAGGCGCGCGGAGTCGGTGTTCTGACCGACATTGGCCCCCTGGCGGATCTGTTCGATGATATCCTCTTCAACGCCGAGCTGGGCGCTGTGGTAGACTTCCATCTTCAGCCCGCCATTGGTGCGCTCTTCAACGCGCTTCGCCCAGTTGGTGAAGCCTTCGTGGAAGGGTTCGCTGGGGCCGAGAACGTGGTTGAACCGCAAAGTATAGGTGTCCTGGGCGTTTGCCGACTGACCAGCGACGATGGCAAGACCTGCTGCAGCCAAGAGCGGCAGCATTCTCTTCGATAACTTGCGCATGCTTTCCTCCTCCTTGTGTTTTCGACATTTCCTCCCCGGTCTCTCCGGAGAGAGTTGGGGCCGGCTCCTCAACCGGCCGGTTCACGAACTAGAACGGCGGCGTCAGGCCATGACGTTCGGCAAGTGCCAAAAACGCCTCGCGCGTTGCCGGATCGAGCGGCACGCCGATCTGCTCGCGCTCGCGCGCAACCCGCCATTCGCGATCTCCCGGCGCCATCACCGTCATGCCCTCGCGTGCCGGAGACGTCCGCAGAACCTCCACATAACGCTGCATGCCCGCCTGGAATGTCTGCTCATCAACGAAGGCGCCCGGCTTCAACGCCAGCACGAAGGCTCCAAGGCCGCGCGGCGTCGAGACGTCGGGGCCGTTCATAGGGAGGATGTCGAAGCTCAGTTTCATGCCCGAAAAGACAGCGCTCAGAATTTCTGCAAAGCCGGCAAGACCCGCGCCCTTGAAACCGAACTCACCACCCAGCGGGGCCAGCATCTCGACCAGGGATGGATCGCGCGTATTCTGCCCGTCGACTTCGGAAGCGACCCCTTCCGGCAATTGCACGCCGAGGCTGCGATAGAGTTGGACGCGATTGTAGGGAATGGCACTCGTCGCCATATCAAGGAGCCACGGTTCCTGCCCCTCCACCGGCACGGCGAAAGCGATCGGGTTCGTGCCGTGGAAGCGCATCGCGCCATCGTGAAGACGGACGAAACTGTCGGAATTGCAGACCGCAAGCCCCACGAAGCCGCGACGTGCGGCTTCCATGACATACGCGCCGGCCGGCCCGAAATGCGAACTGTTGCGGATGGAGACAGCGCCGATGCCGAATGATTCAGCCAGTTCCACCGCATGCTCCATCGCCCGGTAAGCGCCCAGCGCTCCCTGGGCGTGGTCAGCGTCGAGCGATGCGACAGCACCAAAAGACTGAACGACACGCACGTTCGGTGTACGGTTGAGGCGCCCGCCGTCTATCATCCTGACGTAATGGTCAAGCAGGCGAACGCCGTGACTGTCGACCCCGAGCCGCGAGCCATGCATCATTGCGCGCGTTGCCGCATCCGCTGTCGCCTCATCTGCCCCGATCGCGGCAAACACCTCGCGGCAGAAGCGGTCGACCGCCGCGATCGGCGCGTGAACCACGGCCTCGCCTGCCGGTGGCTTGATGGATGAGTTCATAGAGTCTGGCCTCCGTCGATTACCAAGATCTGTCCTGTCATGAATGCGGTCTCATCGCTGGCAAGGTAAACAGCCGCAGCAGCCATTTCCTCCACTGTTCCGAGTCGGCCCATCGGTTGCCGTGCCACAAAGGTCCGCGCCATTTCCTCAGGGTCGGGGCTGGCGTCGATTCGGCTCTGCAAGGATGGGGAAAGGGTCGTGCCGGGGCAGAGGGCATTGACGCGCACGCCGGTGCTGATGAGATCGCGCGCGGCCGCCTTCGTCAGGCCGATCATCGCAGCTTTGCTCGCGCCGTAACCGAGCCTGTTGGCAACGCCGGTGATGCTGGAGGCGACGGAAGCAACGTTCACGATCGCGCCGCGCCCTCTCTCGACCATCTGTGGCAGTGCAGCCTTCATCGTCCGGAAGGCCGAGGTTACGTTCTGGTCGAAGCTCTGCTGCCAATCGTCTTCCGTGCAGGTGAGGATGGAGCCGTTGTGAACCCAGCCGGCGCAGTTGACGAGGATGTCCAGTGGGCCGGCCTCATGCACCTGCTTGCGGACCGATTCCGCATCAGTGACGTCCAGTTCGGCAATCTCGATCCTGTGCGAAAGGCGGGGAAGATCGTCCATCTTTGACAGCGTTCGGCTCGTCGCAAAAACGGATGCACCTTCTGCGGCGAAAGCAAGTGCGGTGGCGCGGCCCATTCCCTGGCCGGCGCCCGTTATGAACGCACGCTTGCCCGCCAGCCGTTGCGCCATCGACCATCCTCCCATGGTTCATGTTTAACGTCTTGTGTGTACACTAGCCATAAAATCTGCTTTGGCAAGAGGCTGCCTAGGTCCGCCGACGAAATAAGCTGTCAGCAATCATGGGTGCGCGTTTGATGGGTGCTAACCAAGCTGGTAACGTGGCAAAGGGTTTCTGATGCAAGCTTGAGAAGCCCTCTGCTTGAGGGGCAGTCATACGAGGGGAGGCGGAATGACAGCGGCTGACAAGGCTGAGGCGGCAACGGCGAAAGGTTCAGGCGGTACCGTCCCGAGGTTGTACCAGCAGGTCTTCGAGATTGTCTCGACGCAGATCGGGCAAGGATCGCTGCGCGAAGGCGCTCGTCTGAGTGAGTCCGGGCTGGCGGCGCAGTTTGGCATCAGTCGCGCGCCCGCCCGGCAAGCGTTGGCGGAACTGGAGCAGCGTGGACTTCTGACCAAAGCAGCTGGCCGCGGCTATCAGGTCAAGCGGCAGAAGGATGCCTCGGTCACCACAGAGGCTCCACGTCCCGCTTTAGAGGGTGACCTGCGCCTGACGCAGGCTTCCACCTGGTCGCGGATCTACGGCGAGGTCGAAAGTGAAATTGCCGCCCGCACCTCGTTTGCCGGCTGGCGGGTCAATGAGACTGAGCTTGCGCGGTACTACAATGTCAGCCGGACTGTTGCTCGGGATGTCGTGGCGCGACTGCAACAGCGTGGCGTGGTCCAGAAAGACGATCGCTCGCGCTGGGTCGCGCCGGCGATGTCGCCGGATCACGTCTCTGAACTCTACGAACTTCGTTGGCTGCTGGAGCCGGTCGCGCTTGAAAAGGCGGCCGCGCGGCTGCCGGGTGATCTGCTACCTGCCATGCGCGGCAGGCTGGAGAGCGCCATACACGACGCCGCCAATCTGACTGGACCAGATCTCGATCATCTCGAGGAGGATCTTCATGTGACGCTGCTCGGCCATTGCGACAATGGGCCGTTGATGCAGGCAATCAGTCTGCCGCAAGCCCTGCTTGTCGCACACCGTTTCCTGTACCGTTGGATGCCGCGGCTGTTCGGCTCGGAGCCTTTCCTGCCCGAGCACCTGGAGATTGTCGAGAGACTTGAGGCGGCGCAAGTAAAGGAGGCGGCGGCTGCTTTGCGTGCGCACCTGCAGATTTCCCGAGAGCGCGCCATCGACCGCATCCATCGGGTCACGCAGGAGGTTCACCCAGAGGACCTGCCCTACCTAGACAAGCTTGAAAGATAGCGTCTTCTAAAGCGCAGAAGGTGGGAAGCAAGAAGGGCCCCGAGGGCCCTTCTTCGTAACAACCTGATGGGTCAGATCTCGCCGCGGGAAAGATCCGTTTCCCGTAGGCGTTCCTCTCGATTGTACCGGATGGACGACCAGAGCGAGATGCCGATCAGCGTGGCGCCGCCGAGCCCGGTGATGACTTCCGGGATGTGATAGAGCGTCTGCACGTACATGATCACCGACAGGATGAGAATGGCATAAAAGGCGCCGTGCTCCAGGTAGCGATAGTGCGTCAGCGTCTCTTTCTCGACAAGCATGATGGTCATCGAGCGAACATACATGGCGCCGATGCCCAGGCCGATGGCAATGACGAAGAGGTTCTGCGTCAAGGCGAACGCGCCGATCACGCCGTCGAAGGAGAAGCTCGCATCCAGCACTTCCAGATAGATGAAGGCGCCGAGTCCGCCCCGGGCGGCTTCCGTCAGCGTCCGCTGAGATGCGTCGAGCAAGCCGCCGACCACCTCCACCGCCAGGAACGTCAGAAGTCCGTAAACGGCAGCCATCACGAATGTGTTGCTGTCCTCACCCTCAAGCAGGCTTGAGAAAAGCAGCACCAAAAGCAGCACAAATGCGATTTCAATGCCCTTGATGGTCGCGTAACGGGACATGTGCTTCTCGAGCACCGAAATCCAGTGGACCTCCTTCTCGTGATTGAAGAAGTAGGTGAGCCCCACCATCATCAGGAACGTACCGCCGAAGGCTGCAATCGGCAGATGCGCGTCGTTCATGATCCGCGCATATTCATCCGGCCGGCTAGCCGCCAGCACGATCGCATCGATCGGACCAATCCCGGCGGCGACCACCACAATCAGCAGCGGGAATACGATACGCATGCCGAAGACGGCAATCAGGATACCCCAAGTTAGGAACCGCCGCTGCCAGACGGGCGTCATGTCCTTGAGCTTGTTGGCATTGACGATGGCGTTGTCGAATGAAAGCGAAATCTCCAGCACCGCCAGAACAGCGCAGATGAAGAAGATGGTCAGCATGCCGCTGACCGTGCCGTGGGTCTGCCAACCAAGTGCCAGACCGAGGGCGAGCCCCAGCACGGTGACGATGAAGGACCACTTGAAGTAGCCGAGAACGGTCTCGTGAGTTTGTGGCTGGCTCATGCCTGTACCTCCGGACGAGGGCATTGGCAGGAGATTATTTGGGCAGCAGCACCGTGGCCGGCATCGCTGCAGACGAAAAAGAGAAGTCTCATGAGCTTAAATCCGCCGGCTTGACTGCAGGCGGTACCGACATCGCGAGAGCGCCGAAAACTCTCGCCAGAGGGGCCCGGCACCAAAATCTCCACAACGCGCTGCGAAAAGCACGCGGAGATGGCCCTGTACTTGTTCATTTCTTGGCAAGCGTCAAGGTGGAGGAGCAGCTGACGCCCTGATACTGAGCAACAAAGGGACGGAATGGCGGCTGGATGGCAGTGCGTCCTTGACCTTTGCGCTGGTGCGAGGCATTTGACGGCTTACTTGATGAGCGTTGTGCCACCTGCAGGTGATGCACCACGACAATCGCTCCAGAAGAGAACTACAATGACCAAAGCCACCTCCTCGGCGCCGTCCCAGCGCATGCTTCGTGTTGGCGAACAGGTGCGCGCTGCCATCACTCAGGTGCTCCAGCGCGGCGAAGTTCGTGACGATCTTCTCGAGAAGACGGTTATTTCCGTTTCGGAAGTTCGCATGTCGCCGGACCTGAAGATTGCCACCGCCTATGTTACGCCGCTCGGCATGCCCGACCACAAGGCCGTGATCGATGCCCTCAACCGCAATGCCAAGTTTATTCGCGGCCGGCTTGGCGGCCAGCTGCGCCAGATGAAATACATGCCGGAAGTGCGCTTCCGCGACGACACCAGCTTCGACAACTACCAGAAGATCGACCAGCTGCTGCGTTCGCCAGAGGTTCAGCGCGACCTCAATGCTACCGCTTCCGAAGACGAAGAATAAGAGACCGAATGTCCAGACCCCGTAAACCCAAGGGTCGTCCCGTTTCGGGATGGCTGATCCTCGACAAGCCTCTGGACTTCGGTTCGACCGAAGCTGTTTCCAAGATCAAGTGGCTGTTCAATGCCCAAAAATGTGGCCATGCCGGAACGCTCGATCCGCTGGCATCCGGAATGTTGCCAATCGCGCTTGGCGACGCCACCAAGACCGTCCCCTATGTCATGGACGGACGCAAGGTGTACGAGTTCACGGTCACCTGGGGCGAGGAGCGCACCACGGACGATCTTGAGGGCGACGTAACGCAGTCGTCGGACAAGCGTCCGACGGAGGCAGAGATCAACGCGCTCCTGCCCAACTATACCGGCACGATCAACCAGGTCCCGCCGCAGTTTTCCGCCATCAAGATCGCCGGAGAGCGTGCTTATGATCTCGCCCGTGATGGCGAGACCGTGGAAATTCCGTCTCGTGAAGTCGAGATCCATCGTATCACCCTGCTGAACACCGACGATAACTGTGCCTCCTTCGAGGTCGAATGCGGCAAGGGCACCTATGTTCGTTCCCTGGCGCGCGACTTTGGCCGTGATCTTGGCTGCTATGGCCATATCTCCGGGCTGCGCCGCACATTCGTAGCGCCTTTCGCGGAAGACCGGATGGTGCCGCTGGCCGATCTTGTTGCACTTGAGGCAATCGAAGATCGCGACGAGCGCCTTGCGGCACTGGACGCGTATCTCATCGACACGGCGGAGGCGCTCTCGAACCTGCCGCATCTGCCCGTGACCGATGACCAGGCCCACCGGCTGCGCATGGGCAATCCGATCATCGTGCGCGGGCGCGATGCGCCGCTGGATGAGGCCGACGTTTATGTGACGGCGCGCGGAAAACTGGTAGCGATCGGCGAAATCGGGCAGGGCGAGTTCCGCCCCAAGCGCGTGTTCGGCTGAACTGCCGCTAGCCCCTTCCATTTCGGGGGCTGATGGAGTATAGGCAGCGCCAGCACTGGGTTCAAAGGTTTCAACCTGCGGCGCTACCCTTTGCATTCACGGCCATGGCTGGACGACATCCCGGCCCTTGGCGACCCAATGATCCTCATTAAGAAAGGACCTTCCGATGTCGATCACTGCTGAGCGCAAGGCTGCGCTGATCAAGGAATACGGAACTGTCGAAGGCGATACCGGTTCGCCGGAAGTACAGGTTGCGATCCTGACCGAACGCATCAACAACCTGACCGAACACTTCAAGGGCCACAAGAAGGACAACCACTCCCGTCGTGGACTTCTTGCAATGGTTTCCAGCCGCCGCTCGCTTCTTGACTACCTCAAGAAGAAGGACGAAGGCCGCTACACCAAGCTGATTGGCAGCCTGGGTATCCGCCGCTAACAATTCTTTGGCGGGCGCCTCACAAAAGG
>JAEWOP010000082.1 GCA_023399635.1 Pseudomonadota bacterium
CGTCTGGGCCGATCGTTCCCGACTCGACGCCGAGGCTGACCTCCTTGTCACCCAATACCAGATTTGCGCTTCTATCCGTCATGTGATCCTCCAACCTGTTGGCGGCGTGGCGTCCCAAAACGCCACAAGAACTAAGCGTAATGTGTAGCTATATGATCCGGCGCTTGCTGCCAAGCACTGCTGATGTCTAATTGTGCAGCGCCAAAACTGCGCTGCCTTCGGCATCCAAAAGAGGTTAAGAAACAGTCAGAACAGCGCCACCGAACGCCTGCATCATTTCCGCGGCACAGGCTTGGGTTGCGTTTTCGACGCGCCGATTGCATGGTCAGCAGGTGGAGCCGGGGCGGGCCGCCAATGCATCAGGAGAGTGCGCTTTTCCAGAAGCCGGTAAGGGCAGAAGTCTCGTCCGCTCCGACGGATGCGATCTTGCTTCCTGCAGTGCTGGATGACGAGAGCGCCACATCCTCTTCTCGAACTTCCGGCGCCCCCGGCCGGACCACTGCAACTGCCCTCAGATGGCCGAAATACCGCCTCCATGATGCGGTCCGCCGCTTGCAGACGTCATTCTCGGAGGAGGTGGAGCACGGGCGCGTCTTTCTGTTTGCGCCAGTTCTTGTGGGCGTCGGAGCTGTTGTGTGGTTTACGTTGCCGGTGGATCCAGCACCGGAGCTGATCCTCGCGTTGTTCCTGTTTTGCGTCCTCTTCTGTGCCATTGCACACTGGAGGCTGGGGCGGGTGCCCCCACTCGCGCTTGCGGCTGCCCTTGTCTCCTCCGGTGCCATGCTTGCTCAGCTGGAAACCTGGCGCGCCGACACCTTGATCCTCGATTCGCCCGTGACGACCACGGTGACGGGCATGGTGCAGCGGCGTGAGGCTGTCGCGGAGGGCAGATGGCGCTACTTCCTTGACCTGTCGTCTACCACCCGACCATCACTCAAGCGGCCCCCCGAACATGTGGTTCTGCTGGTTCGTTCGCATCATGAGCCGTTTGAGGCCGGGGAACTGATTTCTGGCCGGGCGCGACTGTCGCCACCGTCTGGCCCTGCGCTCCCGCATCTGAACGACTTTGCCTTCAGTACCTTTTACGACGGCATCGGTGCCGTCGGTTTCTTCTACGGCTCTCCTGCGCGCGCGACGGGCGCGGAAACAGCCTCAATTCGCTCCGCCCGTTGGAGCGAGAAACTAGAAGGACATATCTTTGCCCTGCGCGCCGCGATCGCCGAACGCATCAGGAGCATCGTGCCCGGTGATCCTGGAGCCTTCGCAGCCGCCATTGTCACCGATGAGAGACGTGCGATTTCCAAGGAGACGACGGAAGCGCTCAGGGTGTCAGGGCTCGCGCATATTGTTGCGATCTCAGGTCTCAACATGGCACTGGCGGCGGGCATCTTCTTTGTCGGCCTCAGGTCGTTGCTCGGCGTCTTCACCGGCTTTGCGCAGGCATGGCCGATAAAGAAGATCGCGGCATTCGGCGCCTTCCTGATGGCGACCGCCTACTACCTGATCTCCGGGTTCGCCGTCTCGGCAGAACGGGCCTACCTGATGATGTCCGTCATGCTGATCGCGGTCTTCTTTGATCGCTCCGCCATCAACCTGCGCAACATCGCGATCTCGGCGCTTGTGATCCTTGTAGTCTCACCTTCGGAAGTGATGGGACCAAGTTTCCAGATGTCATTCGCCGCAACAGTTGCGCTTGTCGCAGGCTATTCACTCTGGAGCCAGCACACAGCGCATCGTGAGCAGGGGCCCACGGCTCTTTCCGCAGGACGCCTTTCACCGGTCGTCAACGGCTGGAAGTTCATGGTCGGCATCTTCGTCACCTCTCTCATCGGTGGCCTGTCAACCGCCATCTACTCGATGGACCACTTCCACCGGCTGGCTGGTTACGGGCTGGCCGCCAACCTGGCGGTGATGCCGATCATTTCCTTCATCGTCATGCCGGCAGGATTGGTCGGCATGCTGCTGATGCCGTTCGGGCTGGAGGCCCCTTTCCTGAAACTCATGGGCAACGGCTTGGAGGTCGTCATCCAGGTCGCCAAGTACATCGCGGCCTGGGGTGGCGATGTCGAGGTGGGGCGGCAGCATCCATGGTTCCTGCCGATCACCTCCTGCGGTTTCCTGCTCCTGGCCTTGCGGAGGACCCGCCTGCGGCTCATCGGGTTGCCAGTCATTGTACTCGGCTTCCTGTTCAGCTGGCACGCGCAGCGACAGCCGCCACCCGATCTTCTGGTGTCAGACGATGGTTCGCTTGCCGCGTTGACGGGAACGGCTCCGGCGACCAATCGCACACGGCCGCCCAGTTTCATCTTCGATCAATGGCAGCGGGTGCATGCGCTTTCAAACCCCGTGGCGCCGGTTATCGTCGCGGTTAGAGAGATCGACATTCTCCCCGAAATCGATCCGAGACAACCCCTGAATCCGCAGCAACTCGCCAACCTGCGCAAGGCGATGCGGGAAGATCTCGCAACGGCTGGTGAAAGAAGCGGCAGCTTCGTGTGCCGGCGCAAGATGTGGTGCGTGGCGACCACCGAGGAGGCCGTAAGGGTGGTGACAGTGGAGGATGCCCGGATGACCGGCCTCGGCTGTGATCTTGCCGAGATCGTGATTGCGCCCCGCACCCGTCTGGAGGAATGCCGGTCCGGCTCCATGCTGATCACGGGCAGGGCGCTGAAAAAGACGGGCGCGCTGGAAGTCCACCTGAACGCCAGCGCCGACCCGGCTGCCTGGCGAGCAGAAGCTGCAATGGTCGATAATGGCCGCCTCTGGGACCGGCCCTGGACGCGCCACCGGTTCTACGACTGGCGTAGCGACCAGTTTGATTTAACGCTGCCGCAGGCGCTTTCTGTCCTGATCAATGGTAGCGGCGAATGAGGCCGACGAGCTTACCCTGAACCTTGACACGGTCTGCGGGAAGGATGCGGGTCTCGTACGCCGGGTTGGCAGCTTCCAGCGCGATGGAGGCGCCGCGGCGGCGAAACCGTTTCAGCGTCGCTTCCTCGTCGTCCACCAGCGCAACGACAATGTCGCCGGGGCCTGCCGTCTGACCGTTGCGGATGATGACCGTGTCGCCGTCGAGGATGCCGGCCTCGATCATCGAATCGCCCTTCACCTCCAAGGCATAATGCTCGCCCGAAGATGCCAGCATTTCGGATGGCACCGCGATGTCGTGGGTAATGTTCTGGATCGCCGAGATCGGCACGCCCGCTGCAATTCGCCCCATGACCGGAACGGTGGTGCTGCCGCCCTCATCATTGGCTGCCTTGGCGGGAGCCGCAGCTGTGGGCTTGGCTTTGCCCAGGCTGCCCTCGATGACGCTTGGCGAGAAGCCGCGGCGGGGCTGGAGGCTGCTGCTATAGGCTTCCGGCAGTTTGATTACCTCCAGCGCTCGAGCCCGGTTCGGCAGCCGGCGGATGAAGCCCCGTTCCTCGAGTGCCGTAATCAGCCGGTGGATGCCGGATTTCGATGCCAGATCCAGCGCATCCTTCATCTCGTCAAAGGAAGGCGGCACACCGGATTCCTTCATCCGCTCGTGAATGAAGAGAAGCAATTCCTGCTGTTTGCGCGTGAGCATCCGGATCCCTTTGGAATGAAACAAAGCCGGAACAGAATGTATCTGTTCCATATGTGTTCCGCAAGCATAAAGTTCCCGAACGCCTGCAGCATAGCTGAGGCCGCGCCGTGACAGAGCCCATACTTGCTGGTAAGGACGTCGCGCCGCCTGACGATGGATAGATGGCGCTGGAGAATGATTGCCTCGGGGAGTGCTGCAATGGACGTGAAGCCCAATTCGGAAGTCTATGTAGGCGAGGGTGCTGGCCGTGTGCTGTTCTCGCAGGGCGCCCGTTTCTCGCTCATCGCGGGCCCGTGTCAGATGGAAAGCCGCGACCACGCCTTCATGATCGCAGGCGCGTTGAAGGAGCTTTGTGCAAGGCTTGGCGTCGGGCTGGTCTACAAGTCGTCCTTCGACAAGGCAAACCGCACCTCGATTGCCGGTAAGCGCGGTATCGGGCTCGAGAAGGCAATGGAAATCTTCGCGGACTTGAAGAAGGAGTTCGGCTTCCCGGTCCTGACCGATATTCATACGGAAGAGCAGTGTGGGCTGGTGGCGCCCACGGTCGACATCCTGCAGATCCCGGCCTTCCTCTGCCGGCAGACCGATCTCCTGATCGCGGCTGCAAGGACCGGCCGCGCCATCAACGTCAAGAAGGGACAGTTTCTTGCGCCCTGGGACATGAAGAACGTCCAGTCGAAGTTCCTGGCCAGCGGGAACTCGAACGTTCTCCTCTGCGAGCGCGGTGCATCCTTCGGTTACAATACGCTGGTATCGGATATGCGCTCGCTGCCCACGATGGCAGCCATGGGCTCGCCAGTGGTCTTCGATGCCACGCATTCGGTGCAGCAGCCGGGCGGCCAGGGCGGTTCATCCGGCGGACAGCGTGAATTCGTGGAGACCCTTGCCCGTGCCGCTGTTGCCGTCGGCGTTGCCGGTCTTTTCATCGAAACCCATGAGGATCCGGACAACGCCCCTTCGGACGGTCCGAACATGGTGCATTTGAAGGATATGCCGCGGCTTCTGGAGAAATTGCTCGCCTTCGATGCCGTAGCGAAATCCGCCTGACCGGCGGGCCTGCGTGAAGATTGTAATTTGCCTGTCATCGATTAAGAGACATTCTCAAGACTGACAGGCCTTAGCCACCTTAGGGAGAGACCATGACCGCCATCACCGACATCGTTGCACGCGAGATCCTGGACAGTCGCGGAAATCCGACCGTTGAGGTCGACGTGTATCTTGAAGATGGTAGCATGGGCCGCGCTGCGGTTCCTTCGGGGGCTTCCACCGGCGCCCACGAGGCGGTGGAACTGCGGGACGGCGGCAAGCGCTATGGCGGGAAAGGTGTTGAGAAGGCGGTTGAAGCCGTCAACACCGAAATCTTCGATGCCATCGGCGGCCTGGACGCTGAAAGCCAGATCCACATCGACAAGACGCTGATCGAACTCGACGGGACGCCGAACAAGTCGCGCCTTGGTGCCAATGCAATCCTTGGCGTTTCGCTGGCAGTTGCCAAGGCCGCCGCTGATTCGTCTGGCCTGCCGCTTTACCGCTATGTCGGTGGCGCGAGCGCCCATCTTCTGCCGGTGCCGATGATGAACATCATCAACGGTGGCGCCCACGCCGACAACCCGATCGACTTCCAGGAGTTCATGATCATGCCGGTCGGTGCGGAAAGCTTCCGCGATGCTGTCCGCATGGGTTCGGAGATCTTCCATGTCCTGAAGAAGGAACTGGCAGCACAGGGCCACAACACCAATGTCGGTGACGAGGGCGGTTTTGCTCCTGGTCTGAAAAGCGCGCCTGAAGCACTCGACTTCATCATGAGGTCAGTCGAGAAGGCAGGCTACAAGCCAGGCGATGATATCTGCCTGGCGCTCGACTGCGCCTCCACCGAGTTCTTCAAGAACGGCAAGTACGAGATGGAAGGCGAGGGCCGTACGCTGGAGCCGGAAGCCATGGCCGATTATCTCGCTGAACTGGCAGGCAAGTATCCGATCATCTCGATCGAGGACGGCATGGCCGAGGATGATTGGGATGGCTGGAAGTACCTCACCGACAAGATCGGGACGAAGTGCCAGCTCGTCGGTGACGATCTGTTCGTCACCAACTCCGCCCGTCTGCGCGACGGCATCAAGATGGGCGTCGGCAACTCCATCCTCGTCAAGGTCAATCAGATCGGCACGCTCACCGAAACGCTCGACGCGGTCGAAACGGCTCACAAGGCGCGCTACACGGCTGTCATGTCGCACCGCTCCGGCGAAACGGAAGACTCCACGATTGCCGATCTTGCGGTTGCCACCAACTGCGGACAGATCAAGACCGGTTCGCTGTCGCGCTCCGATCGGTTGGCCAAGTACAACCAGTTGATCCGGATCGAGGAAATGCTCGGGCCACAGGCGGCCTATGCCGGGCGTGCGGTGATCAGGAGCTGAGCCACATCAATCCATGACCACGAAAGGAGCCCGGTTCGCCGGGCTTCTTTGCATTCGGCGACAGGTCAACCATTGCTTAAGCAAGTTCTGAGACTTTGACTCGTCGTAATGCGTTACAGGATGGCGCGGGGCATGTGGACCAAGCACCATAAGGAAAGAAAACTCGGTCGGTTCGTTCTTCCGCTCATCACCGTCGCCTTCCTCTCCTATTTCGGCTACCATTCGCTCAACGGAGATCTTGGTCTCGTGGCGACCGAAAATTTCGAGCGCCAGCGTCTGGAGCGGCTATCGACACTTCAGAAGCTGACCGAGAAGCGACAGGCCCTTGAGCGTCAGGTTCAGCTCCTGAGCGACGGATCGCTGGAAAAAGACATGCTAGACGAAATCGCGCGCTACCAGCTCAATGTCTCGCGCGAAGACGAAATCGTCATATTCAACAACTACTTCTAGATTAACTCAATCGCGGTTAATCTAACTTTCGTTAATGATTTCAGTTGTTTGCACGGAATGCGTGCCATGCATTTATGGCATTGCTGGGGTGCGGTTTCTTCCCTATGGTGGCGCGCAGAAATGACACAATGCAGCACAAAGGGAGGGATGAATGGCGCCGAATAATACCGCGTCTGTATCCGGCCGTAAACTTGCGGCAAAGCCTGCAAAGAAAGACTTCAACGGCGGCACCATCGTAGAGTTCGACAAGGAGCAGGAGCTCCAGGCTTACCGTGACATGCTGCTGATCAGGCGGTTTGAGGAGAAGGCCGGCCAGCTCTACGGCATGGGTTTTATCGGCGGCTTCTGTCACCTTTATATCGGTCAGGAAGCGGTTGTCGTTGGCATGCAGATGTCGCTGAAGGAAGGCGATCAGGTCATCACCGGCTATCGTGACCATGGTCACATGTTGGCGACTGGCATGAGCGCCCGCGGCGTGATGGCCGAGTTGACGGGGCGTCGGGGCGGCTATTCCAAGGGGAAGGGCGGCTCCATGCACATGTTCTCCAAAGAAAAGCACTTCTACGGCGGTCACGGCATCGTTGGCGCCCAGGTTTCCCTCGGAACCGGTCTCGCATTTGCCAACAAGTATCGCGGCAATGACAGCGTTTCCACCGCCTATTTCGGCGATGGCGCCGCCAACCAGGGCCAGGTCTATGAGAGCTTCAATATGGCCAACTTGTGGAAGCTGCCGATCGTCTACGTGATCGAGAACAACCGCTACGCGATGGGCACCTCCGTATCGCGCGCCTCCGCCCAGACCGATTTCTCGCAGCGTGGCGCCTCCTTTGGCATTCCCGGCTTCCAGGTCGATGGCATGGATGTCCGCGCCGTCAAGGCTGCCGGCGACGAAGCTGTTGAATATTGCCGCTCCGGCAAAGGCCCGATCATACTCGAAATGCTGACCTACCGCTATCGCGGCCATTCCATGTCCGACCCGGCGAAATATCGCTCCAAGGACGAAGTGCAGAAGATGCGTTCGGAACACGACCCGATCGAGCAGGTGAAGAACCGCCTGATGGAAAAGGGTTGGGCAACGGAAGATGAATTGAAGGCGATGGACAAGGATGTCCGCGACATCGTCTCCGACTCGGCCGACTTCGCGCAGTCCGATCCGGAGCCGGATACGTCCGAGCTCTACACCGACATTCTGCTCTGATCCGGGGAGGGACCCAATGCCAATCGATATCCTGATGCCCGCCCTTTCCCCGACGATGGAAGAAGGCACCCTCAGCAAGTGGCTGAAGAAGGAAGGTGATACTGTCACCTCCGGCGACGTCATTGCCGAGATTGAAACAGACAAGGCGACCATGGAGGTGGAAGCCGTCGATGAAGGCGTGATCGGCAAGCTGCTGATCGAGGCCGGCACCGAAAACGTCAAGGTCAATACGCCGATCGCCGTGCTGCTGCAGGAAGGTGAAAGCGCCGACGCGGTCAGTTCGGCAACGCCTGCGCCGCAGACCCAGAAGGCGGATGCCGATACACCGGCAGCCACGGCCGATGCCGCGGGCGGTAAAGCCCGTCAATCGGCAGAAGAGCCGACCGCCGCAGCCGACACCAAGGTACCCGCCACGCCTAAAGTCGATGTCGCTGCCGATCCCGACATTCCGGAAGGAACCGAAATGGTTTCGACCACCGTGCGCGAAGCGCTGCGGGATGCAATGGCGGAAGAAATGCGCCGCGACGAGAGCGTCTTCGTCATGGGCGAGGAAGTTGCCGAATACCAGGGCGCCTACAAGATCACGCAAGGGCTGTTGCAGGAGTTTGGTGCCCGGCGCGTCGTTGATACGCCGATCACCGAACACGGCTTTGCCGGCGTCGGCGTCGGTGCCGCCATGGCGGGGCTGAAGCCGATCGTCGAGTTCATGACCTTCAACTTCGCCATGCAGGCGATCGACCAGATCATCAATTCGGCTGCCAAGACGCTTTATATGTCCGGCGGCCAGATGGGCGCTCCGATTGTCTTCCGCGGCCCCAATGGGGCAGCGGCTCGTGTCGGCGCTCAGCACAGCCAGGACTATGCAGCCTGGTACAGCCAGATCCCTGGCCTCAAGGTCGTCATGCCCTACACGGCAGCCGACGCCAAGGGCCTGCTGAAGGCGGCGATCCGCGCCCCGACCCCGGTCGTCTTCCTGGTAAACGAGATCCTCTACGGCCAATCCTTCGACGTGCCGAAGCTGGATGACTTCGTCCTGCCGATCGGCAAGGCGCGTATCCACAAGACCGGCAAGGACGCAACCATTGTCTCCTTCGGCATTGGCATGACCTATGCCACCAAGGCGGTTGCGGAGCTGGAGAAGGAAGGCATCGACGTCGAGCTGATCGATCTGCGCACTCTGCGCCCGATGGACCTGCCGACTGTTATCGAATCGGTCAAGAAGACCGGCCGTCTTGTCACCGTTGAGGAAGGCTATCCGCAGAACTCTGTCGGCACCGAAATTGCCACCCGCGTCATGCAGCAGGCCTTCGACTATCTCGATGCGCCGATCCTGACGATCGCCGGCAAGGACGTGCCGATGCCTTATGCGGCCAACCTCGAGAAGCTGGCCCTGCCCAATGTCGGCGAGGTCGTCCAGGCGGTGAAGACCGTCTGCTACAAGTAAGGGGAGGCGTCCGATGCCGATCAACATCACCATGCCCGCCCTTTCTCCCACCATGGAAGAGGGCAATCTTGCCAAGTGGCTGGTCAAGGAGGGCGATAAGGTTGCCCCCGGTGACGTGATTGCCGAGATCGAGACCGACAAGGCGACCATGGAAGTGGAAGCCGTGGATGAAGGCACTGTGGCGAAGATCGTCGTCCCGGCCGGCACGGAAGCAGTCAAGGTCAATGCTCTGATCGCCATCCTTGCTGAAGAAGGTGAAGACGTTTCGGCCGCCGCTTCGGCGTCTGGCAGTGATGCCGCAAAGGCTGATGGACCGAAGGCGGATGCCCCGAAGGCAGAGGCCGCGCCTGCGGCCAAGGCTCCGGAGTCTCAATCTGGTGACAAGCCTGCAGCTCCAGCGTCGTCTACGCCTGCGCCGACTGCTGATGGCAAGCGCGTCTTTTCCTCGCCGCTCGCCCGTCGCCTCGCCAAGGAAGCCGGCCTTGATCTCTCCGCCGTGACGGGCTCCGGCCCGCATGGTCGCGTCGTCAAGGCCGATATCGAAAAGGCCGTTGCCGCAGGCGGTGCCAAGGCTGCTCCGGCCGCGCAACCCGCCGCTGGTGCTCCCGCTCCAGCCATGGCCAAGGGCCCCTCGGACGATTCCGTCCTCAAGCTCTTTGCCGAGGGCTCCTACGAACTCCTGCCGCATGACGGCATGCGCAAGACGATCGCCTCGCGCCTGACGGAATCGACGCAGACGGTTCCGTCCTACACCGTGTCGATGGACTGCGAGCTCGACGCCCTGATGAAGCTGCGCGCCGAGATCAATGCCTCGGCGCCGGTGAAGAAGACGGAGAAGGGCGAGGTCCCGGCCTTCAAGCTTTCGGTCAACGACTTCATCATCAAGGCGATGGCGCTCGCGTTGCGCGACGTGCCGATGGCAAACGCCTCCTGGACCTCCACTGCCCGGGTACTGCACAAGCATGCTGATGTGGGCGTGGCCGTCGCTATTCCCGATGGCCTGATCACGCCGATCGTGCGCAAGGCGGAAACAAAGACGCTCTCCGCCATCTCCAACGAGGTGAAGGATCTAGCCCGCCGCGCTCGCGACAAGAAGCTGAAGCCGGAAGAGTACCAGGGCGGAACCACGTCCGTCTCCAATCTCGGGATGTACGGCGTCTCCAGCTTCACCTCGATCATCAACCTGCCGCAGGCGTCGATCGTTTCGATCGGTGCCGGCGTGGAGAAGCCGGTCGTGAAGAACGGCGAGATCAAGGTGGGTACGGTGATGACCGCGACCTTCGCCTTCGACCACCGTGTCATCGATGGTGCGCTGGGCGCAGAACTGGCCTCGGCCTTCAAGCGGTACGTTGAAAACCCGATGGCGATGCTGGTCTGAGCAGGAGGACGGCATGGTGAAGTCCGTCCTTTGCTACGGTGACTCGCTCACCTGGGGCTACAATCCAGATGGTCCTGGCCGCCACCGCGTCGAGGACCGCTGGCCAAGCGTGCTGCAGGCGGCTCTTGGCTCAGAGGTCAATGTCATTGCGGAGGGCTTGAATGGCCGGACCACCGGCTATGACGATCATCTGGCGGATTGCGACCGCAACGGCGTGAAGACCTTCCCCACGGTCCTGCACAGCCACATGCCGCTTGATCTCGTGATCATCATGCTCGGCACCAATGACATGAAGCCGGGCATCGCTGGCACGGCCATCGCGGCACGGCAAGGTATCCAGCGCCTCGTCTCGCTGGTGCGCCATCACGAATGGTCGTTCGATTACGATGCGCCGGACGTGCTGATCGTCTCGCCGCCGCCCCTTTGCGAAACGGCCGACCCGATCTTCGCGGCGATGTTTGCAGGCGGCATAGAGCAGTCGTCCATGCTGGCCTCCCTTTACCGGGATCTGGCGGACGAGCTTGGCTGCGGTTTCTACGATGCCGCATCCGTTGCGCGCACGACGCCGATTGATGGTGTGCATCTCGACGCTGAAAATACCCGGGCGCTCGGTCGCGGGCTTGAGCCCATCGTACGGATGATGCTCGGGATATGACCCAGTCACAGACGGAGTTGACCACGATCAAAGACTAGACAGGCATGCTCACTAGGCTGGTCCTCGCAGTTGATACGCAAGAGGAGATCAAGCCATGGCGAACACGCCTCACGAAATTCAAGACGAATTCCCGGAACATGCCGGCAGAATGCACGCGCTGAAGGTCAGTGACGAGCATTTCGCCAAGCTCCTCGAGGATTACCGCGACGTCAACCGCGCCGTTCATCGAGCAGAAACCAAGGTTGAACCGGTCAGCGACATGCACATGGAAGACATGCGCAAGCGCAGGATGGTTCTGAAGGATGAGATCTACGGGATGCTGACACAGGCGTGACGCCTCTGGTGCTTCATCCCGCTGGGCAAGGGCCAGCCGCGGTTGGCCCGCCCAGGTAAAAAAGGAGATGAAGCCTGTGTCCAACGCTTATGACGTCATCATCATCGGCTCCGGCCCCGGCGGTTATATCGCGGCGATCCGCGCTGCACAGCTCGGCATGAAGGTCGCCGTCGTCGAACGCGAGCATCTGGCCGGCATCTGCTCCAACTGGGGCTGCATCCCGACCAAGGCGTTGCTCCGGTCCGCCGACGTCATGCACAGCGCCAGCCATGCAAAGGACTACGGCCTCACACTCCAAGGCTCGATCAAGCCCGACATAAAGGCCATCGTCGCGCGCTCGCGCGGCATTGCGGCCCGCATGAACAACGGCGTCGGCTTCCTGTTCAAGAAGAACAAGGTCGACATCATCTGGGGCGAGGCGAAGATCACCAAGCCCGGCGAAATCGTCGTCGGCAAGATCTCCAAGCCGATCGTCCAGCCGCAGGGTCCGGTGCCGAAGAACACGCTGGGCGAAGGCACCTACACCGCCAAGCATATCATTGTTGCGACCGGTGCACGTCCGCGCGCACTGCCTGGCATCGAACCGGACGGCAAGCTGATCTGGACCTATTTCGAAGCGATGAAGCCGGAAGAAATGCCGAAGTCGCTGCTCGTCATGGGCTCGGGCGCGATCGGCATCGAGTTCGCGTCCTTCTACCGCACCATGGGCGTCGACGTGACTGTCGTCGAAATCATGAAGCAGGTTATGCCGGTGGAGGACGAGGAAATCTCTGCCTTCGCCAAGAAGCAGTTCGACAAGCAGGGCATGAAGATCCTGCTCGAAGCCAAGGTCACCAAGGTAGAGAAGGGTGCAAACTCCGTCACCGCCCATGTCAAGACCAAGGACGGCAAGACGCAAGCGATCACCGCAGACCGGATGATCTCCGCCGTCGGCGTCCAGGCCAACATCGAAAACATCGGCCTTGAAGCCGTCGGCGTGAAGACGGACCGCGGCTTCATCGTCATCGACGGATATGGCAAGACAAACGTTCCTGGCATCTATGCCATCGGCGATGTCGCTGGTCCGCCGCTGCTCGCCCACAAGGCGGAGCACGAGGCCGTCATCTGCGTCGAGAAGATTGCCGGCCTGCCGAACGTCCACCCGATGGACAAGGCAAAGATCCCGGGCTGCACCTATTGCAACCCCCAGGTCGCCTCCGTTGGCTTGACGGAAGCCAGGGCCAAGGAGCAGGGCAGGGACATCCGCGTCGGCCGCTTCTCCTTTGCCGCCAATGGCAAGGCCGTGGCGCTGGGTGAAGATCAGGGCATGGTCAAGACCATCTTCGACAAGAAGACCGGCGAGTTGCTCGGCGCTCACATGGTCGGCGCGGAAGTAACCGAGCTCATCCAGGGCTTCGTCGTCGCAATGAACCTCGAGACGACGGAAGAGGACCTGATGCACACGATCTTCCCGCATCCGACCATTTCGGAGACGATGAAGGAAAGCGTGCTCGACGCCTATGGGCGCGTCCTGAACGCCTGATCTTCCAGCTTGTGGTGGCCGGGCTTGTTCAATGGTCCGGCGCCGCCCACATATGAACGCGACGAGAGGAATGACGAATGGAAGGCGTGGGTTGGTTCGCCGCCATCATCATCGGCGGCTTTGCAGGCTGGATTGCCGGCAAGTTCATGGACATGCGCTACGGCCTGTTCATGAACATCTTCATCGGCATCGTGGGTGCGATCCTCGCCAACGCCGTCTTTGAAAGTGCCGATATCCATGTGGCAGACGGATGGCTGGGTTTCCTGGCGGCCGGTTTCATCGGCTCCTGCGTTCTGCTATTCCTCGCGAAAATCGTCCGTCGTTGACGGCAGCCGCGTCCGCGGCAAAGGCAGGTATTCTGATGGTCACCATTCTCGACAGAACGGCAACGGAAGAAGTCAAGCGCGTCCGCCATCCGGAAAAGGCGCACCGGCCGGATACGGAGGTGCTGCGCAAGCCGGAATGGATCCGCGTTAAGGCTCCCGTCTCCAAGGGCTACATGGAGACCCGTGATCTCGTCCGCTCGCACAAGCTGGTGACGGTCTGCGAGGAGGCCGGCTGCCCGAATATCGGCGAGTGCTGGGACAAGAAGCACGCGACCTTCATGATCATGGGCGAGATCTGCACGCGCGCCTGCGCCTTCTGCAACGTGACGACCGGCCGTCCTAATGCGCTTGATCCGCTGGAGCCGGAAAACGTTGCGAAGGCCGTCAAGCAGATGGGCCTGTCGCATGTCGTCATCACGTCCGTTGACCGGGACGACCTGGACGACGGCGGCGCCGAACACTTCGAAAAGGTCATCTGGGCGATCCGCGACGCCTCACCGACCACCACGATCGAGATCCTGACGCCGGACTTCCTGAAGAAGCCCGGCGCTCTTGAGCGCGTCGTCGCCGCCAAGCCGGACGTCTTCAACCATAATCTCGAGACGGTTCCGGGCAACTACCTGACGGTCCGCCCCGGCGCCCGCTACTTCCACTCCATCCGCCTCCTGCAGCGGGTAAAGGAACTGGACCCGACCATGTTCACCAAGTCCGGCATCATGGTCGGCCTGGGCGAAGAGCGGAATGAAGTGCTGCAGCTGATGGACGACCTGCGCACGGCAGATGTCGATTTCTTGACGATCGGCCAGTACCTGCAGCCGACGCGCAAGCACCACGCTGTCATGAAGTTCGTCACGCCTGACGAATTCCAGTCCTACGAGACGATCGCCTATACCAAGGGCTTCCTGATGGTCTCCTCCAGTCCGCTCACCCGCTCTTCGCATCATGCCGGTGACGATTTCGAGCGTCTGAGAGCGGCGCGGGAGCGGAAACTGCTTCAGGCCGCAGAGTAGCGCCCTGCGACTCCATGGGCTGGACCATTGATGTGTTCCAGGCCTTGTCATCTTCCGTCACCGGCATTAGCTCTGGACCATGCCAAAGTTCGAGACTCACCGACCCGTCAAGCATTCGCCAGAGCAGATGTACGCCTTGGTCGCGGACGTGGAAAAGTATCCCCAGTTCCTGCCGCTCTGTGAGGCACTGACCGTCCGTTCACGCACGGAGCGTGACGGCAAGGCGCTCCTGATCGCCGACATGACTGTCGGCTATAAGGCGATCCGCGAGACCTTCACCACGCAGGTGCTGCTCAATCCAGCCGAACTGGCAATCGATGTGAAATATGTTGAGGGGCCGTTTCGCTATCTCGATAACCGCTGGCGTTTCCAGCCGGCGCCGAACGGCTCCGTTGTCGATTTCTTCATCGACTACGAGTTCAAGAACCGGATTCTCGGCGCCCTGATGGGCTCGATGTTCGACCGTGCGTTCCGCATGTTTGCCGAGGCGTTCGAAGCAAGGGCTGACAAGGTCTACGAAGCCGCCTGAACCGCTTCCTGCAACATCTCCAGCGCGGTTTGCACGGTTGCAAGCCGAATCCGGCTGCGGCCGATGGCGCCGTAGTGCATTTTGCGGTGGCGGACGGTGCCCGCTCTCGTCTGTAGCGCCAGGTGAACGAGCCCCACGGGCTTCTCGTCGGTACCGCCCGTCGGTCCTGCGATCCCAGTGACGGCAACGGACACGTCCGCTCGCGATCGGATGAGGGCTCCACGGGCCATCTGAAGCGCCGTTTCTTTGGACACCGCCCCGAATTCCAGGAGCGTCGCTTGCGCCACGCCGAGAAGCTCCATCTTCGCGTCGTTGGTATAGGTGACGAAGCCCCGATCGACGACGGCCGACGAGCCGGAGATCTCCGTCAGCGCGCCCGAGATAAGTCCGCCCGTGCAGGATTCCGCGGTGGACAGCATCAATTGCTGCTCCTTGTAGAGAGCAACGATGTGTGCTGCCTGTTGCTCAATCTCCACCGGGAAAAGGCTCATGACGAGCGGCCGCGATAAACAACTGTCGCCGTGGCGATGGCGGCAATGCCCTCGCGGCGGCCGACAAATCCGATGGTCTCGTTCGTGGTGGCCTTCACCGAGCATCGCTGCATGGAAATCTGCAGGATCTCCGACATCATTTCCCGCATCGCCTGGCGATGCGGTCCGACCTTCGGCGCTTCGGCGATCAGAGAGACGTCGGCATTCATGATCGTGCCCCCGTTCTCACGCACGATCTCGGCAGCCCTTTCCAGGAAGATGCGCGAAGCGGCGCCCTTCCACTGTGGATCGGACGGCGGGAAGTGGTCGCCGATGTCGCCGGCGCCGCAGGTGGCAAGCAGCGCGTCCGTCAGAGCGTGAAACGCCACATCCGCGTCGGAGTGGCCCTTCAGTCTCTGATCGTGGGGAATGAAGATCCCGCACAGCGTCACGCCATCGCCGGGCTCCAGCTGGTGGACGTCGTAGCCGTTGCCGGTCCGCACGTCGGGAAGAGCGGTCGCCGCAAGTTTCTCGTCTGCCATGGTGATGTCTCGCTTCAAGGTGAGTTTGATATTGTCGGGCGACCCCTCGACAAGCGCAACAGGCATGCCGGCCCATTCCGCGATCGAGCAGTCGTCGGTAAAGTCGAGGCGTCCGGTCCGGTCCGCCCTCTCATGAGCATCGAGGATGCTCTGGAGGCGGAAAGCCTGTGGTGTCTGAGCCGCAAACAGCCCCTCCCGCGAGACTGTCTCCTGAACCGCGCCGCCAGCACCGCGTTTGAGCGTATCTGTCACAGCAAGCGCAGGCAAAACGGCTTCGTCGCCGGCAGCAAGCCGTGCCGCGATCCGGTCGAGCAGCGCGTGGTCCACAAAGGGACGTGCCCCGTCGTGGATCATGACATGCGTCGCCCCCGTTCCGGCCAGCGCCCTCAGCCCCGCAAGCACCGATTGCTGCCGGGTCGCGCCACCCAGCGCAATCGTTACCCGCTCTACCCCGGCATGCCCGGATACGGCATCGGCAAAGAGCGCCTGATCGTCAGCATGGATGACCACGACGACGGGTCCGGTGTTGCCCCAACCGAGAAACGCCTGCAGCGTATGGGCGATCACGGAATGCCCGCCGATGAGGCGATATTGTTTCGGCCCTTCTGCGGCTCCGGCCCGTTCTCCCCGGCCGGCTGCAACGATGACGATGCCTAAATTCATGCTTGCACGATCGATCCAAAACGGTTGCTGACACACGGAGTTGACAGTCGAGCACTATAGAAACACAAGGCAATTAGCCACCCGCGCAGGGCGGTCTTCTTTCTGCGCATTTGCTCTTGCGATCCGCAGAAACGGTGGCTAAAAATAGTGCAGCAATTTTCCATGCCCGAAAGATCATCAATTGCCTGTCCAGCATCTTTCCATCCCGTTTGACATCGGACCGGTTCGAATACGAAACCGCGTGGTTCTGGCGCCCATGTCGGGAGTGACGGACCTGCCGTTCCGGGAAATCGCCTGGAGATGGGGCGCAGGGCTCGTCGTGACGGAAATGATTGCCAGCCGGGAGCTCGTGATGAGCCGCGGGGAATCTTGGGCAAGGCTGAAACGGTCCGGGCTTGGCCCGCACATGGTTCAACTCGCCGGTCGCGAGCCGCAGTGGATGGCGGAAGCCGCGAAGATCGCTGCCGATAACGGCGCCGATATCATCGACATCAACATGGGCTGCCCGGCCAAGAAGGTGACCGGCGGCTATTCCGGATCCGCCTTGATGCGCGATCCTGCACTGGCACTGTCGCTGATCGAAGCAACGGTGAGGGCGGTTGACGTGCCGGTCACGCTGAAGATGCGCCTCGGCTGGGACGAGAATTCCATCAACGCCCCGGAGATCGCCCGCCAGGCCGAAGAGGCTGGCGTACAGCTCATCACCATCCACGGACGCACCCGGATGCAGTTCTACGAGGGCAGGGCGGATTGGGATGCGATCCGCTTGGTGCGCGAGGCCATATCCGTTCCACTGATCGCCAACGGCGATGTGCAGACCGAAGCTGATGCGAAGGAAATCCTTGTTCGCTCCGGCGCCAATGCGGTGATGATCGGCCGTGGCGCGCAAGGCAGGCCGTGGCATGCAGGGGCGATCGCCGGTCATCCGGTTCCTTCACGGCAGATGCAGCAGGACATCGTAGCGGAGCATTACGCCGCGATGCTCGACTTCTACGGACGCGAAGCCGGACTACGCCATGCCCGCAAGCATCTCGGCTGGTATTTGGATCGGCTGGCACCGCAGGTCTCCGCTGAAGACAAGGCGGCGATTTTCCGCTCCGTCGATCCCGATGATGTCCTGATCCGCATGAAAGAGGCGCTTGAAGCCTGCCAGCCCGCCGCCCGGAGAGCCGCATGAACAATCAGCAGGCGCCCTCTGGCGAGACACTGGCCCTGGCCGTCCTCAACTCGGTGCAGAACCCCGTCATCCTGGTGGATGCCGCCGGTCATGTCGCCTTTGCCAACTGGGAAGCGGAGGCGTTTTTCGGCGCCAGTGCGGCTCAGCTTGCACGTCATGAAATTTCAACGCTGATCCCGTTCGGCAGTCCGCTCCTTGCGCTGATCGATCAGGTCCGCGACCGCAAGGCCCCAGTCAACGAATACCGCGTTGACCTGTCATCGCCGCGGCTGGGACAGGACAAGCTTGTCGACCTCTATGTCGCGCCAGTGGTGAGCGAGCCAGGCTCCGTGGTCGTTGTCTTCCAGGAACGCTCGATGGCCGACAAGATCGACCGGCAGCTGACGCACCGCGCCGCCGCACGCTCGGTTACCGGTCTCGCCTCCATGCTGGCGCACGAGATCAAGAACCCGCTTTCGGGCATCCGCGGCGCCGCACAGCTTCTGGAAACCTCGGTACCGGACGAGGATCGCGCATTGACGCGGCTGATCTGCGACGAGACCGACCGTATCGTTTCGCTGGTCGACCGCATGGAGGTATTTTCCGACGAGCGGCCTGTCGACCGTCAGCCGATCAACATCCATTCCGTTCTCGACCATGTCAAAGCGATCGCCAAGGCCGGCTTTGGTCGCGACATCAAGATTACCGAAAACTACGATCCGTCGCTGCCGCCGGTCTACGCCAACCGCGACCAGCTCGTGCAGGTCTTCCTCAATCTGGTGAAGAACGCGGCAGAAGCCGTCTCTTCGGAGCCTTTGGACGGGGAGATCATGCTGACCACCGCCTACCGTCCCGGCATCCGCCTTTCGGTGGCAGGATCGCGTGAGAAGATCTCGCTGCCGCTGGAGTTCTGCGTCATCGACAACGGTCCGGGCGTCCCGGCCGATCTTCTGCCCAACCTCTTTGACCCTTTCATCACCACCAAGACCAATGGGTCCGGGCTCGGCCTGGCGCTGGTCGCCAAGATTATCGGTGCCCATGGCGGCATCGTCGAATGTGACAGCCAGAAGCGCCGCACGATCTTCCGCGTCCTGATGCCCATGCACAAGGAAGAGAGTTCAATGGAGCGCGGTGCTGCCCATACCACCACCACAGGAAAATCCAAATGACTGCCACGATCCTTGTCGCCGACGACGACGCGGCCATCCGCACGGTACTCAACCAGGCGCTGACGCGCGCTGGCTACGACGTGCGCATCACCTCCAATGCCGCGACCCTCTGGCGCTGGGTGTCGGCAGGCGAAGGTGATCTGGTGGTGACCGATGTTGTGATGCCCGACGAGAACGCTTTTGACTTGTTGCCGCGCATCAAGAAGGCGCGCCCTGATCTGCCGGTGCTCGTGATGAGCGCGCAGAACACCTTCATGACGGCGATCAAGGCATCGGAGAAAGGCGCCTACGACTACCTCCCCAAGCCCTTCGACCTCACCGAGCTGATCGCCATCATCGGCCGTGCGCTTGCCGAGCCGAAGAAGAAGCCCGCGCGACTGGACGATGATACGCAAGATGGCATGCCGCTGGTGGGTCGCTCTGCTGCCATGCAAGAGATCTACCGCGTCCTTGCCCGGCTGATGCAGACCGACCTGACGCTGATGATCACCGGCGAGTCCGGCACCGGCAAGGAGTTGGTTGCCCGCGCGCTGCATGACTACGGCAAGCGCCGCAACGGCCCGTTCGTTGCCATCAATATGGCGGCGATCCCCCGCGATTTGATTGAGTCCGAACTGTTTGGCCACGAGAAGGGTGCCTTCACCGGTGCCCAGGCGCGCTCCACCGGCCGTTTCGAACAGGCCGAAGGCGGCACGCTGTTCCTCGATGAAATCGGTGACATGCCGATGGATGCCCAGACGCGACTTTTGCGGGTGCTGCAGCAGGGCGAGTATACCACGGTTGGTGGGCGCACCCCGATCCGCACCGACGTTCGCATCGTTGCTGCGACGAACAAGGACCTGAAGCAACTCATCAACCAGGGCCTCTTCCGTGAGGACCTCTACTACAGGCTGAACGTCGTCCCGCTGCGCCTGCCGCCGCTGCGTGACCGGGCCGAAGACATCCCGGATCTGGTGCGCCATTTCAACCAGATGGGCGAAAAGGAAGGGCTCGACGTCAAGCGCTTCGATGGCGAGGCCCTGGACGTGATGAAGGGCTATGCCTGGCCCGGCAATGTCCGTGAGCTGGAAAACCTGATGCGCCGCCTGATGGCGCTCTATCCGCAGGACGTGATCACGCGGGAGATCATTGAAACCGAGCTGCGCTCCGACACGCCGGACAGCCCGATCGACAAGATGACGCCGCGCAACGGCGCCCTGACAATCGCTCAGGCGGTTGAGGAAAACATGCGCAGCTATTTCGCCGGCTTTGGCGACGCATTGCCACCGCCCGGTCTCTATGACCGCGTCCTGCGCGAGATGGAGTATCCATTGATCCTCGCTGCGCTGACGGCAACGCGGGGAAACCAGATCAAGGCGGCAGACCTGCTCGGCCTTAACCGCAACACGCTGCGCAAGAAGATCCGTGAGCTGGGTGTCTCTGTCTACCGCAGTTCGCGGAGCGCCTGAGGCAGTCTGCGTTATCCTAACGTATATGCGCCTGCGTCCGGCCCGGAAGCGGGCATCAACGGCAAACGGTTGAGGAACATGTTCCTGCCTTCGGGGTTCAGATGCCGAAGGAGAGGGCCAGATGCCAGATCAACGCGACTCTTACGGTGCCAAGGAGACGACCACCGAATACGAGGGTCAGGAGAGACCCGGCTCTCGTGGCGGGCGGAGCCTTTCAATTTGGGCGGTGCTAGGCATCGGCGCTTTCCTTGCCGCCATTTTCGTCTGGGTTGCCCTGCGACCGCCAGGCAGCACCGACCCCGCCCCAGGCGGCACCCCAGCGACGGGAACTGTGCGGGAGTCCGGTCCGGCGAGCAATAATCCTTGAAACGAAACGGGAAGGAGAAGCGGCGGCGTCTGCGGCTGCTGAGAGGCGTGTCGGTGGCCTCGCAGTTTCTCCGCTGCTGACCTCAAAGGCGATGCGGAACCATTCGCCTTCATGCGTCTTGGGTACGACGAAAGGAGACATCACATGTCCGATGAAAGCGTGAAGACTATCCGAGGTACATTTCCCACCCGCGAGGCGGCGGATCTGGCCATCGAACATCTTACTCAGGAACATGGCATCGACCGGGCAGACGTCTTCGTTCAAGCCGTAGGATCGTCGAATTCGTCAGGCACAAGACCCTCCGGGGGCGACGCACCCTCCACCCGTGGCGAGCATTCCCGGGAAGACTCGCAGCTTGGAGGCGCGATCGAGGTCTCTGCGGACGTCAGCGAGGTAAAATTCGCGGCTGCACGTCAGGCGTTTGAAGATGCAGGTGCGCGGGATCTTTCCACAATATAAGCCGTTTTCCTCGCTGGAATACCAACTCATTGCCTTGACCGACCCTGCGCGTGCGCCTTGACAGCCCACGCGCAAACGTTGCATTTTCGCCACAAAGCGTTGCTTGATGGCAACGGACGTTCGCGGATCGGAATCCTGAAACAAAAAAGATCAGCCGGAGCGCGGACACTGTTCGGCAGACGCCGGACAAGACCAGGCGAGGAGTATTGCGATGATCGAGGGCGTCCTTTCGCCCACGGCCGAAGACGAGGCCGATGGCGTCGTCCAGGATCGGCGCGCTTCCTTCGCCTTGCCAGGTCTTTTGCTGGCCGGCGGCGCGCTCGTCTGCGCGATTCTCACTCTCTTTGTACTTGTTGGCCTGACGCCGGTTGCTCCGACAACGGAAGTCGTCATTGCATCCGCGATCCTGAACGGCATCTTCGTCGTTGGGCTGATGTACCTGATTGGCCGGGAGGTCGCTCGTCTCGTCAAGGCGCGCAGGCGCGGTCGCGCTGCCGCGAGACTTCATATCCGGATCGTTGTTCTGTTCTCGATGGTCGCGATCACCCCGGCGGTGCTCGTTGCCATCTTTGCAAGCATCACGTTGAGTGCCGGTCTTGATCGCTGGTTTTCGATCCGCACGCAGTCGATCGTGCGATCATCCACCGATGTGGCGCAGGCCTACATGATGGAGAATGCCAGCTACCTTCAGGGCCAAACCGTATCCATGGCCAATGATCTGGAGCGTAATCGGGCGATGTTCTACCTCGACCGGACCGGCTTTGTTGACATGATGACCCGCCAGGCGCGCGGTCGCGGGATGCTTGGCGCCTTCCTCGTGCAAGAAGACGGGTCGGCAGTTGCCCAGGCAGACATCACGACCGAGCGGCCGTTGCCGGCAATTCCGCAGGATGCGCTGCAAAAGGCGGCCGCCGGTCAACCGACTCTGATACCGCCGGGCGTGACCAACCTTGTCGGCGCCATCATCAAGCTTGACGCTCTACCTGGATCCTTCCTCTACACCATTCGGGCGGTTGACCCCAAGGTGATGAGCGCCATGCGCCTGATGGAGGACAACACCGCCGAGTATCAGGCCATGCAGGCCGGACGTATGTCGCTGCAGGTGGCGTTCGCTATCCTTTACCTTGGCTTTGCGCTCATCGTGCTGCTGGCCGCCATTTGGACGGCGATCGCCGTTGCGGACCGCATCGTTCGACCGATCCGCCTGCTGATCAGCGCCGCCGACAGCGTTGCGACAGGGGACCTCAACGTCGTCGTGCCGGTACGTGCGGCCGATGGCGATGTCGGCAATCTGTCCCGCACGTTCAACAAGATGATCTCCGAGATCCGCAGCCAGCGAGATGAAATCCTCGAGGCCAAGGATGAAGTCGATGACCGCAGACGCTTCATTGAAGCGGTGCTGTCCGGCGTCACCGCGGCCGTGATCGGTGTCGAGGACGACCGGCACATCACGATCGTCAACCCGTCTGCCGAAGCCTTTCTTGGTTTGCCGGCGGCGGGGCTGATTGGCCGCAAGCTCTCCGAAGTGGTGCCGGAGATCGAGCAGGTGCTGACCGAAGCGACCGCTCGCGCTCGCAACGACTTCCGCAAGCAGGTCAACCTGATGCGTGGCGGCAAGGAGCGGACGCTGAGCGTTCAGGTAACGCGCGAGGAGCAGAGTTCATCTCGCGACTCCTACGTCATAACGCTCGATGACATCACGGATCTGGTGATCGCCCAGCGCTCTACCGCCTGGGCAGACGTTGCTCGACGTATCGCGCACGAGATCAAGAACCCGCTGACCCCGATCCAGCTCTCCGCTGAGCGCCTGAAGCGGCGTTACGGAAAGCAGATTGCAGAGGACGACCGGGCGGTCTTCGACCAATGCACCGATACCATCGTGCGCCAGGTCGGCGATATCGGGCGCATGGTGGACGAGTTCTCATCCTTCGCTCGTATGCCGAAGCCGGCCAAGGAGGAGACGGATCTGCGTGACATCCTGCGCGACGCTGTCTTCTTGCGCGAGATGGGCACGAGCCATGTTGACTTCATCCGGGAGCTTGGCGATGAGCCGCTGACGGGAATGTTCGATGCTCGTATGCTGGGGCAGGCCTTCGGCAATATCGTCAAGAACGCCGTGGAAGCAATCGAGGCGGTGCCAAGCGACCAGGAGCGCGATGGTCGCAAGATCTGGGTACGCTCGAAGTTCGACGAAAGCCGCGATACTTTTATCGTGGATATCATCGACAATGGCAGCGGGCTGCCTGCTGAGAACCGGCACCGCATCCTCGAGCCCTATATGACCATGCGAGAGAAGGGCACCGGCCTCGGGCTCGCCATCGTCAAGAAGATCATCGAGGAGCACGGCGGGCAGCTGGAACTCCATGATGCACCCCCCGAATTCGATCATGGGCGTGGCGCCATGATCAGGGTGCTGCTTCCGCATATCGTGCAGGTTGGCGGCGCCGGAACTGAAACCGACAAGGAATTCGCATATGGCCTCTGATATCTTGGTTGTGGACGACGAAGCCGACATCCGCGAGATCGTATCTGGCATCCTGTCCGATGAAGGTCACGAAACCCGCACCGCCCACGACAGCGACAGCGCGTTGGCCGCCATCTCGGATCGCGTTCCGCGCCTCGTCTTCCTCGACATCTGGATGCAGGGATCCAAGCTCGACGGTCTGGCACTGCTCGACGAACTGAAAAGCCGTCACCCGGATCTGCCGGTGGTGATGATTTCCGGCCATGGCAATGTTGAAACGGCGGTCTCTGCCATCAAGCGCGGCGCCTTCGACTTCATCGAGAAGCCTTTCAAGGCAGACCGGCTGATCCTGATCGCCGAGCGAGCGCTGGAAAACTCCAACCTCAAGCGTGAGGTCAGCGAACTGAAGAAGCGCAGCGGCGATGCGGTTGAGCTGGTGGGCACCTCGGTGGCCGTTTCCCAGTTGCGCCAGACAATCGACAAGGTGGCGCCCACCAACAGCCGCATCATGATCCTCGGCCCCTCAGGCTCCGGCAAGGAACTGGTGGCCCGCATGATCCACAAGAAGTCGACGCGCGCCAACGGCCCGTTCGTTGCCCTAAATGCTGCCACCATCACGCCTGACCGGATGGAGATCGCGCTATTCGGAACGGAAGGCGGACCAGGACAGGCACGCAAGATCGGGGCTTTGGAGGAGGCTCATCGTGGCATCCTCTATCTCGATGAGGTCGGTGAAATGCCGCGCGAGACCCAGAACAAGATACTCCGCGTGCTGGTCGACCAGCAGTTCGAGCGCGTCGGCGGCTCCAAGCGCGTGAAGGTCGACGTCCGTATCATCTCATCCACCGCCTACAATCTCGAAAGCCTGATTGCAGAAGGCATCTTCCGGGAAGATCTCTATCACAGGCTGGCGGTTGTGCCTGTGAAGGTTCCAGCCTTGGCGGAACGTCGCGAGGACATCCCATTCCTGGTCGACATGTTCATGCGACAGATTTCCGAACAGGCCGGAATCCGGCCGCGCAAGATCGGCGAAGACGCCATGGCCGTGCTGCAGGCGCATGATTGGCCCGGCAATATTCGCCAGTTGCGTAACAACATCGAGCGGCTGATGATCCTGGCCCGTACCGACGGTCCTGATACGGCCATCTCCGCCGACATGCTCCCGACAGATCTTGGCGACATGCTTCCCAAGGTCTCGTCCAAGGGCGATTATCACATCATGACCCTGCCGCTGCGCGAGGCTCGTGAAATGTTCGAGCGCGACTATCTCATTGCCCAGATCAACCGTTTCGGCGGCAACATCTCGCGCACGGCTGAATTTGTGGGTATGGAGCGCTCCGCACTCCACCGAAAACTGAAATCGCTTGGCGTCTAGCTTCAGCGTGAACAGTCACGATCGACCGGCGGGTCGATGAAAGAGCAGATATGAAAGTCATCATATGCGGAGCAGGGCAGGTCGGCTACGGCATTGCCGAGCGTCTTTCGCAGGAGGACAACGATGTTTCGGTGATCGATACGTCGGCCTCGCTGGTGAACGCGATCACAGAGACGCTCGACGTCCGCGGCTATGTCGGCCACGGCGCGCATCCGGATGTTCTTGCCAGGGCAGGCGCCGAACAAGCGGACATGCTGATCGCCGTGACGCTCTACGACGAGGTCAACATCGTCGCCTGCGAGGTTGCGCACGCGCTGTTCAACGTACCGACCAAGATTGCCCGCATTCGCGCGCAAAGCTATCTGCAGCCGGAATACGCCGACCTTTTCAGCCGCCAGAACATCTCCATCGATGTGACGATCTCGCCTGAGATTGAGGTCGGCAAGATGGTGCTGCGGCGCATCTCCTTCCCGGGCGCAACCGATATCGTCCGTTTTGCCGAAGACTCAATCGCAATGGTGGCGATCGAATGCATGGAGGATTGCCCGGTCCTCAACACGCCCCTGCAACAGTTGAGCGAACTTTTCCCCGATCTCATGGCGACGGTGGTTGGAATTTTCCGCGGCAACCGCTTGTCGATCGCCCATTCCAGCGACCAGTTGCAGGCAGGCGACCTCGCTTACGTGATCTGCCAGCGCGAACACGTGCGCCGCACGCTCGGCCTCTTCGGCCATGAAGAGCAGGAGGCGCGGCGTATCATCATCGCCGGCGGCGGCAATATCGGCCAGTATGTCGCGCGCACCATCGAGGAATACCAGCCGAAGACGCGGCTGAAGATCATCGAGACCGACCGGGAGAAAGCTGCGGCCGTCTCGGAAAATCTGCGTCACACCGTGGTTCTCCACGGCTCCGCGCTCGACCAGAACATTCTTCAGCAGGCAGACGTTCAGGATGCCGATCTGATGGTAACGCTGACCAACAGCGACCAGATCAACATCCTCGGCGGCGTGATGGCCAAATCGCTTGGGTGCAAGTCCAACCTCGTGCTCGTCAACAGCTCCTCGCTCAACAACGTCACGAAATCGATTGGCATCGATGCCCAGATCAATCCGCGTGCAGTCACCATCTCCCGCGTTCTCCAGCATGTGCGCAAGGGCCGCATCCGCTCCGTTTATGCCGTGCAGCAGGGCTCGGCCGAGGTGATCGAGGCAGAGGCGCTGGAAACCTCGCCGCTCGTTGGCCGGCCGTTCCGCGACCTTGAGCTGCCAAACGGCATTCGCATTGGCGCGATCTACCGCGGTGGCACGGTGATCCGCCCGAATGGCGACACGAAGATCAAGGCCAAGGATCGGGTGGTGCTGTTCTCCACCGCCGAGGCGGTCAAGAACGTCGAGCAGATGTTTCGCGTGTCGATCCAGTATTTCTGACGTCTTCCTGTTAGCCGCCAAGGCTTTTTGCACCGCGCTCCCCAGCCACTACTCCAGAAACTGGGGGCACCTTTTTGCACGTTGCGGAAAAGACGACGATTTGATAACGAAGATTTCGGGGGAGGGAAGCACGAGGGCGCTTCCCAATCATCTACAATCAGCGTGATCATGATCCGGCCCTGCGGTCGGCAAAATAGAAAGAAGCGGCGCTATGGCGGAACGTTCTCAGAACCTGCAGGACTTGTTTCTCAACACGGTTCGTAAACAGAAGATTTCACTGACTATCTTCCTGATCAATGGTGTGAAGCTTACCGGTGTCGTGACGTCCTTCGACAACTTCTGTGTCCTTCTCCGCCGTGACGGCCATTCACAACTCGTGTATAAGCACGCGATCTCCACCATCATGCCGGGGCAGCCGATGCAGATGTTTGAGAGTGAAGAAAACGCCGCTTAACAGGACAACTGCAGATTACAAATCGCGATACTTCGAATGAATCGATGATCCCGGAGACCGCGCGTCACCGGGACGACATGCGAGCCGTCGTCATCGTACCGGTGCTGAAGCAGGTCCGCAGTGCTCGCTCGGCACAGGCCGATTCCGCAACACCGTCACCGCAACGGTCTGACGAAGCGCGCCTCGAAGAGGCCATCGGCCTTGCCCGGGCCATCGACCTGACGATCGTGCAGGGCCTGGTCGTGCCTGTGTCCCAGCCGAAGCCTGCGACCTTGATGGGCAGTGGCAAGATCGAGGAGATCAAGGCGCTGCTTGACGAGCACGACGCTGGCCTGGTCATCATCGACCACCCGCTCACCCCCGTGCAGCAGCGCAACCTCGAAAAGGAATGGAACGCCAAGGTCATCGACCGCACCGGCCTCATCCTCGAGATCTTCGGCCGCCGTGCTTCCACAAAGGAAGGCACGCTGCAGGTCGATCTTGCGCATCTGAACTACCAGAAGGGCCGCCTGGTCCGCAGCTGGACCCACCTGGAACGCCAGCGCGGTGGCGCGGGCTTCATGGGCGGTCCGGGCGAAACCCAGATCGAGGCAGACCGCCGACTGCTGCAGGAACGGATCGTCAAGCTGGAGCGCGAACTGGAGCAGGTGGTGCGCACCCGCCAGCTTCACCGCGCCAAGCGCCGCAAGGTACCGCATCCGATTGTCGCGCTCGTCGGCTATACCAATGCCGGAAAGTCGACGCTCTTCAATCGCATCACCGGCGCGGGCGTGTTGGCGGAAAACATGCTGTTTGCCACGCTTGATCCGACACTGCGGCGCATGAAGCTGCCGCATGGCCGCACCGTGATCCTCTCCGATACCGTCGGCTTCATCTCGAACCTGCCGACCCATCTTGTCGCCGCCTTCCGCGCGACACTGGAGGAGGTTCTGGAAGCGGACCTGATCCTGCATGTCCGCGACATGTCCGACCCTGACAATGCAGCACAATCTGCTGATGTGGTGCGCATCCTTTCCGACCTCGGCATCGACGAGAAGGAACGCGAGGAAAGGATCATCGAGGTCTGGAACAAGATCGACCTGCTGGATCCCGAAGCGCATAACGCGCTTGCCGAGCGTGCCGGTGCACGCGACAATATCATGGCGGTCTCCGCGGTGACCGGCGAAGGCCTCGATCCGTTGATGGACGAGATCGCCAAACGTCTGTCCGGCGTTCTTACCGAAGCAACGATCACCATCCCCGCCGATAAGCTCTCAGTCGTCTCCTGGATCTACGAGAATGCCATCGTGGATGGACGCGAGGACCTGGAGGATGGTTCCGTGGAACTCGATGTTCGTCTTTCCGAAGGCGAGGCGGCGGAGCTGGAGCGCAAGCTGGGCGGCGGCGCCAAGCCGGAGAAGGAAGACTGGGAACGCTAGGCTTCGGGTGAGGGAATGGGCGAGGGAAGAAGCAAACTTGAAGCGTTCTTCGCTGAACCAGGCCGGTGGCAGGCGGAGCTTGCCGCTCTTCGTTCGATCCTTCTCGACTGCGGCCTGACGGAAGAGTTCAAGTGGAGTTCTCCCTGCTACACGATTGACGGCGGCAATGTCGCGCTCCTCTGGGGCTTCAAGGACAGCGCGACGCTTGGCTTCTTCAAGGGTGTTCTTCTTGCCGATCCGCAGAACCTGTTGATCGCTCCCGGCGAGAATTCCCGCTCCTCCCGCGTATTGCGCTTCACCAGTCTCGAAGAGATCGCCGGGCAGGATAACCTCATCAGGAGTTACATCCGCGAGGCGGTCGAGCTTGAGAAGGCCGGCGTGAAGGTAGAGCTGCCGAAAGATGATCTCCTCTACCCGGAGGAACTCATGGCAGCTCTCGAAGCCGATCCGGACTTGCGGCTTGCCTTTGAAGCGCTGACCCCCGGACGCCGCCGTGGATACGTCCTGCATTTCTCCCAGCCGAAGCAGTCCGCTACCCGCCAGGCGCGCATCGCCAAGAACCGCGACCGCATTCTGGCGGGCAAGGGGATGCACGACCGCTAGGCGACATACCTCGACAGGCCGGAGCTGGCCTTATCCCGCGAGTGCTATAGCGTCAGCGCCTGCCGGGATTCGCAAAGGCGAAGCGGCGTCGGTCGCTGCCTGCCAGACGGCCGCCACGACGTCGGCCCGGTGGGTAACCGGCGCATCTGCTTGCTGCTCGCGGGCGCTGAAGATGCCGGTTACGAAGTCGGAATAAGGCGCTGGAAAACCGCCTTCTCCCTGTAAGCGCGTGCGGGCCGTATCACCGAAGCTGGTGTGCGGGGCGCGTCCGGGCAGAACAAGCCGGACCCGTACATTGAACGGCTCAAGCTCCAGCGCCATGGACTCCGTGAAAGCGTTCAGGGCTGCCTTGCTGGCGGTGTAGACGGATAGGAGCGGCAGCGGCTTCAGCGTAACGCTGGACGTCACATTGATGATGACACCCGCCCGGCGCTCGCGAAACTGCGGCAGCACCGCCTGCGTCATGGCAATCGTACCGAGGGTGTTCGTCTCAAAAATGTCCCGGACGGTTTCCATCGGCGTTCCTTCCACGACATTCATCCAGCCGATGCCGGCATTGTTCACCAGAACGTCGATCGGCCCAGCCGCTTCGACAGCCGTACGGATGCTCTCAGCGTCACGCACGTCGAGTGCCAGCACCTCAAGATTACCTGAGGAAGGGAGGATGCCGTCTTGCGGCGAGCGCATTGTGGCGACCACCCGCCAACCCTTGTCGAGGAAGAACCGAGCGATTTCCAGGCCGAAGCCGGACGAGCAGCCGGTGATAAGTATGGTCTTCATGTTTGTCTCCTTGGTTGTTCATCAGGAGTGTGGACCATGTCGTCAATATTCTCTATAATGGACCATCGCATATTCGTTATCATGAGTATCGTTTCGTGGATATCCTTGCGGACATCGTCAGCCTTCTCCAGCCCGCAGCCCCGCAATCAAAGATCGTCAGCGGTGCAGGCGCCTGGCGCGTCGATCGCCTGGAGCGCGGCGAACCGTTTTATTGCGTGGTGCTGGAGGGCGCTGCGCGCCTGTCGGTTCAGGGGCGTGCGCCCATCACCTTGCAGGAAGGGGATTTCGTTCTGATTCCCGCTGCTTTCGCCTTCACTATGGCAGGCATGGCGGAGGCTGACGAGCACGATGAAACTCAATGGACCATCACCATGCTAGAAGGGGAGACGCGTCATGGTGATCCTCACGGCGCGGTGGACGTCCGGATGCTGATCGGGCACTTTGTCTTTGCCTCAACGGACAGCGAACTGCTCGTTTCCCTCCTGCCGGAGCTCCTGCACATCCGGGAGGAGCCCCGGCTGTCGATGATCGTTCGGCTGATCACCGACGAGGCTCGGACACAGCGGCCGGCACGTGGCATGATCCTCGCCAGGCTGCTGGAGGTTCTGCTTTTGGAGGCGTTGCGTTCGACAGCCGCGGAGGAAGTTCCTCATGGAATCACACGGGCGCTTTCCGATCCGCGGCTTGCGCTGGCAATCCGTCATCTGCACGAGGACCCGTCGAAGCCTTGGACTGTCGAGCAGATGGCCGATGTGGCGGCCCTTTCGCGTTCCGCGTTCTTCAACCGTTTTCGCCAGAAGGTCGGCGTGGCCCCAATGGAATACCTGACCTCCTGGCGCATGGCGCTGGCGAGGAACCTGCTTTTGTCCAGACAGGCAGGACTGCAAGAGATTGCCGAACGCGTCGGCTACGGCTCTGCCAGCGCCTTCAGCACGGCCTTTACCCGGCTAGTTGGACTGCCACCCTCCAGATATGCAGACGAGGCAAGTGCCGCCAGCCGGCCCTCCGCTGCCTGAGATCTACCGTTCCATCAGCTTCGCTGCCTGCCAAAGAGCTTCCATGCGCTCCAACGTAGCATCCTGCAGCGTTTCACCTGACTTTTGAAGTTCGGCTTCAATATGATTGAATCGACGTCGGAATTTGGTGTTTGTACCCCGAAGGGCATTTTCGGGATCGGCATCCACATGGCGGCCGATATTGGCGAGGGCGAAGATTAGATCGCCGAGTTCGTCAGCCACCTCATTCGTTTTGCCGCCGCGCAGGGCCTCCCGCAGCTCACGGATCTCCTCCTCGATCTTGTCGAGGATCGGCTCAGCCTCCGACCAGTCGAAACCGACCTGCGCCGCCTTCTGCTGCAGCTTCAACGCTTCGGTCAGGGCCGGCTGGCTGCGCTGCACGCTGCCGAGGAAGCCAGCCTTGAAGTCTTCAGTGATGCCGCCTCGTGCTCGCCGCTCGGCCCGCTCTCGCTTCTCCTCCGCCTTGATCTCGTCCCACTGCAGCTTGACCGCTTCCGGCGTCAGATCGTCGGACCGGGCGAAGACATGCGGGTGGCGGCGGATCATCTTGCGCGTGACGGCCTCCACGACGTCGCCGAAAGAAAACTGTTCGGCCTCTTCCGCTATTCGAGCGTGATAGACCACCTGCAGCAGCAGGTCGCCCAACTCATCGCAGAGATCGTCCGGATCCTTTCGCTCAATGGCGTCTGCCACCTCATAGGCTTCCTCGATCGTATAGGGCTTGATGGTCTCGGAAGTCTGGACGATGTCCCAGGGACAGCCGGTCTGGGGGTCTCGCAGCGCCGCCATGATCTCGATGAGGCGCGAAATATCTTTCGAGGCTTCCATGGCTGTCTTTCTGGTTGTGGTTGCAAAGGCTATCCCGGCTCGGAATCGTGCACGGACAGGGCTACGGTGGGTTTTACTCAAGAATGGCAGGGAGCGAGAACAGAAATGTTCACCTCCCGAGGAAGTCGCATAACGGTTTCTTCTGTCATGTCCCGCCATGTCTGATATTGCATGACAAACTCCGGAAGGCCTGCATGTCCCGCGACCGCTTGACAACATTCCCCGCGTTTTTCCGCGTCAGCGGCCGGACCGTCGTCATCTTCGGCAACGGTGACGAAGCGTTCGCAAAGGCTCGGCTGCTGCGCAACACGGACGCGCGCATTGTTGCCTATGCCGAAGCTCCGCAAGCCGATTATCAGGCGTATCTTGTAGCGCAGGATATCGAAGTCGTGGCGCAAGGCTTCTCTCCCGAGCAGGTGGACGGGGCGGCTCTCGTCTTCGCCGCCACCGGAGATGAGGTGCAGGACCAGGCAATCGTCCTCGCCGCACGCGCTGCAAAAATCCCTGCCAATGCCGTCGACCAGCCTGACTATTGCGACTTCCTGACGCCCGCCCTAGTCAACCGAGCCCCTGTAGCCGTTGCCATTGGTACGGAGGGTGCGGGACCTGTTCTGGCGCAGATGATCCGTGCTCGCGTGGACCAGATGCTTTCGCCGTCGCTCGGGCGCCTTGCTAGGCTTGCGGTCAACTACCGGGGTGCCGTTGAACGCCTGATCCCCAAAGGCGTGTCGCGCCGCATCTTCTGGCGTCGCTTCTTCTCCGGTGCGGTTGCCGACAGGGTCGAGGCAGGGGATATGTCTGCCGCGCGCAGGGAGGCAAACCAGCTTCTTTCTGCATCCGGTCGCGCTGAAGGCCATGTCTGGCTGGTCGGAGCAGGACCAGGTGCGGAAGATCTTCTGACCTTGCGCGCCCAGCGCGTGTTGATGGAAGCGGATGTGATCGTCTACGACGCACTCGTGCCGCAGGCGATTGTCGACATGGGCCGCCGCGACGCCGAACGCCTCTCCGTCGGCAAGCGCAAGAACTGCCACTCCAAGTCTCAAGATGAGATCAACCGGCTGCTCGTGCGCCTCGGCCAGGACGGCAAGCGCGTGGTGCGCCTGAAGTCCGGCGACCCGCTGGTCTACGGCCGGGCAGGCGAGGAAATGGCCGCACTGCGCGACGCCGGCATCTCTTACGAAGTCGTCCCCGGTATCACCTCGGCCTTTGCCGCCGCAGCCGATTTTGACCTGCCGCTGACGCTGCGGGGCGTTGCCTCCTCGCTCGTCTTCACGACCGGCCATGACCTCACCGGCGACATACTGCCGGACTGGGCAAGCCTTGCCCTCTCCGGCGCAACCATTGCGGTCTATATGGGACGCACGGTCGCTGCGTCCGTGGCGGGTCGGCTGATGGAGGCCGGGCTTTCCCCCGACACGACCGTTGCGGTGGTGGAAAATGCCAGCCGCGCCGACCGCCGCCTGTTCCACGGTGTCTTGCGCCAGCTTCCGGATCTTGAGGCGAGGGAAGACCTGGCAGGACCGGTCATGGTGATCATCGGCGAAGCGGTCGCCGGGGCGAATTTTCAACGATCCGAGCCGCTGTCTGCAGAGACTGTCTTGGCTCCACAGGAAACGGGAATTGAAGGATGACTGACAAGGTGCTGACCGCCAACCGCCTCGCTGACGGCATTGCGGTCTGGCTCGACGCCAACGGCCAATGGACCGAGAGCCTGCAGGATGCGCTGGTGGCGCGCCATGCGGAAGCAGTCGCTTCGCTGGAAGCAATCGGCAAACGCGACTTCGCCGCCAACCGTGTCGTTGACGTCGCGGTGATCGACGTGCAGGAAGTCGAGGGCCGGCTGTGGCCGATCCGCCTGCGCGAGCGTATCCGCGCCGCAGGTCCCACCATGGAATATGCCGCCGGCTATCGCCCGGCCGACGCGGCCTTTATCGCAGTCTGAGGAAGTCATGTATCGTTACGATGAATTCGACCACGCATTCGTCTCGGGCCGCGTGGAACAGTTCCGCGACCAGGTCGAGCGCCGGCTGGCAGGCGAACTGGCAGAGGATGCCTTCAAGCCGCTGCGGCTGATGAACGGCGTCTATCTGCAGCTGCATGCCTACATGCTGCGCGTCGCCATTCCCTATGGGACACTGAACGCCCGGCAGATGCGCATGCTCGCCCATGTGGCGCGCAAGTATGACCGCGGATACGGGCATTTTACCACGCGCCAGAACATCCAGTACAACTGGCCGAAGCTCTCCGACACGCCGGACATCCTGGCGGAGCTTGCAACGGTGGAGATGCACGCGCTGCAGACCTCGGGCAACTGCATACGCAATGTCACCGCCGACCATTTTGCCGGCGCTGCCGCCGACGAAGTGGCCGATCCGCGGCCTTACGCCGAGATCCTGCGCCAGTGGTCCTCGGTCCACCCGGAATTCTCCTACCTGCCGCGCAAGTTCAAGATTGCCGTGACCGGCGCCGAGCGCGACCGGGCAGCGATTCAGGTGCACGACATCGGACTGCACCTGAAGAAAAACGACAAGGGTGAGCTCGGCTTTGCCGTCTATGTCGGCGGCGGGCAGGGGCGTACGCCGCTGGTGGCCAAGAAGATCTGCGACTTTCTGCCGGAAGAGGATCTGCTGACCTACACCACCGCGATCGTGCGCGTGTACAACCTGTTCGGCCGGCGCGACAACAAGTTCAAGGCGCGCATCAAGATCCTGGTCCACGAAATCGGCGTGGAGGAGATGACGCGGCGCGTGGAGGAGGAGTTTTCCCACCTGAAGGGCACTGAGCTGACCCTGCCGCAGGCCGATATTGATGCCATAACCCGCTACTTTGCATTGCCCTCCACGCCGGAGCGGCCGGAGGGTTGGGCGCAGCTCGCCGGGTGGAAGAAGCAGGATGCCGATTTCGCCCGCTGGGTGGACCAGAATGTCCACCCGCACAAGCATCCCGACTACGGCATGGTGACGATCTCGCTGAAGCCGATCGGGGGCATTCCGGGGGATGCGAGCCACGAGCAGATGGATGCGATCGCCGACATCGCCGAGGAATATGGATTCGACGAGATACGCATCAGCCACGAGCAGAACGTCATCCTGCCGCATGTGGCGCTGGCGGACCTCGAGCCGGTCTACCGCGCTCTGGTGGCACAGGGACTGGCGACGGCCAATGCCGGGCTGATCACCGACATCATCGCCTGTCCGGGGCTCGATTATTGCGCGCTGGCCAACGCCCGCTCGATCCCGGTGGCGCAGGAGATTTCGACCCGCTTCGGATCACCGGAGCGGCAGGCGGAGATCGGCGAGCTGAAGATCAAGATCTCCGGCTGCATCAACGCCTGCGGCCACCACCATGTCGGGCATATCGGGCTCCTGGGCGTGGAGAAGAAGGGTGCCGAGCTCTACCAGATCACGCTCGGCGGTTCCGGCGACGAGAACACCTCGATCGGCGAGATCATCGGCCGCGGCTTCGAGCCGGCCAAGGTGACCGATGCGGTGGAGACCATCGTCGACACCTATCTCG
>JAEWOP010000041.1 GCA_023399635.1 Pseudomonadota bacterium
CGTGCCGCCCGGCTTCAGCATGTCCAGGCAGGTCTGGGTCAGCTTGATGGCAACCTTGTCGGCAAGGTAGTCGTAGAGCCCGGCGGCGTAAACGAAATCGAAGGTCCCGAACTTCTGCGACTTTGTCAGCAGTCCTCTCACCGAGCCGTCGATCGCTTCGACGCAGGTGCCGCTGAAGTCTCTGACGGTCGATCCCACGCTCATCGGGTCCTGATCAAGCGCAACCCAGCGCTTTATCCGCCCCTCCTTCAGTGCAACCGAACGATCCGCTTCGCGCAGATGTCCTGCGGCAATCGTGAGAACTTCGAAGTCGGCACCCTTTTCGGCCGCGAGCCGGTCGACATGGCGCGTCAGAAGATCGCGTCGCTCGCGAACCGCAACGGCAGAGGGCGCGTTCTTTGTATATTCATGCAGCGTGCGCCCCAGCAGCGACGCTGACTGGATCTCGTCTGCGGTGGAGGGATGACCGTAGATGAAATCGATCAGATGCGCGTCGCCTGAATAGCCGCGGGGCTTCTCGAAAGACCAGCGTGTGAAGGGATCCTCGTGAAAATACTGACGCACGCGGTGGTTTTGAACTATCGGCACCAGATCCTGCCAGACATTCAAGTAGGTCTCGCGCGTTTGGTGCAGCGAGCGGATCAGTCGATCGATGATCTGGGCGGGTTCCTGCTGCGAGCGGATCTGCTGCTCCGCAAAAGCGAGGATCAGCGCAACCTGCGCCTGAGCTTCGGCAAGCTCCTGTTCGTTAGGGACTGCCGGAGAGCCTATGACTTCCCTTTTGACTGCATCTGGGGTGATCAAGCTTTGTCCGTCAAAAACAATCTGGCTTCTGTTCACGCCAATCTCACTCGTTAATGGAACATTAAGGCTGGCCCAAGATGGAGCAAGGCGACGGAAAAATCTCGGTAGATTGCCAAACGTGGTTAACGAACCGCCGTATATCGAGCGCTCAGCCTCTTTAGAGATGCTTAAGCTCCTTGGGTTATTTGGTTTCAGCAGGACAAGTTCGTCTGGTACGGGAGACGCTGGTCGGAGAGGCGCAGCAGAGCATGTGTCCGTTATCCACCGCGGAAGAAGATACTGAAGGCCACGGCAATCAACGCAGTGGAAGGTGCATGACGCACAGGTTGACCAGCGTGCTCGAAATCGACGTACCGCGTAATCCGCTGCAGCAGCCGGCGGCCTTGCTGCGTTCGCTTTACCGTCAGCACGGCGACGACGTCCGACGCCAGGCCACGCGGCAGGGTCTTTGGATCGCTGTCGGCGTTTATCTGCTGTTCTCTTTGAGCGATATCCTGCTGATACCGGACGTTGCACCGCTGACGGTGACGACGCGTTTCGTGATCTCGGTGATCATGCTTGCCGCGCTCGAGTTCGAGATCTGGAGACGATCCAGCGCCGACACGATCGACCGCTTGTCGGCTACGGCGCTGGTGGTTGCCTATGCCGGGTGGCTGCAGGCGGCCCTACAAAGCACGAACACGGATGTCATGTCCTATTACATGGTGTTCGGCGCGATCTTCATGATGAGCGTCAACCTGTTCTTCAGCTTCGCATTCAAGCTGTCGGTCATCGCTTCGGTGGTGATCGTGACGCTGTTTCTGTCCGGTCTTTATGTGATCCCTGCCCAAGGCGTCGGCTACAAGCTTACCTTCGGCATCTTCTGCATCTCCTGCTTTATCTTCACGTCATACGTGAACTGGAAATTGAACCAGGAGCGCTACAACGTCTTCCTCAATGCGCTGGAAGCCAAGGCGCAACAAAAAGAAGCCGCTGAGCGGGGCCAGGCTCTGTTGCGCCTCTCGCACACCGATCCGCTGACGGGCCTGGAGAACCGCCGGGCAATCGACCAGCGGCTGCGCGATCTTTGGGACCGGTGGCAAAGGGCAGGTCAGCCCTTCGCGGCGATCCTCGTCGACGTTGATTTCTTCAAGAGATACAATGACTGCTACGGGCATCAGGAAGGCGACCGATGCCTGATCGTCGTGGCAGATGCTCTCAGGGCTCTCGCCGAGCAGCATCAGGCAACGATCGGCCGTTACGGCGGCGAAGAGTTCATCCTGCTCGTCAACCTGAAGGACGAAACCGAGGTCGCGAAACTGGCCGAAGCGATCCGGAGCTCAGTCGAGGCGCTGGAACTGCGCCATGAACAGCGGCGGGATGGATTGTCGCTGGTTACCGTCAGCGTTGGCGCAGCCTTCACCAGAACCCATGCCGCTGCAAAACTGGAAAAGGTGATCTACGAAGCCGACCGAGCACTTTATGCCGCCAAGGCTGCGGGCCGTAATTGCGCTCGACTGTTCGATCCAAACGATCCCAACACGAGCGACGACAGGGAAAACGTTGCAGCTCTTTTGAAGATCGCAGTGGCCCAAGACCTGGTTTCCATGGTCTACCAACCTCTTCAGTATCTCGGCTCTGGAGAAATCTCGGCTGTCGAGTCGCTGATGCGTTTGCGCATGCTGGACGGCAGCAGCATTCCGCCGAACGTCTTCATCCCCATCGCGGAACGATCAGGGACGATCCTTGAGCTTGGACAATGGGCGATCCGGACAGTCTGTCACGAAATCCTGGCTCCGAACCTGATGCAGACGGCAAGCGTCAACGTGTCACCGATCCAGCTGCGCAGCCCGGGATTTGCGGCCTTCGTCGCGCTGACGCTGCACGAAGCCGGCATTACCGGCGACCGACTGGCACTGGAAATCACCGAAGGCCAGGACATGGAGATGCATTCCTGCGCCATCCGCTGCATCAGCGACCTCAAGAGCCTCGGCGTCAAGATATGGCTCGACGACTTCGGCACCGGGTTTGCAGGGCTTTCCTGGCTTCGCCTCATCGATTTCGATTGCGTCAAGATCGACAAATCTTTCGTCAAGGACTGCCATACCGCCAGGGGAAAGATGATGTTGAAAGACATCATTCGACTGGTGCGCAACCGGCAAGCGACCATCCTCGCTGAAGGGGTCGAAACCTCGCAGCAATTCGAGGTGATGAAGACGCTCGGCATCGATCTGGTTCAGGGCTATTTCTTGGGCAGGCCGATGTCGGCCGCGGCACTCCAGACGTCCACACGTCCCCCCGCCCGGGCCAATTCACGGCTCTAGGTCGAACAGCCTCCGGCAGCAGATGCACCGCAGACAGAAGCCCGCGGCGCATTTCCACAGTTGGGCCGACTTACATGCTCGGGTAGACGGGCCCCTCGCCGCCCTGCGGCGGCACCCAGTTGATGTTCTGGTTGGGGTCCTTGATGTCGCAGGTCTTGCAGTGGACGCAGTTCTGCGCGTTGATCACATAGACCTCCTCCCCGTCCTTCTCGACCCACTCATAGACACCGGCCGGACAGTAGCGCGTTGAAGGCCCGGCGTAGACGCCAAGTTCAGAGCGCTTCTGCAGTTCCATGTCCTTTACCTGCAGGTGGACCGGCTGGTCCTCCTCATGGTTGGTGTTGGACAGGAAGACCGAAGACAGCCGATCGAAAGTCAGGACGCCATCCGGCTTGGGATAGGCGATCGGCTTGTGCTTGGCGGCCGGCTCGAGGCTCTCCGCATCGGTCTTGCCGTGCTTCAGCGTGCCGAAGAAGGAAAAGCCGAAGATCTGGTTGGTCCACATATCGATCCCGCCGAGACCGACACCAAGTGCTGTGCCGAACTTCGACCACAGCGGCTTGACGTTGCGCACCCGCTTCAGGTCCTTGCCGATGGCGCTGTCGCGCCACTCGTTCTCGATCTCAACCACTTCGTCATTGGCGCGGCCCGCAGCAATCGCTTCCGCGATCTTCTCGGCGGCCAGCATCCCCGAATGCACCGCATTATGGCTGCCCTTGATGCGCGGCACGTTGACCATACCGGCCGAACAGCCGATCAGCGCGCCGCCCGGGAAGGAAAGCTTCGGCACGGACTGATAGCCGCCTTCCGTGATGGCGCGCGCGCCATAGGAGATCCGCTTTGCGCCTTCAAAGGTGCCACGGATCGCCTCATGCGTCTTGAAGCGCTGGAATTCCTCGAACGGGTAGAGATAGGGGTTCTTGTAGTTCAGGTGGACGACGAAGCCGACGGCGACAAGATTGTCGTGCAGGTGATACAGGAAAGAGCCGCCACCAGTCTTCAATCCGAGAGGCCAGCCGAAGGAGTGCTGCACGAGACCCGGCTTGTGGTTCTCCGGCTTCACTTCCCAGAGTTCTTTCAAGCCAATGCCGTATTTCTGCGGTTCGCGGCCTTCATCCAGCTTGAACTTGGCGATCAACTGCTTGGCCAACGACCCGCGCACGCCCTCGCCGATCAGCACGTACTTGCCGTGCAATTCCATGCCGCGCGTGAAGTTCGGGCCCGGCTGCCCGTTCCGCTCGATGCCCATGTCGCCGGTCGCCACGCCGCGGACGGCGCCGCTTTCGTCATACAGAAGCTCGGTTGCAGCGAAGCCCGGATAGATCTCGACGCCAAGCGCCTCGGCTTTCTCCGCCAGCCATCGACAGACGAGGCCAAGCGAAACGATGTAATTGCCGTGGTTGTTCATCAGCGGCGGCATCAGTGCATTCGGCAAGCGAACCGATCCGGCAGGGCCGAGGAACAGGAACTGGTCGTCGGTGACGGGCGTCGTGAATGGATGCCCTTCTTCTTCACGCCAACCCGGCAACAGCCTGTCGATGCCGCTCGGGTCCACCACCGCGCCTGACAAGACATGCGCGCCGACCTCGGCACCCTTCTCCAGTACGACCACGGCGAGATCCGGATTAAGCTGCTTCAGCCGGATCGCCGCCGAAAGACCGGCCGGCCCTGCGCCGACGATCACGACGTCGAATTCCATGCTCTCCCGTTCAGGCAGTTCCATTAGCTCGCTCATCACCTGCTCCGCTCGCCGGCCTCCCCGGCACCTAGTTGTCTGACAACCTAATTCGCAAAAGCCGAAGCGATTGTCGACCTTCAAATAAGCAACAGCTCTTTCCGCTTCACGGCCGCGTCGCTTACCTTTACGTGAACGTAAGGATAGCGACGTGCTGTCGAAAATCAAGCTGCTGACCGGTGAAGCGGTGATGGGATCTTGCCGACCGACGCTGCGGTGCTAAGACGACCATCGTCGTTCTAATCAGAGTCAACTTGAATGCCCTTATCAAAGGCCGCAACGCTGGCGCCCGATGAAGTTTATCGCCGCCTATGCACGCTTCATCCGGAGCTCGGCATCCTTTCGGAACAGGATCTTCGAGGGCGCCACCCCGGCGAGCATCCGCAGAATTTCTGCGCCGGTGTGCTCGCGCAGCCCGCCACTGCAGAGGCAGCGGTCGCCTTGATCGGCTGGTGCGGAGAGAACGATGTCTCTATCGTTCCCCAAGGTGGCCTCACCGGGTTGGTGGGCGGCAATGTCAGCCGCCCTGGCGACGTGATCCTATCCACGTCGCGCCTGAACCGCATCCTCTCCATTGAGCCCGAGGAGATGACGGCGACGTTGGAAGCAGGCGTCACGCTCGAAGCCCTGCAGCAGGCCGCCGCACAACACGGCCTTACTACCGGCATTGACCTCGGCTCGCGCGGCTCCGCCACCATCGGCGGGATGGTCTCCACCAATGCCGGCGGCATCCTCGCCTTCCGTAATGGCGTGATGCGCCACCAGGTGCTGGGGCTGGAGGCGGTCCTGCCGTCCGGCGAGATCTATTCCGACCTGACGCGCGTCGTGAAGGTTTCCGCCGGCCCGGACCTGAAACAGCTGTTCATCGGTGGCGAGGGCGCCTTCGGCTTCGTCACCAAGGTGGTCCTGAAGCTCGAGCCGCAACGGCCTTATCGCGCAACTGCCATGCTCGGCGTTGCGGATACCGGCGCGGCGCTTGCCGTCGTCCGCCGTCTGCGAACGCTGCCGAACGTCACGCTGGAGGCGGCCGAGATGATGTGGCCGCGCTATATTCGCGATCATGCTCGGCTGAAGGGCCTCGATCTGTCATGGCTGGAAGAGGATGCCGCCGCACTTCTGATCGAAATATCGGCAGAAAGCGTCGATGCCGCTGCGGCCGCGCTGGAGGAACAGCTCGCGGAGCTTTGGGAGCCCCTTGCGCTCAAGGGCGGGATCGTTGCCCAGTCGCTCGACCAGACCCGGCGCTTCTGGGACATCCGTGAGGATTCCGGCTTCTACTATGCCGAGATTCCCGAAGCCGCCTCCTTTGACGTCTCCGTTCCGCCGACCCATCTCGACGCCTATGTCGCTCAGTTGGAGAGCCGGCTGAAGGCCATCGACCCCACCTACGCGGCCTATGTCTATGGCCACATCGCCGATGGCAACCTGCACCTGACTCTGATCAAGCGCGGGCCGCTGCCGCAGGATGAACTACGTGCCGTTGAAGACGCGGTCTACAGCGGCATCCGGGAAGCCGGCGGCAGTTTTTCCGCCGAGCATGGGGTGGGGCTAGAGAAGCGCCACGGCTACGAGACCTTCACCTCGAAGGAGAAGCAGGCGCTGGCACGCGTGCTAAAGCAGGCGATCGACCCGAAGGGCTTGTTCAATCCGGGCAAGGTGCCCTTCTGAGGTCACCGGTCACCGGTCGCGGTCGTTCCCCTTGCCTTTGAAGCGGTTGCTGCCCGAATTCTTGCCGGAGGACTTGCCCTTGAACGGTTTGTCTCCGAAGGGCTTGCCACCACTCTTCTTGAAGGGCTTGCCGGCAGGAGCAGCAGCGCGTTCGTCACGGGTACCCTTGCCCTTTGGAGCGGCGCTCCTTGGCTTCGCATCCCCCCAGACTTCGTCATCAAGGCTGCGGACGTCGTCATTGGACTTGACCTTCGGCTTCCAATCCTTGCGCGGCGCATCGCCAGCGGCTTTTTCGCGGAAGGGCTTGGCCTTGCCGAACCGTTCGCCAGCATCGCCTTCTCCGGACTTCTTGTTCTTCCACGGCTTGTCCATCCGCGGACCATCGCGGCGCGGGGCCTCGTCGTCACCACCTCGGGTAAACTTGCTGAAGTCCGGCGCCCGGTCCAGGCGGGTTACACGGATGCCGCGGTCCATCATCCGGTCCTTGCCAAGCTTCGCCATGAAGCGGTCGGCATGTTCGGCGGCGATTTCCACGAAAGTCTCGTCCGCCTGCATCTTGATCGCGCCAATCTCGTTCTTGGAGAGATCGCCGTTGCGGCAGATGGTCGGGATCAGCCAGCGAGGTTCGGCGCGCTGCTTGCGGCCAACCGAAAGCGAGAACCAGACGGCGGGGCCAAAGTCACCGCGGGGTGTTAAAGGGCGGGATGCCGGATCACCCTGCGCCCCGTCACGTGGCTTACGGGCGCCGGGATCAAGCGAGACGGGAATCAGGTCCTCGGGTGCCGCGTTCTTCGCCCGGTGCAGGTTGACGAAAGCGGCGGCGAGCTTGTCCGCACCGTAGGTTTCCACCAGACGGGCAATCAGTTCCTGCTCTTCCTCGCGCGGCGCCTCGTCGAAGACCGGATCGGCCAGAAGGCGCTCCTGGTCGCGCGCAATCACCTCGTCGGCGGATGGCGGATGCGCCCAGGTCGGCGTCACATCGGCGCCCGCCAGCAGGCGCTCTGCCTTGCGACGCTGGTTGACCGGCACGATCAGCGCGCTCACGCCCTTGTTGCCGGCACGGCCCGTGCGGCCAGAGCGGTGCAGCAGCGTTTCGGAATTTGTCGGCAGGTCAGCATGAATGACCAGGTCGAGCCCCGGCAGGTCGATGCCGCGGGCGGCGACGTCGGTGGCGATGCAGACACGGGCGCGGCCGTCGCGCATCGCCTGCAGCGCGTGCGTGCGCTCGTTCTGCGTCAGTTCGCCGGAAAGCGCCACGACGTCGAAGTTGCGGTTGTTGAAGCGTGCCGTCAGGTGGTTTACCGCCGCGCGGGTCGAACAGAAGACGATCGCATTCTTCGCATCATAGAAGCGCAAGGCATTGATGATCGCGTTCTCGCGGTCGGAGGGAGCAACGAGCAGTGCCCGGTACTCGATGTCGGCATGCTGCTTTTCTTCTGTCGCCGTGGAGATGCGCACCGCATCGCGCTGGTAGCGTTTCGCAAGCTTGGCGATCCCAGACGGTACCGTCGCCGAGAACATCAGCGTTCGCCGGCCCTCCGGTGCTGCGTCGAGGATGAATTCCAGGTCCTCGCGAAAGCCGAGGTCGAGCATCTCGTCCGCCTCGTCGAGCACCGCGACCCGAAGCTCCGACATGTCCAGCGCATTGCGGCGGATGTGGTCGCAGATGCGGCCGGGCGTGCCGACGACGATATGGGCGCCGCGCTCCAGCGCCCGCCGCTCGCTGCGGATGTCCATGCCGCCGACGCAGCTTGCGATCACCGCACCGGTCATCTCGTAGAGCCAGGTGAGCTCGCGGTTCACCTGCATGGCGAGTTCGCGCGTTGGCGCGATCACCAGGGCCAGCGGCGCGCCGGCACGGTCGAAGCGTTCGCCGTCGTCCAGCAACGTCGGCGCCATCGCGATACCAAAGGCGACGGTCTTGCCGGATCCCGTCTGCGCCGAAACCAGCGCATCGGACGTGGCGAGCTTCGGGTCGAGCATGGCCTGCTGCACGGGAGTAAGGGTCGCGTAGCCGCGTTTCGCCAATGCCTTGGCGATCGCCGGAACGGCGCCTTCGTAGTCGGTCATCTTTGTCTGGTCTTTCGGATGTTTCGTGCGCCGTGGCGCATGGCTGCAACTCTCGCAGCTCTACATGGCGCGGTTCCTACTGGGGGAAAGGGCAAATGTCAAAGAGACACGCCAGCTTTCAGTCGCAACGGGCTTTGCAAGCAGCCCGCCGGCTTGCTAGCGTCACGCAACGGCAAATCAGCATTGGAAGGACCCACCATGGATCTCGGACTCACCGGCAAACGCGCGCTCGTGCTCGCCTCCTCCCGCGGCCTCGGCCTCGGCATCGCCACGGCTCTCGCACGCGAAGGCGCCAACGTGCTTCTCGTTGGCCGCTCGGGGGACCGGCTGGCAGCAAATTGCGAAGCGATTAATGCCGAAGGCAAGGGCAAGGCCGATTGGGTCTGGGGTGATCTCGCCGACGATAACTTCGTCGAAACCATGGTGAGCGCGGTGAAGGAGAAGCTCGGCGGCATCGACATCCTGGTCAACAACACGGGCGGCCCGACGCCCGGCACATCGGACGAAATGACCGCCGACAAGCTTGAAACCTATTTCCAGTCCATGGTGCTGCGGGTCATCACGCTCACGAACGCCTTGCTGCCGCAGATGAAGGAACAGGGGTTCGGCCGGATCCTGACTGTCGCATCGTCTGGCGTCTTCGAGCCCATCCCCAATCTTGCGCTGTCCAACACGCTGCGCGGCGCCCTGGCCGGCTGGAACAAGACATTGTCGGCGGAAGTCGCCGGACAGGGCATCACCGCAAACATGCTCCTGCCGGGCCGCATCCATACCGACCGGATCGATGAACTCGACGGCGCCAATGCCAAGCGCCAAGGCAAGCCGATCGAAGAGATCCGCGCTGCGTCGGTCAAGAGCATCCCCGCGGGTCGCCTCGGCACGGTCGAGGAGTTCGGCGCCGCAGGTGCCTTCCTCTGCTCCGTCCCGGCCAGCTACGTCACCGGCACGATGCTGCGGGTGGACGGCGGCGCCTCGAAGTCGATCTGACGCTTCCCAGTCCCGTGCGGAGGAACAGCCGCGCGGGACTTGACGATCATCAAGATCTCCCGAAACCGCTGGAATCCGGATCTATCTCTGCTAACGTGGGTGCGACAAATTGCTCCACGGGAGGGAAGCTTGGAGAAGATCAGGAACTGGATGGTCGCGGCAGGGCTTGCGATCATCGTCGTCGGCCTCGCCTGGGTCGGCCACGGCACGGGCATCATCCAACTGCCGGCGACAGGCTTCATGAGCGAACTCAGCGTCTGGACGATCAACGGCTCTCTGGTCGTCGCCTTCGGCCTGATCGTGCTGATCGGCTCGTGGAAGCTGCTGCATGACAAGCCCGGCGATCCGACGTTTGGCGACGACCAGTTCCTCGGCGAATCCTGATCCATCCTGCGGGAGGACGCCCATGAAGCGTCTCGGCATCGTGATCGGCGGCCTCGCCATCCTGATGGGCCTCCTCTGGATGGCCCAGGGCAGCGGCATCTTTCCTTATCCGGCCTCAAGCTTCATGATCGACCAGTCACCCTGGATCCTCTACGGCGCGATCCTGGCTCTGGCGGGAATGGTGCTGGTATGGTGGGCGCGGCGGTAGGGTGTTACTTGCGCAAATACGGAATTTCCGTATACTGGATCTCACGTGACGCCACGGTTTGACCCTGCGAAGGATTCCATCAACCGCGAGAAGCACGGCTTGTCGCTCAGCTTCGGCGACCGGATCCTTGAGGACATGAACCATCTCGTTCTGCCGTCGATCCGGGAGATCGATGGCGAGGAGCGCTTCAAGGTCATCGG
>JAEWOP010000042.1 GCA_023399635.1 Pseudomonadota bacterium
ATAGTTCCAGCCGGCATAGGCATCCGGATAGTCGATGTAGCGGCGCGGCATGCCGGCGAGGCCGAGGAAGTGCTGCGGGAAGAACACAAGGTTCACGCCAACGAACATGACCCAGAAGTGCAGGTTACCGAGCATTTCGGAATACATGTAACCGCTCATCTTCGGGAACCAGTAGTACCAGGCTGCGAAGATCGCGAACACGGCGCCGAGCGACAAGACGTAGTGGAAGTGAGCAACCACGTAGTAGGTGTCATGCAGCGAACGGTCGAGGCCGGCATTGGCGAGCTGGACGCCCGTGACGCCACCGACGGTGAAGAGGAAGATGAATCCGATCGCCCAGATCATCGGCGTGCGGAAGGTGAGCGAGCCGCCCCACATCGTCGCGATCCACGAGAAGATCTTGATGCCCGTCGGAACAGCGATCACCATCGTCGCAAAGACGAAGTAGCGCTGAGCATCGAGCGACAGGCCGACCGTGTACATGTGGTGGGCCCAGACGATGAAGCCGACGGCGCCGATCGCCACCATGGCGTAGGCCATGCCGAGATAGCCGAAGACGGGCTTTCTCGAGAAGGTCGAAATGATGTGGCTGATGATGCCGAAGCCAGGCAGGATCAGGATGTACACTTCAGGGTGACCGAAGAACCAGAACAGGTGCTGGTAAAGGATCGGGTCGCCACCGCCTTCAGGCGCGAAGAAGGTCGTGCCGAAGTTGCGGTCAGTCAGAAGCATCGTGATGCCACCAGCCAGAACAGGCAGGGAGAGCAAGAGCAGGAAGGCCGTCACAAGCACCGCCCATGCAAAGAGCGGCATCTTGTGGATGGTCATGCCCGGCGCGCGCATGTTGAGGATCGTGGTGATGAAGTTGATTGCACCAAGGATCGACGAGGCGCCGGATACGTGCAGCGCAAAAATCGCCAGATCGATTGCCGGACCTGGATGCCCCGCGGTTGAGAGCGGAGGATAAAGCGTCCAGCCACCCCCTGCACCATAGGCGCCGGCCGGGCCTTCAACGAAGAGCGACAGCATCAGCAGCAGGAATGCGGGCGGCAGCAGCCAGAAGGAGATGTTGTTCAAGCGCGGGAAAGCCATGTCCGGCGCACCGATCATGATTGGGATCATCCAGTTGGCGAATCCGCCGATCAGCGCCGGCATGACCATGAAGAAGATCATGACGAGAGCGTGAGCCGTGGTGAACACATTATACATGTGCTTGCCGCCATCGATCGCGGCATCGCCCTCGAAGCCATAGACCATGGAGGCCAGGCCGTGGAAGATCTGGATGCCGGGCTCCTGCAGCTCCATACGCATGACGACGGAAAGAAGACCGCCGATGATGCCGGCCATGATCGCGAACATCAGGTATAGGGTGCCAATGTCCTTGTGGTTCGTCGACAGGAACCAGCGAGCAAAGAAACCAGGCTTGTGATCGTGATGCCCGTGGGCATGCGCATCATCATGCGAGGCAGTGCGGATATGGGCGTCGTCGTGAGCGGTTGGTGCAGCCATTGTCCTCACTCCTCGTTAGTTGTTTTCAGTCGCCGCAACACGGACGGCATCAGCCGACTCGCCTACGGACGCCATCAGCGCGCGGTTGGCGCCTGGGAGATCCTGCTGCGCCGCAGCCAGCCAGGTCGCGTACTGCTCCTCGGACACGACGCGGATGCCGATCGGCATGTAAGCATGATCCTTGCCGCAGAGCTCGGAGCACTGACCGTAATACATGCCTTCCTTGTCTGCCCGGAACCAGGTCTCGTTCAAACGGCCCGGCACGGCGTCGAGTTTCAGACCGAATGCAGGCATCGCGAAGGCGTGGATGACATCCGTCGGAGCGGCAGTCACGAGAAGACGGACCGTCTTGTTGACTGGCACGACCATCTCGTTATCGACCGCGAGAAGACGGGGATAGGCAGCAACGTCTTCCTTGCCGATCGCTGCCCGATCTTCATCCTTCAGCATGTAGGAGTCAAATGCGAGAGGCGTTTCCCCACCTTCGTATTCGTAGCTCCAGAGCCATTGCGTCGCCGTCGCCTTGACCGTCAGGTCAGGGTTGGTCGGCATCGTCAGCTGAGCATTCAAGAGATTGAAGGAGGGAATGGCGATGAAGAAGAGAATGAGCACCGGCCCGATGGTCCAGATGACCTCAATCATCGTGTTGTGGCTGGTGCGCGAAGGCACCGGATTGGCGCTGGCGCGAAACTTCACGACGACCACCACGAGCAGGATCAGCACCAGGAAGGTGATCGGCACAATGAACCACAAGGTGTAGTTATTGAACCACTTGATTTCCTGCATAATTTCGCCAACCGGCGCCTGCATGTCTACCTGCCACGGCGTCGGCTGATCAGCAAAACCGGCAGAGGCAAAGAGCAGACAGATGAGCGCCGTCATCACTGCAAAAGCTCTGTTCATCACAACTATTCTCCTCAAGCGTTTGATCTCAATCAAATCGAAACGCAGAATCCAGGCTATGTGGTCTGCTTCAATCACAGTTTGTCGGCCGCCGCAATATCTGCCGGAGAAACCCCGTGCGGCATTTTTGCCCTTTGTCAAAGACCGATCCTGGAACCTTTTTCTCTTTTCTTATCAGCATACGGACGCGCAGTCGCTGCGGGTCCCATTTTCGCCTCACTCGGTTGGAATGAGGTCGGGGCTTTTCATTCCCGGCAGCCGACGCCATGAATAGCCGTACCGATTCGCCTACCTGGGGGTTCCATGGGCCGTTCCGCGATATTTGCCGCCTGCCTTGCCGTCACATTCGTCGGCGCGTTGCTTCCTGCACGTGCACAGGAGCCGGTAGCACCGGCTCCGCAGGCGCCGACGGAAGACCGGGTACCGCAGCCGGGCGCGCCGCAGCAGCAACCGGGGACCGTGAGGGGTAATCATGGGGCGTGGTCGATCATCTGTGACCGCCCTGCCGGCGCCTCCACCGAACAATGCGCGCTGATGCAGAACGTGATCGCCGAGGACCGTCCGGAGGTTGGCCTTTCTGTCGTCGTACTGAAGACGGCCGACCGCAAGTCGAAGATCCTGCGCATTCTGGCGCCGCTCGGCGTGCTCCTGAAGGATGGCATGGAACTGTTCGTCGATAACAACAATATCGGGCGGGCCTACTTCACCCGCTGCTTCTCCGAAGGCTGCTATGTCGAGGTGGAGATCGACGACGAACTGATGCGGATCCTGAGAGCTGGCAAGAACGCTGTGTTTGCCCTGCGGGAATCGGTGGATCAGGATCGCGTCGGTATCCCGATCGAGCTTAACGGCTTTGCTCCCGGCTACGACGCCCTCCCCTAACCTTGCTTCCGCGGACGCCGGGACCTACATCGGCGGGAACGCCCTTGGACGCCACAAGGAGCGAAGGAGCCTTTCATGAATACCGACCTTCTGAACCTTTTCGACTGCGACGAGACCCGTCTGCGGCGCATTCTCGCCGAGACCCTCTCAGGCGCTGATGATGGGGAGTTGTTTGTCGAGCATGCACAGGCGGAATCGCTGACGTTCGACAACGGCCGGCTGAAGGGTGGCAGCTTCAATACAGACCAGGGCTTTGGTCTCCGTTCAGTTGCCGGCGAAGCGGTGGGATATGCCCACTCCGGCGAACTGTCTTCTGCCGCACTGGAGCGCGCCGCCGACGCGGTGCGTGCGGTCACGGCCGGTTACTCTGGCTCCTATGCTGCCGCTCCGCAGCGCACCAACAAGAAGTATTACGGAGACGAAAATCCGATCGGTCAGCCGAGCTTTGAGGAGAAGGTCAAGCTTCTGACCGAGATCGATGCCTATCTGCGCAACAAGGATCCAAAGGTTCGTCAGGTGACAGCGACGGCAGCTGCAAGCTGGCAGGTCGTCGATATCCTGCGGGCGGACGGCCATCGCGTCCAGGACATCCGTCCGATGACGCGCGTCAATATCTCCGTTGTGGTTGGCGAGGGTGACCGGCAGGAGTCCGGCTCGTTTGGCACCGGCGGCCGCATGGGCTTCGGCGACTTCGTGGCATCCGGCAACTGGCAGACGGGCGCCGACGAGGCGCTTCGCCAGGCGCTCGTCAACCTTGAAGCCATCGATGCGCCCGCCGGCACCATGGACGTCGTGCTGGGCAATGGCTGGCCCGGGGTGATGCTGCACGAGGCGGTCGGACACGGCCTTGAAGGCGACTTCAACCGCAAGAAGACCTCGGCATTTGCGGGACTGATGGGCGAAATGGTCGCTTCGCCGAACGTCACCGTGGTCGATGATGGCACGATCGACAACCGGCGTGGCTCGATCACTGTCGATGACGAGGGCACGCCGTCTGCCTACAACGTGCTGATCGAGAAGGGCAGACTGGTCGGCTACATGCAGGACCGGCAAAACGCCCGTCTGATGGGCATGAAGCCGACCGGCAACGGCCGCCGCCAGGGCTACTCCCACGTGCCGATGCCGCGTATGACCAACACCTACATGCTCTCAGGCGACAAGACGCCGGAAGAAATGATCGCCTCGGTGAAGAAAGGCATCTACGCCGTTTCCTTCGGAGGCGGACAGGTGGACATCACGTCCGGCAAATTCGTCTTCGGCTGCACCGAGGCTTATATGATCGAGGACGGCAAGATCGGGCCGGCGATCAAGGGTGCCATGCTGATCGGCAACGGACCAGAGGCGATGAAGCGCGTCTCGATGGTCGGCAACGATCCAAAGCTCGACACCGGCATCGGCAATTGCGGCAAGGCCGGCCAATGGGTGCCTGTAGGGGTCGGCCAGCCGCACCTGCGGATGGACCAGGTGACGGTAGGCGGCACGCGAACCTGAGCCACGTTGGCAGATGAGATCTGGGAGAACGGGAGTTCGGGCGATGCTCGAGCGACCCCACAAACCCTTGATGCAGTGACCGTTTGCAGACATTCAACGATACTTAAGGTTGCGCTCCTATCTTCCGGCCGTGGAGGAACGGGACGTGAGCATCATCAATATCCGCAACAGGGCGAAGAGTGCGTTGCGCCGAGGTGGAAAGCGCAATGGTATCGCTGCAGTATTGAACGCCGCCTATCTTGCCTCCCGCGCAGGTGTGATGGCGACCAGCCGAGGGCGCGGCGCGATCTTTACGCTGCATCATGTTCGTCCTGCGCCTGATCGACCGTTTGCGCCGAACGCTCATCTTGAGGTGACGCCAGAATTCTTAGACGCGGCGATCATCCAGCTTCGTGCGGACGGTTATGATTTCGTGCGGCTCGAAGACGTGCCTGCACGCTTGAGTTCGGTGGAGAAAAGGCGGTTCGCCGTCTTCACCCTCGATGATGGCTACCACAACAATGCGCAGTATGCCGTGCCGGTATTCGAGCGCCACAGCGTGCCTTTCACTGTCTTCATCACCCGCGGCTTTGCCGAACGCTCCCGCTCCCTGTGGTGGGAAACACTGGGAGAACTCCTGCCGCGGTTGGACCGGCTGGAGTTCGATTTCGGCAACGGGTCTGAGACGGTCGACTTGGTTCCGTCACGCGTCTTTGACTGTTTCGATCGTTTCGCCCGCTTCGTATGGCAGCACGATGAGGCAGAGGCCGTGGCCGCCATCGATTCTCTTGCTCGGCGGCATGGGATTGATCCATTGGAGATCGCCGCCCGGCTGGTGATGGGGCGAGACGCGTTGTTGCGGCTCATCACGCATCCGCTTGCCTCGCTTGGTGCCCATACGGTCAGCCATCGAGCAATCAGCCGTCTCCCAGATGATGAGGCACGGGTGGAGATGATGCAGTCGGCCGACTGGCTTGAAGCGCTGACCGGCACCCGGCCTACCACCTTTGCCTTCCCTTACGGAATGAAGCAGGCCGTCTCGCCACGGGATGTGGCTATCGCAGCCGAACTTGGCTTCTCCGTCGCGGTAACGACCCAGCCAGGAACGCTAACAGACGCCTCTCTAGGTACGCTGACGGGTTTGCCCAGGATCTCGCTGAACGGTCACTTCCAAAAACGGAAATATGTAGCGGCGCTCGCCTCCGGCATCCCGTTCGCGCTTGCTCAGCGCCGGCAAGTCACGGGTACATCCTGACCTTCTTCCATTCTCCTTCCGAGGAAGAACGGCGGAATTCGATGCGATCGTGAAGACGGAATGGCCTGTCATGCCAGAACTCGATCGAGATCGGCTTGATGCGAAAACCGGACCAGTGCGATGGCCGCGGGATCTCGCCGATCGCATATCGTGCCGTAAACTCGGCCACTGCCTTTTCGAGAGCGAAACGTCCCTCCAGCGGCCGGGACTGTCTGGAGGCCCAGGCCCCTATCCGGCTGCCGCGGGGGCGGGTGGCGTAATAGGCATCGGCCTCGGCATCGGTGACAATCTCCACCTCCCCCCGCAGGCGCACCTGGCGCCGAAGCGACTTCCAGTGGAAGCACATGGCGGCCTTCCTTTGCCCTAAGATCTCCTGGCCCTTCTGGCTTTCAAAGTTGGTGTAGAAGACGAAGCCGCTCTCGTCATAGCCCTTGAGCAGGACCATGCGGACGTTCGGCATCCCTTCTTCGTCCACCGTCGCGAGCGCAACTGCATTGGGATCGTTGACCTCCGAAACCTCCGCCTCTTTCAGCCATTTTCCAAACAGAGCGAAAGGTTCGTTCTCGTCACTGAAGTCACCGCTTGTTAACCCACTCTCAGACATATTGACTAAATTACTCCCGACTGGTGAATTCGCCCGTGACTCATCCCGGACAGGACGCAAGGTGCTACTGATAGCAAAGTCGAACGACCGCTCAAAGAGGGCGATGCTGAAGGTCGCCCACATGCTCGCCCTGGCATTGGTTGGCCTGACCACAGTTTCCTGCACAAGCAGTCTCGACCTCTTCGGTGGCGCCAAGGTGGATCGCTCGCTTTCCACCAACGCCGTTCCCACGGCGGCTTCCACCACGACTGCGCTTTCCGACGAGGCGACCGTCCGCAATGCCGTCACCTCCGCCGATCTTGCCAAGATCGGTGAAGCACCCCTCCCTTGGGCCAATGCCGCAACCGGAAGCGCGGGCGTAGTCTCGACGATCAAGGAAGCACGCAATCAGGGTCAGGTCTGCCGGGAGTTTACCACCACGCGCCATTCCTTTGATGGGATCGCGATGTTTTCCGGCCAAGCCTGCCTGACCGGCAGCGGCGACTGGTTACTGACAGCTTTCAATCGTCAGTAGATCTTTAACCCTACTGTGCAGGGCAACCGTCCCGTAACCACTGATTCACACGTGTGCTGATAACCTCCTTAGCAAAGGTAGGGCCGTGGGTTGAGGAACCTGCAGAGTCTTGCCTGCGTTGTTGCGGGCGTGGGGGCGCCAAGTGAGGCCTCCCTCCGCCCAGTTGAACCGGTGGCCATCGATGCGCGATCCATATTCTGTACTTGGTGTTCAGCGGAATGCAGATCCCGACGAGATCAAGTCGGCATGGCGCACAAAGGCCAAATCTGTTCACCCTGATCACAATCAGGATGATCCAGCAGCATCCAGCCGTTTTGCCGAGATCGGTCGGGCCTACGAGGTTCTGAAGGACCCGGAGCGCCGTAAGCGCTATGACCGGGCGGTGGACGCGCATCAGACCATCCTGCAGCAAAGACAGGCAGCACGTGAGGCGGCGGAGCGCGCCAAGGCCGCCCGCGCCAAGGCCGAAAAGGTGATGGAGGAACTCGCCCGGGCAAATGCGCAGCGAGCGCAGGCTCAGGCAAGTTCGGCCGGCGAAGCACCCGAAGACATGGTCGAACGGATATTCGGGGCGGCTGCAGGCGGCAAGGAGACTGACCCGAACGCGAAGAGCGCAGCGGGTGGTGCATCTTCCACGCATCCCAAGGGGCCTGGAACAACCGGATCTCAAACCCAAAATGCAGCTGCGGCTGAGGACGTCGTTGAAGACACTGCGAAACCAGACGTGTCGCCCGAAGCCCCGCCTCTCGCCGTTCAGGCCGTTGAGGTCATCGCCTCGTTGATGCGTCGCATCCGCGGCGTGGCACCGCCGCCGGAGAAGGCACCCGATCACGCGGTAGAGGCAAGAACCACGCTGGAAGACCTGCTCAAACTGGGCCTGGTGACGATCAAGCTGCCGGAAGAGCGCGAAGTGAAGCTTCCTCTGGAAGCCGGAATGACGGATGGCCATGTGGCGCGGCTGAAAAGCCAAGGCCTCAAGGTGCAGGGCATGCTGCGGGGCGACCTGCTCGTGACACTGCGCCTTGAAAGAGACAGCCGCTTCCGGGTGGACGGCTTCGACCTGCATACCGTCCTTCCAATCTCTCTCGAGGACGCTGTCCTGGGAACCAGCAAGGAAATTGAAACGCCCGAAGGGCCCCGGCCTGTGGAGGTCCCCGCCTGGTCCGGCTCCGACCGGACAGTGGTCCTTGAAGGACTGGGACTGCACGACAGCGAGGGCGGTCGTGGCAACCTCATCGTCGAGGTCCGCGTCCTGTTGCACGAGAAGCCGGACGAAAAGATCACCGACCTGATGCGCCACATGCGCGAAGGCCTTTATATCTGAAGGGTCCTGCCTCGACCTTCTGACCCATTGTTACGGTGTCTTACACGAGATGATCCAGCGCAACTTGAACGGTTGATCCGGCTATGCCATAGGCAACCTTCGTTTTTCAGCGCGACTTTCGTCTCAGAGGACATAGCATGGTTCAGGCTTCGGGCCTCATGGCAGGTAAACGCGGCGTCATCATGGGCGTCGCCAACAATCGCTCCATCGCCTGGGGAATTGCCAAGGCCATTCACGCACAGGGTGGCGAGATCGCTTTCACCTACCAAGGGGAAGCCCTGAAGAAGCGCGTCGAACCGCTCGCCGCCGAGATCGGCGCAGTGGTCGCCGGTGATTGCGACGTTAGCGACGAAGCCTCTATCGATGCTGCCTTTGCTGAGATCGAGAAGCTTTGGGGGAAGATCGATTTCCTGGTGCACGCCATCGGCTTCTCCGACAAAGACGAACTGACCGGCCGCTATGTCGACACCACGGCGGACAACTTCGACAAGACGATGCGCATCTCCGTCTATTCCTTCACCTCGGTGGCACGTCGGGCTGAGAAGTTGATGACGGATGGCGGCTCCATGCTGACCCTGACATATTACGGCGCTGAAAAAGTCATGCCGAACTATAATGTCATGGGTGTCGCGAAGGCCGCGCTCGAAGCCAGCGTGAAGTATCTTGCGGTTGATCTCGGTCCAAAGAACATCCGCGTCAACGCAATTTCCGCCGGCCCGATCAAGACGCTTGCTGCCTCCGGCATCGGTGACTTCCGCTATATTCTGAAGTGGAACGAGTACAACGCTCCGCTGCGCCGCACCGTTACGATCGAGGATGTCGGCGATGTCGGGCTTTACATGCTGTCCGATCTGTCGCGATCCGTGACGGGTGAAGTCCACCACGCCGATAGCGGATATCACGTCGTGGGGATGAAGGCAGTGGACGCTCCGGACATCTCCGTCGTCAAGGACTGATCCCTAGAGGGAACTCTGCCGTGCTCATCTATGTGATCCGACACGGCCAGACGGACTGGAATGCCGAAGGGCGCCTGCAAGGGCAGCAGGACATCGGCTTGAATGCGCTCGGCCGTTCCCAGGCGACCCGCAATGGCGAGACGCTTCTTGATCTGGCGGGGGATGAAATCGCCAGCTTCGACTTCGTCTCGAGCCCTCTTTCGCGAACGCGGGAGACGATGGAGCGGCTGCGCATCGCAATGGGTTTGGATCCTCTCCCCTATCGTACCGACGAGCGGCTGATGGAGCTCTCCTTCGGCGACTGGGAAGGACAGACGCTTGCTGAGGTGGAGGCGGTCGCGCCGGAGCGGCTCCTAGCTCGTACCGAGCAGAAATGGAGTTTCATTCCGCCCGGGGCACTGGCAGAGAGCTACGAAATTCTGTCCTGGCGGGTGGGAGCCTGGCTCAGAGAACTGGTGGAACCTACCGTCTGCGTCACGCATGGCGGCGTGGTACGATCGATCTTCCGGCTCGTCGCAAATATGTCAGAGCAGGAAGCAGCGACGATGACGGTTCCGCAGGACAAGATCCTCAAGGCCGATCTCAGCGAAGGAACTCTACACTGGTTCTAGAACGAGGCACCCACCGGCAGGATGCCTATTGAACGATCTCCAGATCGTCAACGACGCGATCGCCGTCGACCTCCGTATAGAAGACGACCACCTTCACGCCTGCCTCGATGCCATCGAAGTTGAACTCTTCGGGCAGCTTGTATGTCTCGCCATCATCAAGGGTCAGCGTAAGCGCGTTTACATCAACCGCATTAATTGTTGCCTCGACGTCTGCGCTCTGGGCAAAGCCGCTCAATGGCGAGAGGATGCTGGCGGTGGCAAGCAGAGCGGCTATGAGGAGGCGCATGATCTGGACTCTCGAGGGTGCATTTGAAGTGCTTCGACGACGCAAAGATAGCCTCCCGATTGTGGCGAAAATCGCCCGCGCTCATGACATTTCTTGTATGATTAGTGACCAGATCATTAAGCCCGGTCAAGGTCACAGCAGCTTCACTAAAAGCGCAGGCAGAGCTGTTCGAATGGTGGCATAAAACCTGGAATTCTCATCAAATCCCCACGACCGCGAAATTCCCCATTAACCGGCTGCTGATACAGCAGTTGCATGGGGACTGGCTTGCCAAGGTGGATGAGGTTGCAAAGCTTGCTGTCGCTCGCAGGGCGTTTGAACAGACTTTTCAGGCAAAACCACATCTTCTTTGCGGCAATGCTCTCCATCGCATTGGCCGTTGCCGCCGTAACTCTCGTTCTCGACCAACGCCACAAGCTGCAATACCAGCAGGCTCTTCAAAACCAGACTCAAAGTGCGATCACGGCGATCGGCCGTCGATTGACGGCGCGGATCGAGATTGACGCCGCCGCTGCGCAGCGGTTCAGCCATATCGCAGGCCGCGAATCTGTCGATCCGCAGGCGCTTCAACGCTTTGTAGAGCAGGAGCTGGAACGGCGCCCGCATGTCATCGGGTTCGGTCTCGCGCCAGGTTTCAAGCTTGAGCGCGTGTTCAGCCGAGCCTCGTCCCCTGCGATGGGAGCTCATCCGGACAAGCCCCGCGCGCAGTTGAGCGAGCTTCTGAACATTCCCCTGGCCGAACGCCAGCGAATGCTGACACCAATTCCCGGCAAGGACTTCCTTGCGCTGATCCAGCCTAGCGAAGGCGAACTTGCTGGTTCGGAACCGTCGGGATCTGTTGTTGTCTTCATCGACAAGCATACACTGATGCGCGAAGTGGGTTTCGCGCCCTCGGCCGCATTGGAGGCGCAGATGCCCAGCCTTGATTGGCTGGAACTTGCAGTACGCGACCTCGGGCAAACGGAGGCCCAGCTCTTTTTCGGCGAAGCCTCGATCGACGACAGGGCGCCGGTCACATGGAACCTTGCCGTTCCGAATACGACGTGGCAGCTTCTTGCCGTGCCAAAGAGCGGGTGGAATGTCGATGCTCCTGACCAGATGGCCTACCGTTTTTCGCTTGCGCTTGGCGGGCTCGCGCTGATCATCCCGATCGTGATGGCAAGCCTTTTGATTGGCGAACGAAACCGCAATATCATTGCTCTTCAGGCACGCGAAGCGAACCTCCTTGAGCTGTCTCAGCGGTTCAACCTTGCCATGGAAGCCTCCAATATCGGCATCTGGGAGGTCACCGATGACGGCCAGCACCTGTTTTGGGATGAACGCGCCGCCGCTGTGCACGGTTGCCTGGCCGGCAGCCTGGAGAACCGGCTGGAGGACTGGCTCGCCGCAATCCACGCTGACGATCGCGGCTCAGCCGAAGCGCATTTCTTCACCTGCACATGCGCACGGCATCCCTGCAGCGAAACTTACCGCGTCATCCTGCCAGACGGGACAATCCGACATGTGCGCTCTGCAGGCGCCAGCTACCGCAATCCCGACGGAAGCATGCGCACGGCGGGCATCGTCTGGGACGTGACCGCCGACGAAATGATGACGCAAACGCTGCGGCAGGCCAAAGAGGTCAGCGACATCAAGAATGCGGAGCTCGAACTGGCGCTGGATGAGCTTTCGCAGCGCGAACAGCAGCTGGAGGAGCTTTCCCACAAGCTCGACCTCGCGCTTGCCTCCTACAGCTGCGGTACGTGGGAATTCGATCCGTTCACGGGCATTGAGCGTTGGGACCAGCGGATGTGTCAGCTGTACGGCATACCTTATACCGATGGTGTCATCACCCTGACCCAATGGATCAGCCTCATCCATCCCGACGATCGCCCCGCTGCGCAGCAGACCTCGGGTCGGTTCCTGAGCCCCGAGATCCAGGATGCGCTGATGGTGCGCGTACCAATGCCAGACGGTAGCTTGCGCTACATCCGCTCCGTGGGGCAGTTGCAGACGGATCGCAACGGCTACAGGAAGATCGTCGGAATAGCCTTCGACGTCACCGAGGACGCCCTGCTGACAGCAGAGCTTAAAGCCGCCAAAGCCGAGTCGGATGCGAAGAATGCCGAACTCGAGGTCGCAAAGTCGCGGATAGAGCACAACGCTCTGCATGATCCGCTCACCTCATTGGCAAACCGCCGCAAGCTTGACGTAGAGCTTGACCAGATCTCGCAGGACAGCCGTCAGGAGCGGCAGAAGTTCACCATCCTGCATCTTGACCTCGACCGGTTCAAGCAGATCAACGATACGCTAGGCCATGCCGCAGGCGACGCCATGCTCATCCATGCGGCTGAGGTTTTGTCTCGCAACATCCGCCGTAGCGACATCGTGGCTCGCATCGGTGGCGACGAATTCGTGATCCTGGCCCGCGGCAGCAGCAGCGATGAGGAGATGGCACAGCTTGCCAGCCGCATCATCGGCGAGTTGCGCCAGCCGATCGACTTCGAGGGATTCGAGTGCCGTTGCGGCGTTTCGATCGGCATCGCCATGGCGAGCGGGGTCAACATCGACGCCAGACGGATTCTGGTAAATGCGGACATTGCCTTGTACCGCGCGAAGGCCACCGGACGAAACCGCTACGAGTTCTTCACTCCAGGCCTCCAGGCCGAGATCATCAATCACAAGCGCACCGCTGACGAGATCCTTTCCGGAATCGACAATCGCGAATTCATCACGTGGTATCAGCCGCAATTCGATGCGCAGACCAATGAACTGACCGGCGTCGAGGCGCTGGTGCGCTGGCGGCACCCGCACCACGGGATCCTTGCGCCTGACCGCTTCCTCAAGATCGCCGAAGATCTGAACGTTGCGGCCACGCTCGATCATATCGTGCTGGAGACGGTGCTGACCGACAAGATACGTTGGGCGCAACTTGGCCTGCGCCTGCCGAAGGTTTCCGTGAACGTTTCCTCGCGCCGGCTGCATGACGAACGGCTTGTCGAGACGCTGCAGGGGCTTCCCATTCGACCGGGCGAGATTTCCTTCGAGCTGGTGGAGTCGATCTTCCTGGATGAACACGAGGATATCGCCGCCACCAATCTGGAGCAGATCAAGGCGCTCGGGATTGATATCGAGATCGATGATTTCGGGACCGGTCATACGTCAATCGTCAGCCTCTTGAAGCTCAAGCCCAAGCGGCTGAAGATCGACCGGCAGCTGGTGATGCCAATCCTGAACTCGCCGCAGGAACGTGCACTTGTTCGATCCATCATCGACATCGCCCGGTCGCTGGGGGTCGAAACCGTGGCAGAAGGCGTGGAAACAATGCAGCACGCCGCAATGCTGCGGGACCTCGGCTGCGATCTGCTGCAGGGCTACGCCTTTGCGCGTCCCCTTGGCTTCGACGATTTTACCCGGATGGCGCTGGCGAACTGGGTACGGGCAGCGGCCTGATGGCAGGTCGCAAGCCCAAGAAGGGCTTGTCGCTCGGCACTGTTTTCCATAAGACAGCCGCGTCGGGATCTTGCGTCCCTCCACGAACGGTTCGCCATGTCCCACAACACCTTCGGCCATCTTTTTCGCGTTACCACCTGGGGTGAAAGTCATGGCCCCTCGCTTGGCTGCGTCGTTGACGGCTGCCCTCCGGGCGTCCGGCTGACGCTTTCAGAGATCCAAAGCTGGATGGACAAGCGCAAACCGGGTCAATCCCGTTTTGTGACGCAGCGACGTGAGGAAGACATCGTCAAGGTTCTCTCCGGCGTGATGCTGGACGCGGACGGCGAGACCATGATCACGACCGGCACGCCGATCTCCATGCTGATCGAGAACACCGACCAGCGCTCAAAGGATTATGGCGAGATTGCCCGCCAATACCGGCCTGGCCATGCCGATTTCACATACGACCTCAAATACGGCATTCGCGACTACCGGGGTGGCGGACGTTCGTCCGCTCGCGAGACTGCTGCGCGTGTCGCAGCCGGTGCGGTGGCGCGGAAAGTTCTTCCGGATCTGGTCGTTCGTGGGGCGCTGGTGCAGATCGGCAAGCACAAGATCAACCGGGCCAACTGGGACTGGTCACAGGTCAACGAGAATCCCTTCTTCTGTCCCGATCCTGCGATGGTCCCCGTATGGGAAGAGGACCTCGACAGAGTGCGCAAGGCAGGCTCTTCCATCGGCGCCGTGATCGAGGTGGTTGCCGAGAATGTGCCAGCCGGCCTTGGTGCGCCGATCTATGGCAAGCTCGACCAGGATATCGCGTCCCTGCTGATGTCCATCAATGCGGTGAAGGGTGTCGAAATCGGGGAAGGCTTTGCCTCGGCAGAACTTTCCGGCGAAGAAAATGCCGACGAGATGCGGATGGGCAATGACGGTAAGCCACTGTTCCTGTCCAACCACGCCGGCGGCATTCTTGGCGGCATCTCCACCGGCCAGCCCATCGTCGCCCGCTTTGCGATCAAGCCGACCTCCTCTATCCTCACAGAGCGGCAATCGATCGACGCGGATGGCAATAATGTCGACGTTCGCACCAAGGGCCGCCACGATCCATGCGTGGGCATCCGCGCCGTTCCGATCGGCGAGGCCATGGTGGCTTGCGCCATCGTTGACCACTATCTCCGTGACCGGGGCCAGACCGGCCGGCTGCGATAAGGAAAGCTCCCATGGCCTATGACCAGAAGCGCGTCGTCGACGCCATCCGCGCCTTTGAAGCAGGCGAGATCGTCGTCGTTACCGACGACGCCGATCGGGG
>JAEWOP010000138.1 GCA_023399635.1 Pseudomonadota bacterium
CATCTTCATGGTGCGCGATTCATCCTACATGTTCGTCACCGGTCCGGACGTCGTGAAGACCGTCACGAACGAGATCGTCACCGCGGAAGAGCTCGGCGGCGCCGGCACGCACACGAAGAAATCCTCCGTCGCCGATGCCGCCTACGAGAACGACATCGAGGCGCTGGAGGCGACGCGGCGGCTCTTTGATTTCCTGCCGCTCAACAACCGCGACAAGCCGCCGGTGCGGCCCTTCCACGACGACCCGTCGCGGCTCGAGATGCGGCTCGACAGCCTGATCCCGGACAGCCCGACGAAGCCTTACGACATGAAGGAACTGATCGCGGCGATCGCCGACGAGGGCGACTTCTTCGAGATCCAGGAGGCCTTCGCCAAGAACATCGTCACCGGCTTCATTCGGCTGGAGGGCCAGACGGTCGGCGTCGTCGCCAACCAGCCCATGGTGCTTGCCGGCTGCCTCGACATCGACTCGTCGCGCAAGGGCGCCCGTTTCGTGCGCTTCTGCGACGCGTTTTCCATCCCGATCCTGACGCTGGTCGACGTGCCGGGCTTCCTTCCGGGCACGGCGCAGGAATATGGCGGCGTCATCAAGCACGGTGCCAAGCTGCTTTTCGCCTATTCGGAAGCGACCGTGCCGATGGTGACCCTCATCACCCGCAAGGCCTATGGCGGCGCCTATGACGTCATGGCCTCCAAGCACATCGGCGCGGACATCAACTATGCCTGGCCGACGGCAGAGATCGCGGTGATGGGCGCCAAGGGCGCGACTGAAATCCTCTACCGCTCGGAGCTTTCCGACGCAGAGAAGATCGCCGCCCGCACGGCCGAGTACGAGGAACGCTTTGCCAATCCCTTCGTCGCCGCCGAACGCGGCTTCATCGACGAGGTGATCATGCCCCATTCCTCCCGCCGCCGCATCGCCCGCGCCTTCGCCTCGCTCCGGAACAAGCAGGTGACGACGCACTGGAAGAAGCATGACACGATCCCTCTTTGACGAGCCGATGCGCGGACGGAAGGGCTGAATAATTTTGAACGGAACTTCAAAAGGGCTGCGGCATGCGGCAGGTTGCGGACAAAGCTCCTATATCAACGGTGTCACCCACTGACGCTCCCTTGAGAGAAGGATCGATCCCATGACCGACACTGAGAAGTTTCCGCCCGAGAAGAACCTACCCGCCGGCTATGTCCCGCCGAAGGTCTGGACCTGGGAGCCCGGCAATGGTGGCGCGTTTGCCAGCATCAACCGGCCGGTCGCGGGTGCGACGCATGTCAAGGATCTGCCCGTCGGCAAGCATCCGCTGCAGCTCTATTCCCAGGGCACGCCGAACGGGGTCAAGGTGACCATCATGCTGGAGGAACTGCTCGCCGCCGGCCATTCGGATGCCGAATACGATGCCTGGCTGATCCGGATCGGCGATGGCAACCAGTTCGGCTCAGGCTTTGTCGAGGTCAACCCGAACTCCAAGATCCCGGCATTGATGGACCACCGCCCGAAGGATGGCGGCAAGCCCCTGCGGGTCTTCGAATCCGGCTCGATCCTCGTTTACCTGGCGGAGAAGTTCGGCGCCTTCCTGCCGACCGAAGCGCGGGCACGCACCGAGGCGCTGAACTGGCTGTTCTGGCAGATGGGCTCGGCCCCCTTCCTCGGCGGCGGTTTCGGGCATTTCTACGCCTATGCGCCGATTAAGATCGAATACGCCATCAACCGCTACGCCATGGAGGTGAAGCGGCAGATGGACGTTCTCAACCGCCACCTGGCGGAGAACGAGTACATGGCCGGCAGCACCTACACGATTGCCGACATGGCGATCTGGCCATGGTACGGCCGCCTCGCGCTGAAGGATGCCTATGGCGACGCCGGTGATTTCCTGTCCGTCGACGAGTACGAGCACGTTCAGCGCTGGACGAAGCAGGTCGGCGAGCGCACCGGCGTGAAGCGCGGCTTCATGGGTCAACCGTACCTCTGGTGATCCATCAAGCCAGTTGCTCGAGCGCCACGACGCCTCGGACTTCGAGACGAAGACCCAGGACAAGTTCGGCGGCGACCCCGCAGCCAAGGTCTGAAGGAGACGAGAATGGCAAACCTGCCCGACATGACCAAGCACCGGGGCTTTCCCTCTGGCATGCCGGGCACCGGCATCCAGTTCACCATCCGTCGGGCCAATCCGAAGGGCGTGACGCCGATCAAGGCGCTGCCGCGCCACGGCAGGCCCGGCACCAAGGAGCACCGCATCGACGCGGCCTTCCTGCATGCCCTCTGGCATCATTTCGGCGACGAACCCTTCGAGCGCGGCAATCTCGACGCCGCGCGCATCAACCTCCTGTTCGGTCGCGAGATCCTCCCCGCCGAGAAGGATTTCGACCCGACCTCCTACGAGGCCCTGCTGATGATCAACGAGAAGGGCGCGCGGCAGAGTTTCCCGGAATCGTTTGAAGACGTATTCGAGGTGTGACGGTGACAATCAAGAAGATCCTCATTGCGAACCGCGGCGAGATCGCCTGCCGCGTCATCCGGACCGCGAAGAAGATGGGGATCGCCACCGTCGCGGTCTATTCCGATGCCGACCGTAATGCGCTGCATGTGCGCCAGGCGGACGAGGCGGTGCATATCGGCCCCGCTCCCTCCTCGCAGTCCTACATCGTCATCGACAAGATCCTCGACGCCATTCGCCAGACGGGTGCCGATGCGGTCCATCCGGGCTACGGCTTCCTGTCGGAGAACCCGGCCTTTGCCGAGGCGCTGGAGAAGGAAGGCGTGACCTTCATCGGACCGCCGGTCAATGCCATCCAGGCCATGGGCGACAAGATCACGTCGAAGAAGCTCGCGGCGGAGGCCGGCGTCTCCACCGT